>CADANF010000019.1 GCA_902789175.1 uncultured Lachnospiraceae bacterium
TTTATTCACTTAATAAGTGAAATGCAATATTCAGTTAAAATATAGTAACTATGTGGCTTTCAGCCACTTTCACGGCTCTGCCGTGAATAATTTAGGATAAATATTTAGTTTTTAGGAAAAGAATTATTGCATCAGGAATCGGAATTCTGCTTGCTGCTTCACTTGCAGCCTGTGGTTCTACTGGTGGATCTGATAACGTATCTACTGAAACATCAACTTCAGTTACAACAGAAGCAGTTACTGAAAAGAAAGAGGAAGTAAAGGCAACTGATACTACTAACAGTGCTGATACAAATGAATTAACATCTAATATCACTCTTAGCGATGAAAAAGATATAACTATAACAGAAGAGGGAACTTATTATATTACAGGCAGTGTAAAGAATTGTACTATAAGAATTGAGGCTGATAAGGAAAATGCAAAGGTAAATATCGTATTGGATGGAGTTAGTATTGAAAATACCAATAAACCTTGTATATATGTTGTGTCAGCTGCTAAAACTACCATCACAACAAAAACTGCTTCTAGTCTTAAAGTTACTGGAACTATAGAAGATGATGGAGATACAACACCTGATGCAGTTATTTACGCAAAAGATGATATTAAATTTGATGGAGAGGCGTGCCTTACATTAGATTCTTCTGAGACAGAGTCACTTAATACTATAACTGGAAAAGATGATATTAAATTTGAAGGTGGAGAATATAAGATCACATCAAGTAAAAATGCTGTAAGAGCAAATAATTCAATAGAAGTAGAAGATGGATCGTTTACGATCGATGCAAAAGATGACGGACTTCATGCTGAATATAATGATGATGATTCTGTTGGAAATATAGAGATCACAGGTGGCACATTTAATATCAAGGCTGGAGATGATGGATTACACGCCACAACAACCGTAGTTATCAGCGGTGGAGATATAACTATAGATGCGGCTGAAGGAATAGAAGCGACACAGGTTGAGATAAATGATGGAAATATAACAATTAATGCCAGTGATGATGGAATCAATGCAGCTCATAAGAGTAATGCCATAAGCCCGCTTATCACATTCAATGGCGGAAATACCACTATTACAATGGGAGCCGGAGATACAGATGCAGTAGATGCCAATGGTGATATCGTTGTTAATGATGGAGTGATAACTATTACCGCACCAACTTCTTCTTTCGATCATGATGGAAGCGGAACTATTAATGGTGGAACAGTAACTATTAATGGAGAAGTTGTAACTGAAATGCCGGAAAATCAGATGGGCGGTGGAAGACAGATGGGCGGTCAAGGTCAGATGGGTGACCCGGGTCAGATGGGAGGTCCTGGACAGAGACCTTAATGAAACCTGGATCCTAACAAAACCGGAACTTTAATAAGCTGAACTTTAATAAGCATTCGCGGGGTTTACTAAATTGTCCATTTATTCTATAATCGGAAATAGTGCTTTTAAGTTTTTAAAAGACTTAAAGCTTTAAATTATGAAATAATGGACAGGGCGGTTTATGAAGCAATTGACCAAGGTATTGTCTTTAGTAGTGCCATGCTTTAATGAAGAGGAAAACATCTCTTTATTCTATGAAGCGGTTTTGGATGTATTTGAATCCATGAGAGAAGATTTAGAGATCATCTTTGTTAATGATGGCTCTACAGATAATACTTATGATGAGATAAAGAAGTTAATAAAGAAAAACAATGGCATGGATATTAAAGTCGTTGATTTTTCAAGAAATTTTGGTAAAGAGGCAGCAATCCTTGCAGGACTTAGAGAAGCAACTGGAGAATATACAGCACTTATCGATGCAGATCTTCAGCAGCATCCTAAATATGTGCTTGAAATGATGGAATTTCTTAAGCAGAACAAAGATTATGATGAAGTTGCCTGCTACCAGAAGAAACGTAAAGAAAGTTTTATTATGAAAGTCTTAAAGGCTGGATTCTATTCAGGTATCAAGAAGATGACAGAGATTGAGATACCTGCCGCAGCCAGCGATTTCAGGTGCTTTAGATCAACTGTAAAGGATGCAGTGATATCACTTCAGGAGAAAAGCAGATTCTCCAAGGGGTTATTTGCATGGGTAGGATATAATACATATCTTATGCCTTATACAGTTGAAGAAAGAAAAAAAGGAAAATCCAAATGGAATATAAGCAAGTTATTTAAATATGCCTTTGGCGGGATCACAGATTATTCAACGTCACCGCTGCTGTGGCCATTTAAAAGCGGAATGATAATAAGTTCTATCAGCTTTATAACATTTATAGTTTTACTGATACTTAGGCTGGCAGAAAAACAAGTGGCAGACCTGTGGATAATTTTGGTATTTATGCTTTTGCTTTTTGGAATACTTCTTATAAATCTTGGAGTTTTAGGCATTTATACAGCTAAAAATACAGTTGAGATAAAGAACAGACCTGTATATGTGATCAGAGAAAAAATAAGTAAAGATAATAAAGAAAATTAAGTGGTAGTGTAAATGATAGATAAGATTAAGAGTCTTGCAGTTAAATATAGGGAACTTATAACCTATATAATTGCCGGGGCTATGACAACTGTTATCAGTCTGGGATCTTTCTTTTTATTAACATTATTTTTTCTTAATCCAAAGAAAAATATAGAATTAAGCATTGCAAATGTTATCTCCTGGATACTTGCAGTTACATTTGCATATTTTATTAATAGATACGTTGTTTTTAGAAGTAAAGAGGAGAATATTCCAAAGGAAATGGCAAAATTTTATATCGCAAGACTAGGAAGTCTTTTGCTGGATATAATCTTTATGCTATTTTTCGTTAATGTGGTAGGTATGGATCATAAGGTGGCAAAGTTATTGGTTCAGATCCTTATCCTTATCACTAATTATTTATTAAGTAAATTCTTGATATTTAAGAAGAATAAAAACAAAGATCAGTAATAAGGAAGATTATGACATAATGAAACGTGATAAAAATCTGAAATGGGCTAAGCTGGATAATACAGCGAACCTCTTCCCTGTGATCGCAAGAGAGGGAATGAGTAATGTATATAGGATTTCAGTAATTTTAAAAGAAGAGATAAAGGGAGAACTATTGCAGGAAGCATTGGAGACAGTTCTGCCTTATTTTGATGTGTTTAAATCAACCATGAAGAAAGGAATCTTCTGGTATTATTTTGAAGAAAATAAAGCTAAGGCACCGGTGGTAAAAGAAGAATATACATATCCGTGTATGTATATCAATCCTTATAGTAACCATAACTATCTTTTCAGAGTTTCATTCTATAAGAATAGGATAAATCTTGAGGTGTTTCATGCACTTACAGATGGAAATGGTGCCATTAATTTCCTTAAAGAGATAACATATCAATATATAAGAAATGCTCATCCTGAGCTTTCAAGTCAGGTGAGAAATGCACTTGCCCCGGAGACTTCCCTTGATACTCAGGATAGTTATGTTAGAAATTATAAGCGTAAGGAAAAGAAGACTTATAAGACTAAGAAGGCAGTGATAATAAAAGGGGAGAAACTGCCTATAAATCAGTTTGCCATTATACATGGAGTTATGCCTATAAAGGATATCAAGGCAGCAGCAAAGAAATATAATGTGACTATCAATACTTATATTGTTGCGGCTTATACCTGGGCTATATATAACGGTTATCTTAATGGTGCAGAGTCAAAAAAACCGATATCTATATGCGTTCCGGTTAACTTAAGGCCTTATTTTAACTCGGATACAAATAAGAATTTCTTTGTTGTGGTCACATCAGAATTCTATCCTGATAAGGACCATTACACCTTTGAAGAAGTAGTGGTGCATGTTAAGGAAAGTTTAGAAAAGCAGATAAATAAAGAAAATCTTGAAAAATTATTCTCATATAATGTATCTAATGAGAAGAATCTTGTACTTAGAGCGATCCCTCTTTTTATTAAGAAGATTGCCATGAGATTTGTTTACAATGCGTCAGCTAAAGCAAATACATCGACAGTTACTAACCTTGGTATCATAAAGACTTCTGATCCTTATTCACAGTATATTGAAAGATTCCAGGCAATCCTTTCAATGTCAAAGGGACAGAATATGAAGATAACTGTTTTTTCATATGGTGATATGCTTACCCTTACTTTCAGTGCATGTATTCAGGAATCAGAAATACAGAAATGGTTCTTTAGAACTCTTTCAAGTGATGGAGTAAATGTTTCTATCGAAACGAATGGAGTATATTATGAGTAGAAGATGTGTGAGATGTAATATTGAAATAAAAGATGATGCCATCGAGTGTCCTTTATGTCATGGAGTTCTTGAAAATGCTCATGAGAAGGAATCAAGATCCCTTACATATCCTGATGTCAGTGAATCATTAAAGAAGATGCAGTTACTTATAAGGATAATAATATTCCTTTCTATCATTGCTGAAACTACAGTGATAATCATTAACTATGTAACTTTTAATGGAGTATACTGGTCACTTCTTGTAGGGCTGGAACTTACATATGGATGCTTTGTCATAACCTATTCATTTCAAAAAAGGAAAAGCATTCAGCGCCTTTTACAGGGACAGATGTTTGCAACGGGAATAGTTCTGGTGCTTACTGATCTTCTGGTAGGATGGCAGGGCTGGTCGGTGTCTTATGCCCTTCCGATAACATTTGTTGCTGCAGATGTAATGGCTATAGTGTTCATGATTATTGCTATTGATGGATGGCAGAATTATATAATGACGGAAATTGTCACCTTTATTCTTAGTATAATAGATGCTATAGTTGGTTTGAACAAACATATGAGATTTGGCAGCACCCTGCTGCAGCTTATTGCTGTGCTATTCACGGGTATTGTGTTGTTAGGAACCATTCTTTTTGGTGGCCGCATGATTTCAAATGAAATAAAGAGAAGATTCCGGGTTTAGGATATAAGGAGACAGACATGAATTACGCAGGAATATCACATTACGCAGATCAAAGAGACTGCTTTTTTCTTGAAAATGGAAAACTTAGGATTAGATTATCAACAGGTAAGGGGGATATCAGTGCTATATATCTTCATACCAGAGATAAATATATACCGGTAGAAAAATATGACACAAGAAATTGTTGTGAAATGAAGAGATATGCCAGTGATTTCGGTCACGATTATTATATGGCGGACATAGATATAATGGAGAGACCGGGAACTGAAAATTCAGGTAATCCTGAGACTCTTTGTCTTAGATATTTCTTTGAACTTATAGATTCAGCAGGTGCCCGTATATGGTTTGGTGATTCAAGATTTTTCTCATGCGAGCCTTGGGGAGTTGAATCAATGTTTGACTGTCCGCTTCTTTCCAGAAGAGAAGATATTTTTTTTATTCCTTCCTGGGCAAAGAATGCAGTTGTTTATCAGATTTTTCCTACAAGATTTGCAACAACAGAAGATATACCTGATGAAGTATGGTATCAGGAACCTATTGACTGGAAGGCAGATCTTAAGGGTAATCTTAAAGGTATAATCAATCATCTTGATCATATAAAAGGGATGGGTGTCGATGTTATATATATGACACCTATCTTTAAGTCTGATTCATCTCATAAATATGACACCATTGATTATTATACAGTAGATCCATCTCTTGGAACTGCAGAGGATCTTCATCAGCTGATAGATAAGGCTCATGAGTTGAATATGAGAGTTATGCTGGATGGTGTATTTAACCATACAGCTACAGATTTCTTTGCCTTTAAGGATGTGATCGAAAAAGGAAGAGAATCTAAATACTGGGATTGGTATTATATGGATTCTATGCCTATTGATTATGGAACAGCTGATAGAAAACCTTCTTATCAGAGCTTTGCTTACCATGGAGGCATGCCAAAGCTTAACATCAGTAATCCAGAAGTTGCTGATTATGTGCTTGAAGTAGCTAAGTATTATATTAAAGATTTTGGCATCGACGGTTGGAGACTGGATGTAGGAGATGAGATAGGTCATGATTTCTGGAGAAGATTCAGAAAAGAGATAAAGGCCATTAATCCTGAGGCTCTTATCGTAGGTGAAGTATGGCATTATGCTCCTGATTTCCTTCAGGGAGATCAGTGGGATTCAGTTATGAATTATGCATTCTTTAAGAGTGTTTCTTCAATGATATGTGATAATTCTTTAAGACCATCTGAGTTTATGGCAGAGCAGGGATTCTTATTAGGACAGTATCATAGTGCCGTTATCCCGGTACTTTGGAATTTGATAGACAGTCATGATACAAGTCGTTTCTTATATAGAGCAGGAGGAGATAAGAGAAAGCTTCGCCTGGCAGCGGCTATGGAAATGCTTCTTCCTGGAACACCATTCCTTTATTATGGAGATGAGGTGGGACTTACAGGAGCTGAGGATCCGGATAACAGACGTGGAATGATCTGGGATGAGAATAGACAGGATAAGGAACTTTATGCCTGGTATCAGAGACTTACATATTTTAGACATATGATACATGCGATAACAGAAGGGTCTTATTCTTATACTGAAAGTGATAATATGAAGAATCTTCTTTCATATCATCTTACTTCTGGTGAGATCCTTATTTTCCATACACAGGACAAAGAGGC
Source organism: uncultured Lachnospiraceae bacterium (assembly GCA_902789175.1). Classification (GTDB taxonomy): domain Bacteria; phylum Bacillota; class Clostridia; order Lachnospirales; family Lachnospiraceae; genus Eubacterium_Q. Next base: position 6,550 of record CADANF010000019.1, read on the forward strand.
TTCGGTTATGGAATATGCTGGATTTAAGGATTTATTATCTGATTCAGAATTTGGCGGTACACTAAGTGGTTATCAGTGTGTATTACTTATAAAAAATTAATTAAAAATATTTAGTAAAAAAGGGGTGAGATTTGTTTTCACTCTTTTTTTTTGGACACAGAATAAACAAAAAAATGATGCACTATATAAGGGGAGGTTTGATATGGGTGAGATTAATGAAGATGAGCTTAAAAAATTAGCATATGAGATTGATGAATTAGGTGGAAATCCTTTAAGCAAATTAGAGAGTATATTAAAACTCCTTCCATCCAATATTTATATTAAGGATAAAGAGGGAAGATATCTGTTTGCAACCCAGTATTGGCATCATCTGGATATGGGAGAAGATAATGGACATTGGTCTATTGCAGGAAAGACGGATCTTGAAGTAAGAAAAGATAAAGAAAATGCGCTTATTGCCATGGAAAGTGACAAAAGAGTAATTGAAAGCGATAAGGGCACAAGCTATGTGTTAAATATCAATCTGGACAATAAGCAGGAATATTTTAAGGTAATAAAAGAGCCTATCCATGACGACGAAGGAAATGTAGTTGGAATAGTTGGGCTTATTTATGATGTGACTGAAGAGGAGACTATAAGGATCAGCCTTGAGAAAGAGTCTTTATTTGATTCTCTTACAGGTTTAAGAAATAGAAGAGCTTATGATCTTTATATCGAAGAAGTAGAAAAAGGAGAAAATCTTCCTGTCAGCTTTATAGTTGTTGATTGTAATGATCTTAAGGAAACAAATGATACCTTCGGTCATCTTGTTGGGGATGAATTAATCAGAATGACATCGGTAGTTCTTAGGGATGTACTTCCTGAAAGATTTCAATTATTTAGGACCGGAGGAGATGAGTTTGTTTCCATCCTTCCAGGAATAGATATTAATCAGGCGAATAAATATGCTGAAGAAATAATCGAACTTGAGCATTCTTTCAGGATTAGAAATAATACTTTAAGTCTGGCTATTGGAACAGCCTGTTGGGATAACAGGGATATAGATATCAGAGATATTATAAAAGATGCTGATATGGCAATGTATTCTAATAAGGAAATATTAAAAAGAAATGACGGAAGAATAAAAAAAGAAGATAGACTTATAAATCCCGAATTTAATCCATTTTTAGAGGCTTTAAATAAGAGTGTTGATACAGTAAGTGCTGTCAGTGAAGGGTTAAAAAGTATTGGAGGCTTTATAAGACTTGGAAAACTTACAGTAACCCTTTATCAGCCAATAAGCAAATATACGCCTATGGGTGAAATGATGGAAAAAACTATCTATCTCACAGAAAAAGAAGTGTCACAGGAAAGTGATTATGTGAGAGAAATCCATATTGAAGAAGGTGGGATGGTTGTATTTAAGGGTTATGTCATTAAGGGAGAAGATTCATTTACCTATAATGAAAGAGCTGACCTTAATGCAATAATAGATATCATCATGCTTCATGGAGCCAGAAACAGACTTATTTCCAAGCTTAAGATGATAAGTCTTACCAACTATCTTACAGGTCTTCCAAATTCAGGTGGGTTTATAAATGAGATAGTTAATAAATTAAATAATGGGGACATAATAAGATTTGATTCTTATTTTATCAATTTACGTGGGTTTGGAATAATAAATCGTAAATATGGCAGAGTTGAAGGAGATAATTGTGTTAAGAGATATGCAGATAAGATAAGTAAGGAACTTGTAAAGGGTGAAGTGCTTTCACACTTTGGCGGCGATAATTTTGCTGCCCTTATTTATAAAGACAGGAGAAAAGAGTTCCTTAATTTCATATCTTCTCTTCAGATCAGCGCATATCGTGGTCCTTTTGAGGATAAGGTAAGAGTATATTCAACGGCAGGCTTATATCCTATTAATGAATTTGAACAGCCGGAGGAGATCATGACAGCTTGTTCTGCGGCTTTATCCATAGCAAGAGCTCAGAGAAAAGATGTGGTAGTCATTAATCCTGAAATGCATAAGCAGATCATTTTAAATAAGATGCTGATGCAGGAATTTTCTGATGCCCTTAAAAATAATGCCATAGAAGTATATTATCAGCCTAAGGTGGATATTAGAACAAATGAGATAATAGGTGCCGAGGCTCTTGCCAGATGGAACAGAGATAATGATATTCTTCTTCCTGCAAAGTTTATCTCAATATTGGAGAAAAATGGACATTCACTAGAACTTGATCTTTATATGCTAAAAAAGGTATGTGCAGATATAAAAGGCTGGCAGGACTTAGGAAATGATACTGTTCCTGTTTCAGTAAATTTTTCCAGAAGAGACATTTGTGATGAGGAAAGAACACCGAAGGATACAGCTAATATGATCTTATCTGTAATAGAGTGTGCAGGAATAGATCCTGGTAAGATAATGATCGAAGTAACTGAGACTGTTGATGAAACTGAGCAAAAACAGTTATTTGAATTTATGACAGAGCTTTGCCTTGGTGGCATAAATACGAGTATAGACGATTTTGGAACAGGTTATAGTTCTTTATCTATCTTAAGAGATTTTCCAATATCTGAGATTAAGATTGATAGAAGCTTTATAAATTATGAGAGATTGGGAAAAAATGACGAGATTATAATCCAGAGTATTATCACAATGGCAAGGAAACTGGGAATCGATGTTATAACCGAAGGTGTTGAAACAGAGAATCAGATTGAATTCTTAAGAAATCTTGGATGTTACAAAGTACAGGGGTTCTTATATGATGAACCTCTGACAAAATATGAGTGGGAAAGAAGATTAACCCGCGGTGGATACTAAAAAAGAAATAGATTAAATGGCCAATAGCCCAAAAAAGGCAAGGTCCGAGCGCACTAAGAATGTGCTTTCGGGCCTTGCCTTTTTTGATGTTATGGCCATGGAACTGTATTGTTTTTAAGCCTTTCCTTTTTTTGTTATGGCCATGGAACATTAAAAATTATATTTTTACAAAATAATAATATTCTGTTGACAAAATATAAAATGGTGCGCTTTTAAATTTTGTGATTGACTTTTGGTAAATGGAAACTATAATATTTTTTAGAGGATGTTTTTTACATGGATGATTGGTGCAGTAAATGAACACAGACGGGGGAGGTTTTTATATGTTGAGGGTAAGAATTCCAAACTTTTCCAGTTAATTGTTTAATTATTTAATATGGTATAAGGCAATAATTTTATTGCATTATATAAAAAAGGACTCTGGATTAAATCGCGAATAACCAGAGTCCAAAACCCTAGCACTTTAAGAAAAAGTACTAGATAAAGTATACTGCTTTTTCTTATAAGTGTAAATAATAACAAAGGAGATATTAGATTTATGAGAAAATTCAAGAAAATGATTTCGGCAGTGGTTCTTTCTGCTATGTTATCATTATCAATCGCTGGGGCAGTAAGTGCCAAGGTTATTGATTCAGATCATGGACATTTTGATGGAGGAATAAGAGGGGATTATGTCTATTCATCTTACTATGATACAGATTATAATTGGTATTCAGCAACAGCTATAGGACAGAAACGTAATAAAATAAAATACAAAATAGGTCAGCGTGAATTTGGAAGAACAGCCTTTGTGACATCTTTAAAAAAAGGAAGTGGAAATGAAGCCTGGTATGATTTTGGAGGGGGAAAACATTAAGTAATAGATTTGTAGGGCTATCTTTATGTAATAGATAGCCCTTTTTCTTAAAATAATAAGGTAGCATGTATGAAAAAAAAGACTATAGTATTCGGACTTTTGATATTAAATATATTAATTATGACATCTATTCTGATGGCTTCTTTTTCTGTTCAGTCAGAGGAGAGTCTTACCAAAGGAAAGATTAAATTAACATTTCTAAAACCAAATTCTAAATCAAATAAAGAGGCTTTAAAACAGATATATGAAACAGCTAATAGGTATAATATAGATTTGCTTCTTGAATATTATAATGAAAAGGGCGAATTGGATTATTATTATATTTATAAAACTCCTGAATCATGGCAAATGGATCTACAAGGGGGAAAACTTGAAGAGGGAATAATATATTCTACAAAACCGCAGCGAGATGAAAAAAAAATATATGGTATTTTTTATGAGACTTATACGGAAAGATTAGTTCCCTTTGAAAAAATATCAGAGATAAAGGACATAAATCTCTCTACAGTATCAATTTGGATTCCGTCAAAGTATAAGACTATATATAGTCAGTTATTAACTAAAATGGCATATGAAGAGTCAAATCGACAAGGTGGAGTGGTATACGATGAGAGTATTAATTTAAAGATATTGTTAGTTGTAATGACATTGTTTTTCCTTTTATCAGTGGTCATTTATTCTTTTTCAAGAAATTCAGAATATTCAATCTGTAAGACGCAAGGATATTCTCCTTTTGATATATTAAGAATGGAATATAAGGAAATAATAATTCCATCTATAATGGTCATAGGAATAGAAAGTTTATGCATAACTGTTTTTTTATCATCAATATATAATCTAGGCACAGCAGGAGTATTCTTTCTAAAAAATGGAAGTTATTATATTCTTCTATATGGAATTTTTTTTGTGATCTTTTCTTTGGCAGTTATATATGTTTACAGTATTGTTGGAATTCTTGATATAAAGGGAAAGAATTTAAACAGATTTTTGATCGGTATAAGTGCAGTTTTAAAATTGCTGGCTTTAGTAATCATATGTATTAATTTATCTCAGATAACAATTCAGGTGAAAGAATTATTTAAGGATATAGAGATGTATTCTAATTCAAAGAAAATGTTTGATGGGATAGCAGATCTGCAGTTTTCAGATGGATCAAGAGATACTGAAAGTAATGAAAAATATATTGCGGAGAAATACTTGGATTTTCTTGAAAATACAGATGAAGTATTTGTTATGGAACTGCCTAATTTAGATTATTTAGATTTTCAACCCTCGGATGAAGAAATGAGGGAGAGGCTTGGACCAGAACTATATAGAGACTATCTGGAAGAGAAAAAAAATCATGCTGAATTTGGTAGAGTAAGTATAGGTTATTTAAATATTAATGATATTTACCTCCTTGATGGAAGAAGATTAACTCCGGATATGATTGATGTGAAAAAAAATAATTATCTTGTCCCTGAGGGATATGATTTTACTGTGGCAGAAAAACAGTTTAAGAAGTATTTAAATATAGACGCTAATTTTATATATTATGACAGCAATTGTGAATTTTATGCATATAATCCGACCATATCAAGAAAAAGTGATGGGAAAGAACAAAGATTATTCTTGGAAATAATAAATCCAGATTGGTATAGACAAAGGATGATTACAGATCCGGAAGCGGAAGAAGAAGGTTCTGTAACAGAAATGATGGGATGGACTTATTTTACATATGATAAAGATAGTGAATTATCTGCTTATGAACAGATTTATGACAGCGTTAATAAGTATGATCTGACACCAAATATGTTTGAGGCCTCAGCGGTTTCTCAGATTTTTTATGAAGGATTATATGGAAATATAAAATACAGCATTGGTCTGATCACAAACTCGATCATATATATCATCTCTTATCTGATATTGCTTTTTTATGCAATAAGTCTTTTGATCAATAACCATACGAGAGAGATTATCATAAAGATTAGAGAAGGATATTCATTTATTAATATGTTCTGGTTACATATTTTTTTGCTTGCATATCAGGTACCTGTTCTAATCCTTGCAAGTATTAGATGGAACATTAATATATGGATTGCGTTATCTGCTATTGTTGTGGATATTCTGCTATTTATACTGATGTCGAATCGCATCGTTAAAAAGAAGAATTTAGCAAAGCTGGAAGCAATTAAATAGTAGAAGAGGGGAAAAATATACTAATTATGAGCGTTATTAATTTAGAAAATATTTCAAAGTCCTATGGACATCATATGGTTTTTAAGGATTATAATCTTTCCGTAGAAGAAGGAGAATTTGTAGCGATCTGTGGAGAAAGTGGAAAAGGAAAGACCACATTGCTAAATATCATGGGAATGATAGAAAAAGCTGATAAAGGAGATCTTTATCTGTTTGATAAGAAAAATCCTGATATCAGAAAGCCAAGTGGAAGAAAGTTGCTAAGAACTGAAATGACTTACGTTTTTCAGAACTATGGCCTAGTAGAGGATAAGACAGTTCAGTACAACTTAAATATTGCATCACATTTCACGGATGTTACCGAAAAGGATATTGAAGAGGTTTTAACGAAAGTTGGACTGGATAAAAATATATTAAAAAGTAAAGTATATACTCTTAGTGGTGGAGAACAGCAGAGAGTTGCTATAGCAAGAGTATTCCTTAAGAAATGTAAATTACTGCTGGCAGACGAACCAACAGGAAGCCTTGATGCAGGAAATAAGGAAATAGTTATGAAACTATTTGAAAAGTTAAACAAAGAAGGAACAACTATAGTAATGGTAACTCACGATGAAGAAATCCTCAAATACGCCACCAGAATAGTGGAGTTATAAAATTGGCCATAACAAAAAAGAAAAGTTATAAAAACAATATGGTTCCATGGCCATAACATCAAAAAAGGAAAGGCACGAAAGCACATTCTTAGTGCGCTCGTACCTTTCCTTTTTTGGGCTACTGGCCATTTAAACTATTTTCATTTTTTTTGCTTAGGCCATCCCAAGGCCCTGTTGTATAAAAATAAACTGACATTCCAGCAGCTATAGTCCATCCTATTGGCCAGGCACACCATATTCCAGTGGATTTTAGCGCTGTATGGGAAAGAATTATGGCAAGTATCACTCTGAGTATAAGATCTGTAAAGGTTGAACACATAAATTTTCCCATCATGTCTGAACCGCGGAGAAAACCGTCGGCTACAAGCTTTGCTGATATAATGAGATAAAATGGAGCAACTATTCTAAGGAAGATTACTCCTGAATGCTGAGCTTCGAAAGAAGGATTATCCATAAAGAATATAAGGAGATATTTTCCTAAGGTTGTATATATTATGATCAGTGGTATGGAAAGGATCCATATCATTTTAAGGCCGGCTTTAAAACCTTCAGGGATTCGTTTATATTTACGGGCACCGATATTTTGAGCAGCATAGTTTGAGATACCATTTCCAAGGGTTGTAAAGGAAGTGATAACCAAATTGTTAAGCTTGATTGCAGCGCTGTAACCTGCCATGATTCCTGGACCAAAGCCATTTATAAGGCGCTGGATTATGATATTTCCGATAGAGATAAAACTTTGCTGTAAAATACTTGGGATTGCTACTTTGCTTATCTTAAGCAGTAGTGTAAATGAGAAAAGCTGGAACTTTCCTTCGTTTGGGATAGCTTTAAGTCTGATAAATATTACAATAAGAGCAAGAAAACAGCTGATTCCCTGGCAGATAAATGTTGCCCAGGCAACTCCTGCAACGCCCATATTAAAACCTGCAACAAACCAGATATCCATTAAGATGTTTGATACAGAAGATGCTGCAAGAAAATAAAATGGAGTCCTGGAATCTCCCATAGCTGAGAAGATTCCTGTTGCTATATTGTAGAAAAGAACAAATGGAAATCCCCATATATAGATATCCAGATATATTTTTGAATCATTAAAAACTATTGAAGGAGTCTTTATCAATCTAAGAAGATCCGTAGCAAAAGCAGTTCCAAAGATCATTAATATCATACATATCACACCACTCATTATCATGGCAGTTGATATAGCAGATTTCATATTATTATGATCTTTAGCACCATAAAAAACGGAAGTGATCACGGAACATCCTATATTACACCCAAATGCAAATGCAATAAAGATAAGGGTTATCTCATAACTGTTTCCAACTGCTGCAAGAGCATTTTCGCCGATAAATCTTCCGGCAATAAGGCTGTCGGCTATATTATATAGCTGTTGAAAGATAATGCTTCCAAATAATGGCAGGCAGAATGCCCAGAGAACTTTATCGGGTTTTCCAACAGTAAGATCTTTATTCATATCATCAACTTCCTTTCATTCTTACATAGGATTAACACACAATTTCTTATTATATTCCTATCAAAGATGATTGTAAAAAGGAAAAAATACAGATATTATAGATATCTGGTATAACGTCACTTAAATTATTATATAAAAAAACATATGAAATGCAGAGAAAATATGGATAAAAATAAAGAGTAAAATTAGGAACATATAAGGAGAGAAAAAATAATGGGACATTTATATTTTGTAAGACATGGACAGACAATATGGAATGTAGAAAATAAGATCTGTGGAGCTACAGATATTGAGCTTACAGAATTTGGGCATGAGCAGGCTGTAAAGACTGGTGAGCTTATAAAGAATGAAGGAATCAAGGCAGATTGTATAATATATTCACCTCTTATCCGTGCCAGGGACACAGCACTTCATATAGCAGAGATTACCGGTATACCAGCAAGAGAAGAGGTAAGACTTAAGGAACAGAATTTTGGTAAATATGAATCTACTCCAAGGAACGGAGCGGATTTTATGAAAGCAAAAGCTTCTTTTGCGGATCATTATGAAGGAGGAGAGTCCATGCTGCAGCTGGCTCAGAGAATATACAACCTTCTTGATGAGATAAAGAAGCAGGATAAGACTTATATACTGGTTGCTCATAATGGAATAGCCAGAATGGTCAATTCATATTTTAATGATATGACCAATGAAGAATTTGCAAAATTTGGTGTAAAAAATTGTTCAGTGGTTGAATATGCTTGGTAATACCAAAATAAAAAATGCTATGACAAAAATGTGAAAGTATCTAAATTCAACTTTAAAACATACAAAAAAAGTCGATAACAGCTATGAATATTCTTGGTTTTTGGCTTTTATGCTAGAATAGTATTGTGGTGGTATGACCATTACAATGCTATTTTTTTAATAAGCATATTATTAAACAAATATCTTTAAAGGGAGAATGATATATGAGCCAAAAAGGAGATCCACACTATCCTCTTAGACCAGAATGCGCAAATGTTGACGAACCAATGAGAAAGCCGGTAGTTAAATTAGGAAAGATGATAACTGACCGTGTTCCTATCAAACTTGGTTTTCAGAAGATCACAAAAGATGATCCTGAGTATTGGGCAGTTGCAAGACTTTGCACAGATGAGGAAGCTGAACTTGCACTTAAGTTTGGTGGAATAAGAAAGCCAAAGACATTTAAAGAATTAAAGAAATTATCAGGACTTGAAGATGAAAAGCTTCAGAAAATGCTTGATCACATGTCATGGACTGGACTTATTGAGTGGAATTATGAGAATCCAGAACATGAGAAGCAGTATGTACTTCCTATGTTTGTTCCAGGATCAGCTGAGTTCTCTAACATGAATAAGGATCTTATTGAAGAGCATCCAGAAATGGGAATGTTCTTTGAACATATGACAAGACTTCCTCTTGAGAAGGTAACAAAGATCGTACCTCCAGGAGGAGCTGGCATCGGAATGCATGTTATTCCTGTTGAAAAAGCTATTGATATGAATAATGAAGCCATCGGTATTGAGAAGATCTCTCACTGGCTTGATAAATATGAAGGAAAGTACGCTAAGTCACCTTGTTCATGCCGTCGCAGCCGAAAAACTTATGATGAAGGCTGTGGTGATGTGGAAGATGGATGGTGTATTGCTGTTGGTGATATGGCTGACTATGTTGTAGAAACAAATAAGGGTGGCGTTTATATCACAAAAGAAGAAGCTTTAGAAATCTTTAAAAAAGCTGAAGATAACGGTTTTGTACATCAGATCACAAATATTGATGGTGAAAATAAGATTTTCGCTATCTGTAACTGTAATGTAAATGTATGTTATGCACTTCGTACATCACTTCTTTTTAATACGCCAAACCTTTCACGTTCTGCTTATGTGGCAAAGATTGACAAGAGTAAATGTGTAGCTTGTGGACGTTGCGTAGAGTTCTGTCCTGCAGGTGCAGTTAAACTCGGACAGAAGCTTTGCAAGAAGGACGGTTCAGAAGTTAAGTATCCTAAGCATCAGCTTCCATCAGAAAAGAAGTGGACTAAGGATGACTGGGATTGGGATTATCGTGATAATAACCGCATTGAGTCACATGCTTCAGGTACAGCTCCATGTAAGACAGCCTGCCCTGCTCATATTGCAGTTCAGGGTTACCTCAAGTTAGCGGCTCAGGGAAAATATAAAGAAGCACTCGAACTTATCAAGAAGAATAATCCACTTCCTGCAATCTGTGGTCATATTTGTAACAGACGTTGTGAAGATGCTTGTACAAGAGGAACTATCGATCAGGCTGTTGCAATTGATGAAGTTAAAAAGTTTATTGCAATGCAGGATTTAAATAAAGAGACACGTTTTATACCTAAGAAGGTCATTCCACGTGTTGATGGTGACTTTAGTGAAGATAAGGTTGCTATCATTGGTGCAGGTCCTGCAGGTCTTTCATGTGCTTTCTATCTTGCAGAAAAAGGATATAAGCCTACTGTATTTGAAAAGAATGAAAAGGCCGGTGGTATGCTTGTTTATGGTATTCCATCATATAAGCTTGAGAAAGACGTTATCGAAGCTGAAATTGATGTTATTCGTGAAATGGGAGTTGAGATCCGTACCGGTATTGAAGTAGGTAAGGATATAACTCTTGATGAATTAAGAAAACAGGGATATAAGGCTTTCTATATCGCTATCGGATGTCAGGGAGGCCGTATGGTGGGCGTACCTGGTGAAGATGCAGCAGGTGTTACAACAGCTGTTGATTTCCTTAAAGTTGTAAATGCTACTGAAAAGTACGACATCAAGGGTGATGTGGTAGTAGTCGGCGGAGGAAATGTTGCTATCGACTGTTCAAGAGATGCAGTAAGAGTTGGAGCTTCAAAAGTTACTCAGCTTTGTCTTGAAGGAAGAGATATAATGCCTGCTTCAGATGAAGAAGTTGAGGAAGCTGAATCAGATGGAGTTAAGATCAAGTGTGGATGGGGACCAAAAGAAATCCTTAAGGATGAAAATGGTGCAGTTAAGGGTATAGTATTTAAGAAGTGCCTTTCTGTAAAAGATGAAACGGGACGTTTCAACCCATCATATGATGAAAATGATACTATCACAATTGAATGTAAGCATGTAGTTCTTGCCGTTGGTCAGAGCATCCAGTGGGGCAACTTACTTGAAGGATCAAAGGTAGAATTAGGAAGAGGTAATGGTGCTGTAGCTGACCCTGTAACATATCAGACAGCTGAGCCTGATATCTTTGTTGGTGGTGATGTCTATACAGGACCTAAGTTTGCGATTGATGCTATAGCAGCTGGTAAAGAAGGTGCTATATCAATCCACCGTTTTGTACAGCCTCATACATCACTTACAATCGGTAGAAATAAGAACAGCTATGTTGAATTAAATAAAGATGACATCCTTGTTGAATCTTATGATAATTCAAAGCGTCAGGTTCCGGGCAAGAAGGATCCTAACGCGCCAAAGAGTTTTAGAGATAATAAGGATGTATTTACTGAAGAACAGGTTAAGAAAGAAACAGCAAGATGTCTTGGATGTGGAGCAAGTGTAGTGGATGATAATCACTGCATAGGCTGTGGCATTTGTACAACCAAGTGTGAATTTGGTGCTATCACTCTTGAACGTGTTAATCCAGAATGTTCTGTAATGCGTAAGAGTGAAGACAAGTTAAAATACATCCTTCCATATGCAGCTAAGCAGGCAATTAATATTAAGTTTAAGAAAAAGAAAAAAGATTGATCTATGCATGAACTTGGAGTAGTTTTTAAAATCATTGACGACTTGAAAGAAGTAGCAGTTGAAAATGATATTGATAAAATCAGCAAAGTAACAATCAGTCTAGGAGAGGTTTCTACTGTTATTCCAGATTATCTTCATGATTGCTGGAAATGGGCTAGAAAACGTACACCTCTCCTGGAAGAGACTGAACTTGTTATTGAAAAAATACCAGCCATTACATACTGTGATGACTGCAAACAAACCTATGAAACCGTGAAGTATGCCAAAGTGTGTCCTCATTGTAAAAGTGAGAACACATGGCTGATTCAGGGAAATGAATTCCTTATAAAGGAGATTGAAGTACCTGATCCAGATTGAATCGAGGATTAAAATATGAAATTCGAGAAACTTACCGTACCGTCACAGAAAGATTTGTTTATAAGAAAGATCCAGGATATGATCCTATCCGGGGAATTAAAGATTGGAGAGAAGATTCCACCTGAAAGAGAACTGGCTGAAAAGATGGGCGTTAGCCGTACCATTGTAAATACCGGTATTGCAGTACTGGAAAATCAGGGATTTCTTTCTATCATTCCAAGGCAGGGAGTATTTGTAAATGATTATAAGCGAAATGCTGGTGCAGATACTCTTAATGCTATTATGAGGATCAAGGGTGATGTGATCAGTGATTCTGATATTAAATCCGTGCTTGAGATCAGATGGGCATTAGAAAAACTTGCAATAAGAAATTCCATTAATATCATTACTGAGGAAGAGATAAGAGAATTACGAGATATCGTAGAAGAATTAGGACAGTCGGAATCTCCGCAGGAAGCAGCTGAGAAAGCATTTGAATTTTATATAAAAATGGCAGAGATCGGTGAAAACCAGTTTTTAGAAATTATCATTGCAAATTTCCGTTTACCTTGTATTGCAATGTGGGTGCGTTTCTGCAGGATTTATGGAATACATATTTTGTTTGAGCATACTCTTACTTCATGGGAACTCCTAAAAAAAGGAGACTATAAAGAAGCTCTTGAATGGGTTGAGAAACTGACAAAAGAAGCAATAGATGGTAAATACACACTCTACGAAAAGGATTTAAAGAGTATATGAATAAGATCGAATTTGATATTCTTGAGGTAAAATCGAATATTTTAAATGACAATGATAGATCATCTGATAATGTCAGAGAAATATTAAAGAACAATAATGTCTTCATGGTTAACCTTATGGCTTCTCCAGGGGCTGGTAAGACAACAACTCTTGTAAAGACCATAGAGGCATTAAAGGACAGGTATAGAATAGGTGTTATGGAAGCTGATGTCGACAGTGATGTTGATGCCATAACGGTTCAGAATGCAGGAGCTAAGGTTATCCAACTTCATACAGGTGGATCCTGTCATATGGATGCAGATATGACAAAGGAAGGAATAGAAAAGTTAGATATCAGTGATATTGATGTACTTTTCCTTGAAAATATAGGAAATCTTGTATGTCCTGCAGAATTTGATACTGGAGCAACAAAAAAAGTATGTATACTTAGTGTTCCGGAAGGTGATGATAAACCTCTTAAATATCCACTTATGTTCCAGGTGAGTGATCTTTTACTAATCGGAAAGATGGATGTTATGCCGGTATTTAATTTTGATGTGGAAGCTTGTAAAAAGTATGTAGCAGACTTAAATCCAGATATGGAAGTGCTTCCTGTTTCAGCTCGTACTGGCGAAGGTTTTGATAAATGGATAGAGTGGCTTGTAAAAGAAATCCAGAAATCCCGAGAGAAGGAGGCATAGGATGAGAGTAATAGAATTAAACCGTTCCATCACAGATTCAAATGATCGTGATGCAGAAATGCTTAGAGAAAGCATGAAACAAAAAAAGATTCTTATGTTCAATCTTATGTCATCTCCAGGATCGGGAAAAACAACACTTTTATCCCGTATTATTAAAGACATAGGCAGTGACTTTAATATTGGTGTAATGGAGGCAGACATTGCATCAGACGTGGATGCAGTAAGAATTGAGAATTTAGGTGCCAGAGCTATACAGGCTCATACAGACGGTATGTGTCATATGGATGCCGGCATGACAAAAAGAGCTATGGAAGCTATGGGTGATGAAAACTTAAATCTTATATTCCTTGAAAATGTTGGAAATCTCATATGTCCTGCGGAATTTGATACTGGATCAGGAAAGAACATCATGATCCTTAGTGTTCCAGAGGGTGATGATAAGCCACTTAAATATCCACTTATGTTTGAAAAGAGTGATGCTCTTATCGTAACAAAGATGGATACAAGAGAGTATTTTGATTTTGATACAGATAAATGTATCGAAAGAGTTAAAAGATTAAATCCTGATATAGAGATTTTCTTCGTTTCTGCATTAAAGGGAGACGGAATGAAAGAATTTTATGAATGGATCAAAAAATCCTATGAGGACTGGTGTCAGTAGAAAGTAAGGTTAGTAAGGAAAAAGATAGCAAGGTAGTTGTGATAAGTGGTGCTCATTATCTGCATCTTACTAATCTGCAGGGCCTTGTGAGAGAAATCAAAGGATTCTAAAATGAAAAATGAGTATAAGACAAGGTCAAGAAATGCAATTTTTGATTATTTAAAAGAAAACAGGGATAGAAGCTTTACAGCGAGAGATATAATGGATACATTTTCTTCTCAGGGAGAAGAGGTGGATAAATCCACAATTTACCGCAATTTGGAGAGACTTTGTAAAGAAGGACGTCTTATCAGTTATAAGGATAAAGATATTAATGGAACCTGTTATCAGTATTCAGATGATAATAAGGCCTGCAACTGTCATATTCATGCTAAGTGTTCTGATTGCGGAAAAATCTACCATCTTGATAATGAATTATTTAAGGATGTTGAAAAAAATCTTAAGGATAAATATGGTATAGATATTGATTATGGAAAGACCATCATAGTTGGAAAATGCAGTGATTGCAGCAAAAGCAAGAATTTGTGAATAAAATGCTGTGATAAAATCCTGTGATAATTTTTAAAAATTGACAAGTGCCTGAAAAGTGAAATATAATAATTTGCGACAGTGTCGCAAATATGAAATGGGCAGGTGTTCATATGGAAACAGCAATTTTTGTATTTTCAGGTTTTTTAGGCAGTGGAAAAACATTATCAATCCAGGAAACTATCCTGAAAACATTTTCATATACAGGAAAAACTTCAGTTATCATTTGTACTGAAGAGGGAGAATACTGCTATAAAAAGGATGCTTTAAAGGATGTAGGGATAGAAGTAATAGAAATTGAAGATAAAGAAGATTTTAATGAAGCATTCTTAGAAAGGATTAAGAAAGTATATGATCCTTTAAATGTTTATATAGAATATAATGGAATGTGGGATATAGAGGATCTTCTTAAGATGAAAAAGCCAAAGGGATGGTATATAGAGACTATCTTTGGTTTAGTTGATTCTACTACATATCCTATGTATTTAAAGAATATGAGGCAGTTGATAATGACTCCTTTAAGAAATGCAGATGTGATCATTTTTAACCGATGTGATAATCTTGATAAAGGAGAAACAAGAAGGCGGTTAAAACTCTTAAATGGCAGTGCTGAAGTATTTTTTATAAAGAAGGATGGAAGTGTTGATAATAATATAGATGACCTTATCTTAAACACTGAAAATGGAATAATAAACATAACCGATGATATTTTTGGCAGCTGGTTTATAGACTGTCTTGAAAATTCAGATAAGTATTATGGTAAAACCGTGAGATTTAAAGGGATGGTGTCAGACCAGCTGCGTCTTTCTCCGGGACAATTTTTTCTTGGAAGAAAAATAGAAATATGTTGTGAAGCTGATGCACAGTTTGTTGGTTTTATTTCGGAAATTGATGACATATCAAAAGTTCCTTCGCCCAATGAATGGGTAGATGTGGAAGCAGAGATAACAAGAGGGAAAGTAAAAGGCAACAAAGTAATGATCATACTTAAAGTTAAAAGCATAGAAAAAAGAAGCGATTAGCGCTTCTTTTTTTCGTGAATGACATTTTATCTATAGTATACGACGGAATACTATTACTAATTGTTATTTTTTGATGAATCCTTGTTTAATAATTATAGCAGGCTATTTTGAATAAAGGAATTATATGGTATACTATGATCAGTTGATGGGTTAGTTGATTGGGGGCGTTATGTTTATAGCTCAGTATATATTAGAAAATTATGTAATGTTATTTGAACTTGGAGGCTTACTTATGGTTGTAAGTCTCAGTGTGCATATTACTGAAAAGATGAAAAAAGCGACAAGGTTAATTGTTGCAATGATTTTTTTTGAATCGATTTCTTTTCATTTGGAAAGGTTGGCACAAGCGCTGCCAACATATAATTTTTGGCGGCCTTTTTTAACTTCCTGGATTTATACAATCTATCCATTAATTCTGATATGTCTTATGACTATTACGGTAATGAGAAATATAAGAAGAAAAAAGTTGATTATTTTAATTATTCCAGAAATTGTAAGCATACCGTTATATTTTACATCTCAGTGGACTCATTTGGTTTGTTATTATTCTGATGATAACAGATATATAGCGGGGCCTCTGTATAGATGGCCATATTTTATATTTGTTTTTTATTCTTTCGTATTCGTATTCTATAATATCCAATACTTTAAAGGCTTTTCTGCAAAGGAAAGATTTTTGCCTATGTATATAATACTTTTTCCTTTATGTGGAGTTATATATTATATGATATTTAGAGAAGGAAGAGATTATAGTGGGCTTTTTTCTTCGGCTTTGCTGGTTTATTATATCTTTATATATATTCATATGGCTAAGATAGACCCGCTGACAGGGTTATTAAACAGGCAGAGTTATTATAAAGATATAAAAGTTAAGGAAAAAGAAATAACAGCGATAGTTTCTATCGATATGAATAATCTCAAATATCTTAATGATAACTTTGGTCATAAAGCAGGGGATATGGCGCTTAAGGTCATATCAGCTATTTTTAAAGAAATTGTATTTTACAAGGGTTCTGTATATCGAATCGGAGGAGATGAATTTGTGATTCTTTATTTTCGTGTAGATGAGGAGACTGTAAAGAAGGACATATCAAAAATGCGAGAGAAAATAGAAAGTGCAAAATATAGATGTGCTTTTGGATATACTATGATAGAAAAGAATATGAATATAGATGAAGCAGCAGCTATTGCAGATAAAATGATGTATATAAATAAAGCTGAAATGAAAGCAAATAAGATACCACAATAAATATCTTCACAGTGAATGCGTATCTTGAAGGTGTTAGAAGAAACTGTTACAATGTGAATTTGGATTGATCATTTACATTGTGGAGGTTTATATGTTATCGCATTTATCAAATTATTCGCTTCCAATCTTTACAGCGGTGGCGTTATTTCCCGTTATCGTAGGAGTTTTTACTATCCCTTTTCTTATATGGAATTATAGAAAATATAATGGCTTATCAATTATGAGAGTGACTGTGATATTCTCATTTATTTTTTATATGATGTGTGCATTTTTCCTTACACTTCTTCCGTTACCTGCAATTGAAGAAGTATTAAAGAGAGATCCGGTTCCATTTAATCATCATTTATTTAATAATATTATCACGGCTTTGAAAGATGCGGGTTTTTTATCCTCTGATTCAGCAACCTGGTTTAATGCTTCAAAATGGAAAAAACTTCTTACATCTGCAATGCTTTTTCAGATCATTGCTAATATAATCATGCAGATGCCTTTGGGCTTTTATCTTAGATATTATTTCAGAGTATCATGGAAGAAGGCTTTAGGGATTGGATTTCTTGTAAGCATGTTCTTTGAGATGACCCAGCTTTCAGGCGTATGGGGTATATATCCCTATGCATTCAGATGTCCTGATGTGGATGATTTAATGAATAATACATTAGGTTGTATGATAGGCTTTTGGATGGCACCATTACTTATACATTTTTTGCCATCAGTTGAGAAAATGGATGAAGTTGCAAAAAAGAGAGGGCAGAAGATGGATTTCTTACGAGCTTTTTCTGCATTTGCTGTAGATTGGGTCGTTTGTGTTTCCATAAATCTTATAATAAATTATGCATATGCAAACTGGTTTAAGTCATTCCTTTATTTTGAGTTTTTCCAGATAGAGTTTACAAAGCTTATACTTTATTATTTATATTTTATAATCCTTCCAAGAGTATGGAAGAAACAGACTATTGGCAATGCACTTGTTAAAGTTAAAATCGTAAGCGACATTGAGGGATTAAAGAAGGTTCCTAGAAAAGACCTTTTAAGCAGGCTGGCAATGCAGTACTTTATTGAGCCAACAGCTATTTTTTCTTTGATAATACTTATCGTAAGCACGGCAAACTCATATACGGATCCTGATTGTACTAATTTTCATAGAACAATTTTTACTGTAGTAAGTCTTATTGTTTTTCCGATAGTATTTATTGTTCTTATCAATATAATCGCAAAGAAGGATGGACTTCCTCATAATTCGGTTTCTAAGACACATTTGGAAATAGATAGATAAATTATGCCCCTATTTTGGGGCATAATTCATAAAAAATTCTAATATTATATCTTTATTGAAATAGGAAAAATGTTATAATGAAAATGGTGCATAATGAAAGTGCACATAAAGTTTTTTATTTATCCAGATTACTCAGATTACAGGTGGCTTAAATGGACTTTTCAATGAGGGATTTACAAGCATTAGACATAGTAAACAGATTACAGGGATTTCAGATGAATCTCCTTTTTATGTTAAAAGGTGTAGCTATTGTTACAACGATATTTACACTTTTATCAAGGTCTCTTTCTCAAAAAAGAAGAAGACTTCTTGTTGCTATGGGTCTTAGTTCATTCCTTTATATCATATTTGAAATCTACTCTTATAGATTTCGTGGAGATGCCTCCCGTCTTGGCTTTTACGTTGTAAGAATCAGTAATTTTATGGTTTTTTTAATGCCATATATCATAGTTTTTATTTTCACCAATTATCTTTCGGATATGCTGCTTAATGAAGGCGGATTAAAGAAAGTCCCTAGGATCAAGGATATAATCTTATTATTTACGATTTTAGGAGCTTCTCTCGTAGTGCTTTCACAGTTTACCGATTTATATTATACAGTTGATTTTGAGAATCTTTATTCTCGTACCGATGCTACTTTTTGGATAAGTTATATATGTCCTGCGGTAATCTTTCCTGCGCATTTTTATACCATTATAAAGTATGGAAAGAATCTTAAAAAATGTGTCCGGATATCACTTCTCACATTTGTTGTATTACCGCTTTTTGCAACGGCTGCTCAGTTCTTTTTATATGGACTTTCACTTACCAGTCTTTCACTTATCCTACCAATGATATATATGTTTATCATTGAACTTATGGATATGGATAGGACTGTGAGTGAGATAAAAGAACAAAAAATTGAAGAATTAAATGAAAGACAGTCTGATTATCAGAAACTGCTTGAGCATAAAGCAAGAGAGCTTGAGAGGGTAAAGGGGGCGGTTAATGAAGCTAATTTCAGAAAAGCAAGCTTTATTACCAATATGTCAAATGATATAAAGACACCTCTTAATAATATCATTGAATATACCGATATTGCATTAAAGAATGAAAATGAATTAGAACTGCTGGATGATTATCTTCACAAGATAAAAAAAGCCAGTATGGATCTTAGCACTTTTATGGATGATATCCTTGATGTAACCTTAGTTGAAAGTGATAATTTTAAGCTTAGTGAAGAGGCATTTTCAATTAAAGAAGCAGAAGAGGGAATAATGGATATTTTCTTATCAGATGCTATAAGAAAGAATGTGAGTTTTGAGATTGAAAATGTTAATCTTTCAAGAGATGAAGTGGTTCATTGTAAAAGTGCTCTTGCTATGATTACAGTTAATCTTATTTCAAATGCCATTAAATTTACTAATTCGGGAGGACATGTAATATTTACTATTGAAGAAACAAGTGATGATTACAAGCTGATAGTAGAGGATAATGGCATAGGCATATCAAAGGAGTTCTTAGAAACAATCTACGAACCATTTGAAAGAGAAAAGAATGCGGTAGGACGAAGACTGCCAGGGACAGGCCTTGGAATGACTATCGTAAAGAAACTGGTGGATAAGATGGGGGGTAAAATTGATATTAAGAGTAAAAAGAGAGTAGGTACTACAGTTACTGTATCAATCCCGCTGGTTTATAGCAGTCACCCGAATTAATAAATTCACTAAGAAACATAAAACCTCAATACCTTAAGATTATAAGGTGTTGAGGTTTTTTTATGTGATGGCAGGGAGTAAAAGTTCTAACGTTATTTTTTAATCTGATTTTAATTTTTACTTGTTGACAAACAATATTATATGAGATATAGTATGTTGTGAAAACAATATTATATGACGTATAATATAGGAGGTAAAAAATGACATACCAACTAACAGCGCCATTACTTGATGCCTGTGTATTAGGAATAGTTGCAGAGGAAGACTCTTATGGATATACACTGACTCAGAAGATGCAGGAACTTGTAGACATTTCAGAATCAACTCTATATCCGGTATTAAGGAGACTTCAAAAGGAAAATTATCTTACTACATATGATAAGCCATTTCAGGGAAGAAACAGAAGATACTATAAAGTTACTCCTGATGGATTAAAGCAACTCGAATATTACAGATCAGAATGGATTAATTACAAAGAAAAGATTGATATTTTACTTAAAGGCGAAGGGAGAATGGAATTATGAATAAGACAGAGTTTATGAATGTATTATCCGATAAACTTCATGGACTACCAAAAGATGATTACGAGGATGCGATAAATTATTATACAGAATTCTTTATGGATGGTGATATCGATGATGAAACAGATGTCATTCCTATTGTCGGAGCTCCGGAAAATGTAGCCAGAAAGATCCTTGATGATGCCCTTGTATCACAGATAAAAAGTGAAAAAGCAGAAAGCTTAAGGAATGCTGCTGATAGTGATAATAGTCAGCGCAAAAATAACATGTCAAGGACAATACTGCTGATCATATTATCGATATTTGCATCACCGATTGCATTACCGCTTGCTATCGCAGCTGTCGCAGTAGTTTTTTCATTAGCTGTTGCATGCTTTGCAGTTCTTTTTTCAATAGTTGTAGCAGTTCTGGCTGTTATAGTTTCAGGTGCTGCTCTTATACCTGGAGTATTCTGGGCCGGTAATTTTGCTCAGGGACTTGTAATACTTGGTATGGCATTAATTGCTATATCAGTTGGAGTGGTATTATTTAATGGAGCATTAAAATTATGTCGCAGTATATTTAGAGAAATTGGTAATTTCTGTCACAAGAAGTTTAAGAAAAGTGAATTAAGGGAAGCTGAATAGAAAGGGGAATCATTATGAAAAAAGGAATTTGGATTGCTTCATTATCATGCTTTTTAGTTGGCGCAGCATGCATTACAATTGGGCTTATAAAGGGAGGAAGACTTGGATTCAGAGTGGATCTTAAAAATCATAAGATCATTACAGTCGATAGTAAAGATGTAATTAAATATGATCAGCAGGTTAGTGAATTTGAAAATATCCAACTTGATCTTTCAGTTATGGATGTAACGATAGAAGAAGGTGATGATTATAGAGTGGCATACATGATCGAGGAAGACCTTAAGCCTGAGATAGAAGTTAAAGATGGGACTCTTTATGTTAGTGGTAAAAAATCAGATACGTTTGATATAAATTTATCAGTGGGATTTGAAAATATGGGAGATGATCTTAACACAATGAAGATCACGGTTCCAAAGGGAACAAAGATAAACAAAGGTGAATTCCATACTTCCACAGGAGATATTAATATTACAGGTTTAGATTTAAATGAACTTAGTATTTACGGTTCTACCAGTGATATCAGTCTTAAAAATGTAAAGATGGAAGAGCTCTTTATTGATGTCTCAACTGGAGCGGTTGAACTTGATAATATAAAAGCAGAGGGAATGAGTATTAAAACATCCACTGGAGATGTCAGAATGGATAATCTTGATATTGGTTCAGGAAATGTGCGTACAAGTACAGGTGAAATAAATGGCAGCTTTGTAAGAAAATTAGGGGATTATAATCTTGATGTTACCAGCAGTATAGGAGATATCTGTGTAAATGATACTGAAACAGAAAAGCATTACAGTTCAAAAGGAAGCAGTGATTTTTCCTTTAAAACATCAACAGGTGATATTACATTAAAATTTGCTGATTAATAGGATACATCGAAAGAAAGATATGATATGTCGTATATCATATCTTTTTTAAATTTTGTTCACACATTCTGGGCGATTTTAATGTAGAGTAAAATGCAGGGTGAGTGTGCCACAATATAGGGAATATTTTTTAAACAACAGGAGGGAACATGGCCGAGACTTATTATCAGGTTTTATTTATCGTGTCGTTTATTCTTTCGGCAGTGTATGTTTTTATATGGAATAAACATTTTGATGTAGATATAACAGCAATTTTTATCATAGTGCCAGTATCTAATCTGGGTTATCTCCTTTATTATCAAGTAATTCCGGATATTAAAATGCTGGAAATGATGGTGAAAATGGTTTACATCGCAGCGTGTTATCTGACATTTTTTATCACTATGTGCATACTTACTATATGTGACATCAAGATAAAAAATAAAATAAGAAATATCTGTTATGTAATAAGTTCAATATTATACATTTCCGTGTTAAGTGTTGGACATTCAGATGTTTTTTATAAGAGCATGACTGTTGTTGAACGTAATAGCCATTTTTCTATCTATAAAGAATACGGTTATATGCACAGTGTTTTATATTTTGTGCTGGTAATATATATCATCATTGGTATAGCTGCATTACTTGCCGGGGTAAAGAAGAGTCAGGTATCGAATAAGATCATAATCCTTCTCTTTATTCCTGAAGTGGCTTCCATTGCCGGATATTTTGTTAATAGATATGTGGCGGATGATGTGGAGATAATGCCGCTTATTTCAGTGCTTTCTCAGATAATGCTGCTTATCATTGTTTATAAGATGAGTATGCTGAGTATCGGTGATACTGCGGTAGAAGCTATGATCAATAATGGTGACACCGGCCTCATTTCTGTTGATAGAAATAAGAATTATCTTAATAGTAATGAAACTGCGAGATCCTTATTTCCAGTACTTAAAAAAGTAAAAGTAGATACTCCGATTTCAAAGATCGATAATTTAGGAGATATGATCGATGGATGGATAGAGAATCTTCTGACAGAAAAAAAAGATAAAAATGTAGTTAAATTTGAAAATGATCCTTCAACCGATGCAGATGATGAATACTATATAGCCAGTGTAAAACCAATTACCAATGGTATAAAAACTCTGGGTTATCAGATTTATATATCTGATGATACTGAAGGTCAGAAATATCTTCAACTGGTCAAGAATTATAATAAACAGCTTGAGGATGAAGTAATAGAAAAGACAAAGCATATCGTAGACATGCATGATAAGCTTATTCTGGGAATGGCTACTATGGTTGAAGGCAGAGATAATTCAACAGGAGGTCATATCAGAAGGACCAGCAGTGTGGTGAAACTTCTGGTTCAGGAGATGGATGATCTTCCAAGAGATTTTAAGAATAAGTTGATCAAAGCAGCACCAATGCATGATATTGGGAAAATAACAATAGATGATGCGATCTTACGAAAACCAGGCAGGATCACTGATGAAGAATTTGAGAAGATGAAAGCTCATACCAGTGAAGGGGCCCGTATAATTCATGAGATCCTTAAAGATACAGATGATGTCGAATTTAAAGTCATAGCTGAAAATGTGGCTCATTTTCATCATGAAAAATGGGATGGATCAGGATATCCAAAGGGACTTAAGGAAGACAGTATTCCTCTGGAAGCCCGTATTATGGCAATAGCGGATGTTTATGATGCATTGGTAAGTAAGAGAGCATATAAAGAGAGTTATTCTTATGAAAAGGTTAATGAAATAATCCTTGAGGGAATGGGAAAACAATTTGATCCAGAATTAAAGGCCGTATATATAAAGGCCAGAAAAGGAATTGAAGATTACTATAAAGGATTAGAAAGGTCATAAAAATGGCAAGTGATACAAAAAAACGAATTCTTGATGCAGCGTTAAAAGTGTTTGCCGAAAAAGGGTATGAAGCAACAAATGTTAGGGAAATAGCTGAAGAGTTAGGATACACAAAGTCAGCATTATATAAGCATTATAAAAGTAAAGAAGAAATCTGGGATGCATTGATCGATAAACTGGATATACATTATGAGAAACATTTTGGGTCATTGGATAATCTTCCTCCAATCCCTGCATCAGGGGAGGAGCTGGTCCAGCTTGTAAATAAGATGACTTCATTTACAATTAATGATGAACATATAAGGATGATAAGAAAAACTGTTATGATGGAACAGTTCAGAGGAGAAAAAGTAAGGGATCTGGCGACGAAGCATTTTCTTAGTGGTACGAGAATACTGTTTATGAATATATTTGATCAGATGTTAGAACAGGGAACCCTTAAAAAATACGATACTGCTATTCTTGCGTTTGAACTGACAGCCCCCATAACTCAGCTGGTTCATCTTTGTGACCGTGATCCGGAGAAAATTCCACAGGTTATGAGGATGATCGAGGTATATACAAGACATTTTGTAAAAGTTTATTGTATTGATTAAAAAAATATACTAAAATGCAACTGTGTTGCAAATAGGAGGTAACACCCTGGTGATACCTCCTTGTTTTTTTATGAAGGAGATGCTTATGTCAAAAAGAGAAGTACCAGTAGTTATTATTACAGGTTATTTAGGATCAGGAAAAACTACACTTATGCAGAATATCCTGAAGCAGGAAAAAAGAAAGATTGCACTGATCGTAAATGATATGGGAAGTGTCAATATTGATGCCTCAATCCTTAATAAAACAGGAAATCAGGTATTGCAGGTAGAAATGGTTGAAATGCAGAATGGCTGCATTTGCTGTACTTTAAGAGATAAGTTTATCGATGAAATAGAGAGACTTTCACAGGATAGGTCTATCGAGGCGATATTTGTTGAAGCATCAGGTATCAGTGAACCTTCTTCAATAGCAGGTGCATTTGAAAATTACTGTGAAATGACAGAAGATACAAGGGTTTATCTTAAGGCAGTGGTATCAGTTGCGGATGTGGACAGGATATATCGTGAATTTTTGCATGATCTTTCAAATGAAGATGACACAGAAGATGGAGATATCATAAATCTTATAATGGATCAGATTGAATTCTGTAATCTTATGATCTTAAATAAGATCGATCTTCTTAGTGAGGAGCAGTTAGAGGAAGTAAAGAGCGGACTTAGAAATATCCAACAGGAAGCAAGAATGATAAGCTGTACTAACGGAAATGTAGAGTTAGATGATCTCCTTTCTGGGGAGGATTTTTGTTTTGAAGAGGTTGAGGCCTTTTCTTCAGTTCAGAAAGCATTAAATAACTGCGATAATGATGATGAAAAAGCCTGTGTTGATGAATATGGCATTTCCTCTTTCGTGTATGAAGATAGAAGACCTTTCAATAGAGATGCATTTAATTCATTTTTGGATAAATATCCAGAGGTACTTATCAGGACTAAAGGATATATATGGTTTGCAGATGACTGGAATCATATACAGTTATTTGAACAGGCTGGAAGAAATGCTTCTGTTACCGAGCTTTCAGAGTGGGTATCTGCCTGGAAGGAAGATGAATTAAATAAACTAGTAGAAGAATATCCTGATATTAAAGATGACTGGGATGATACTTTTGGAGACAGATGTAACCAGCTGGTATTCATTGGAAAAGGATATGAAAAGTCAGATATTGTAAATCTTTTAGAAGATTGTATTGAGGAAGAGTATATAAAAGAAGTATAATCAATCTTAGGTTAAAGTTTTTTAAGGGGATTGATCAATGAAGATATCAGGATATATCAGAACAGTGCTTATTTTAATATGTTTTATAGCAGGATTTCTGGTAGTCTGTTTATTTCCGGATCTATGTGATCTTTATACTGACCATATATACGTAAAAATATGTAACAGGGTATCAAAGATTACAGGAAATATCAGGATAAATCTGGGAGAGTGTATCATGTACCTTCTCTCTTTATCCCTGGTATTATTACTCATCTTTCTGATTCTCCTTATTTTTTTAAGAAAAAAGAAGGGTTATAAGAAGTTTACTATTGGATATGTAAAGACTATATCTATACTACTTCTTCTTATGATCGTAGTTTATATGTTTACCTGGGCTGTGCCATTTTCAGGGAAAGTACTTGGGGGAAAAGTTTATTCTGCCAGAGTTACATATACCAATGACGAAGTTGAGACTGTCCTTAAATATCTGGTGAAAAACATAAATCAAGCGGCAGATGAGATAGATATTAAATATGTTATGAAGGGCAATAAATATACTGTTGAGTTTAAGAGCGATGAAGAGATGAATGTTCTTGTAATAGAGGCTTTAAGATCAATGGAGGAAGATTATCCCAGACTGTCAGGATATTATCCTGTGATAAAGATTGCCTATTGTTCCGATGTATTAGATATTATGAACATTGGAGGTTATAATTATCCTTATACCATGGAGCCTACATGTAATAAATACGTGGATCCTCTTTATCAGCCGCTTCTTAACTGTCATGAATATGTCCATCATAAGGGGTATTATAAGGAAAATGAAGCCAATTTTATAAGCGAGATTGCTCTTTCAAAGAGTAAAGACCCATATTTAAGGCTCATAGCATATCTTGATATGTATTATTATGTATCATCTTCTTATTATGAAAAAAATCATAAGATGCCAGATGATCTTCCAAAATTTACTGAAAGAGTAAAGATAATACAAAAGGCATCATATGAGATAAGAGATAAGAAATATAATGAGGATTCTCATTTCTTTTCATCAAATGAAAATATCAGTAATATCATAAAAAAAACCGGAGATAAGGGATGGGAGATCCAGGGAGATATATTAAAAGAAAACTCCTATGATGGGGTAACCCTGCTTCTGTTTCAGTTTTTTGATACTTGTCAATTATTTTAATTTGGTGTAAGATGCATTATGCTAAAAAATAACAGAAAGGTATAGGTTACATAATGAAGAAAAAATTTTTAGTGCTTACAATGGCTGCAATGCTTGCTTTATCATCAGTAGCATGCGGTAATAAGAAAAAAGAGAAGAAGTCAGAGAATACAGTTACTACATCATCAGAGACAGAAGCATCAGAGACAGAAGCTTCAACAAGTGCTCCAGTGGTAGTTAAAGATGCTTCAGAAACAGATGCAAATAAGGAAGATATCATTAAATTATTTACAGAAGGTCCTAAGTTAACAGTAACTGATAAGGAAGCTAAGGACGGGTTTGCTAAAGTTGTTGATGCAAAGTATGAGAATCTTACATTCCAGGTTCCTGATTACTTCCAGTATAGTGAAGAAATCTCAAGTGATCCAAACTACTATTACTATGCAGAGCAGAGTGAAACAACTGTAGTTGACTTAACAGTAACAATTCAGAATGGTTATGGTGTTACAAAGGAAGCTGCACAGGCACAGAAGGCATCTTTTGTCGAGGCTTTACAGGCGTCAGGTGATATAAAAGTAACAAATGCATTTGAGACAGAAGTTGCTGGCTATTATACACTTGGAGTAGATGTAAACTACGAAATGACTGACTTAGAAGGTACAGGACGTTTATACTTTATCTTTGATACAGATGTAGAAAAGATCATTGGTATTGGTCTTGTTCAGACAAATACTTCTCAGTATGATTATACATCAGATTTCGAAAAGATTATTGCATCAATCAAGGTTGCAAAATAATTATTTCGACAGATTAGATATTATTATAAAAATATTATCATTAACCGGAGATATATTCTCCGGTTTTTTTTGTTGACATTTGTTTTTTTTTATTGTAAAATCCAAAACGCTGTATTTTAAGGAGAAAGGATCTAGTTACAGATGAGAAAGAAATTTTTAGTTTTAACAATGGCTGCAGTTCTTGCCTTTTCGGCAGTTGCATGTGGCGATAAGAAAGAAGATAAGACAGAAGAGGTTACAACAGTAGCAACAACTGAAGAAGTAACAACAGAAACAGAAGCTGATACAGAGGCTGAAGTTGCATCATCTAATGAAGCAAAAGAGGAACATGCAGATGTATTCACAAATGCACCAGTTGACCCTGTAAATGATAAGCAGGCAAAGGATGCATATAATGCTACATATGAAGTAAAGTATGAAAATCTTTCATTCCAGCTTCCGGATTATATTGCTAGTCAGGAACCTACTAAATACGGAACATATGATTATTATATAGCTGAGCAGTCAGAAACAGGCTATGCTATGTTTGCATTTGATGTTGAGAGTCTTTATTTTAATCCTTCTGAGTTAACAGTAGCTGAAAAGACAATGTTAATTGATTCAATGGAAGCATCAGGTGCTATGAAAGTTAAGAACGCAAGTATGACTACTATTGCGGGTTATGAAGCTTTAGAGCTTGATATTGATAGTTCTTCTGAAGATGAGAATACATCTCAGTATGGTCGTTTTTATATGATTTTTGATACTGATGCAAATAAGATGATCGTTATAGCTGTTCTTGAATCAAACAATTCAGAGTATGAATACATGGCTGACTTTGAAAAGATAATTGCTTCAGCTAAAGTTGTTAAGTAATCTAAAAGTTAATAGTTTATACTATTGTAAGAGCCGGATATAAGTTCGGCTCTTCTTTTTTTGAACGTCCATCATTATGCAAGGAACTTGCGAGATTTCATATACACCACATTTTGTTGAAATAATAAGACAAAAATTTGAGATTGCATTAAATTTTAAAGAAGAATATAATAAAGTCAGTATTTATGTTGGGGGACATGATATGTGGGAGACAATTCACGTAACTTATGCAAGTCCGGAGGGGGTTCCGGAATATACATGGATGAAGAGAATATTGCTCTTCATTTTTTTCACATCAGCAGCCTGGATAGTGCTTTGTTTTTTTGCTTATGTATCACCACTTTTTAAGCCGTATTCATCAGGGGGCTCATTCTTTAACGATTTCTATTTAGTTCCAAGGACTTCAAGAATTACTTTGTTTTTAGTATTACTCGTCACAGCACTTTATCTTGGATGTTATTTCTTAAGAAGCGATTTCAATGTGAGAAAAGTTATAATCAGTTCCAAGGGAGTATATTTTAAAAATATACCATATAGATACCATAAGATCATTCCATTAAAAGAGATTGTTTATGTTGCATGGGATGAGATGGTAGTAGAAGAACTGGATGGTAAACTGTTTGTAAGGGAAAAGAGCGGTATAGGCGAATCTATAGGAATTATTCAGATACTTCCGGCTAGACATTACAAAAATGAATTTGAATTATTTAAAGATGATCTGAAATCAAGAAATATCATTTCATAATTAAGACTATGGTTTGAGAAAAGTTTCTTGTTGAACTGTTATAGGTTATAAGTTACAATATATTCGGTATATTTTGTGGATTATCATACAAAATATTGGAGGAAAACCTTTTTGATATTATTTTCAGATATAATCGGATTAGTTATTGTATTTTATACATGGTTCAGACTTTATGATAACCATCATATGGATAAAAGAAGCAAGCTTATATATGCTATCAGCGGTTTATGGCTTGCTACTTTGCTTGTTCTTGATCAGGTCTGGCAGTCAATATTTGAAAAAAGCAATTTTACAGAATTTGATAATTCAGCTCTTAATGTGATCACCTGCGTGATATATCTGATGATACCTCTTGCAATGGCTGGAATGCTTAATATGCCCACATTAAAAACTGTTCTTGTGGAAAAGATATTTGGTTATATATTTGTTTTGATTTTTATTGCATTTCCATTGGTCAATATCTGGAAGCCAATACTTTTTTACCATATTAATGGTAACATTTCCTATACTAAAACCCATGATGTTTATGTGGCACTTGAGCTGCTTATATTTATAATTTTTGTAAGACAGTATTATTCAAGAAACTTCCCATTTGACTTCAGTGATAATGCTATGCTTGCTTTTGCCCAGATACTCGTTATCATAGGCGTAGTTGCAAATATCGGCTATAAAGAATTACTGGTTACATGGAACTGTATTTCTCTTTGCTATTTATTACTGCTTCTTGCTATTGAGCAGATGTTTGCCAAACTGGATTCTGTAACTAAACTTCATAATAGAGATGCTTATGTTAAATATATTTTCAGACTTAAAAGAAAAGCTGATGTTACGGTAGTTATGTTTGATCTTAACAGATTAAAGCATTTTAATGATACCTATGGACATAGTGCAGGAGATGCATATCTTATGGCCTTTGCCCAGACTACAAGTAACAGGCTTAAAAAATTTGGCGAGCTTTTCAGAGTCGGTGGAGATGAATTCTGTTTTGTAAGTACTACAGCTAAAGCAGGTGATCTTGACTTGAGCCTTAGCAAATTAAGAAAAGAAAATAAGTGTGATATAGAGTATGGCGACTATCCTGTAGATTTTGCTTACGGAATAGCAGAGAGGGAATCGGGCGAAAATGTATTTGCAACTATTGAAAGAGCAGATGAAAATATGTATTGTGATAAGGATGAACAAAGAAAAAAAAGACCAGATGAAATAGATTCTGACAGAAGCTATGTCAGATAAAAGGTTAAGAAGATGAATAAAAGAATTATAAGTTTATTATTTATATTACTGGCATTAGTTTGTTTTACAGGATGTGTATTTACAGAAGAGGATACAACAGAAAAAGAACAGGTATCTCTTCAGTTTAGAAAGCATTCATATCTTACCCAGCATTTTGAAAAACATGGAGAAGAGATGGGATGCGGTTCAGAAGAAGAATATCTTTTAAAAGCAAATGAAGTTGTAAATAATCCCAAAGCACTTACAAAAACAGAAGCAGAAGATGGGGATATGATATATTATCTTGAAGATACAAATGAGATAGTTTTCGTATCAACCGATGGATATATCCGCACCTACTTTAGATGTAAAAATAAATCATATTTCGACCGACAATAGAGAATTATTATAAAGTATTATCAAACGGTTGCTAAAAACTAACCAACCGAAATAAGCAGCAAAAAATAAAGGACATGAAAGAATCGCGTCATAAGGCATGTTTTAGCCCGCTGGCACGATTACTTGAATGTCCTGTTTTTTTGCCGTCCGTTGGTTTTCGTCCGTTGGTCTTTTTTAGCAACGATAATTTATTTTTTCGATTATTTCTGGCAGTATGGTATCAATCTTATCATTATCTATCTGGCAGGTACCTGCATTTGTATGGCCGCCGCCACCATATTCTAGACAAAGATTTCCTATGTCACAATGGCTGGATTTGTTAATTATGGATTTACCGATCATTACTGCAGTATTCTGCTTTTTAAATCCCCAGGCAACATGTACTGAAACGAGAGCTTCAGGATACATAGCATAGATCATAAAGCGGTTTCCGGCATAGATAACATCACCAGCAGCTTTTTGATCTACAACTACAACATGTCCTTCCATGTGTGAGATCTGCTTTAACTGTTCTTTGAAAAGATCAGACTGCTCCATATAAAGATCTACACGTTCTTTTACATCCGGAAGTGCTAAAACATCATCTATAGGATGGTTTACGCAATAATCTATAAGTTCCATCATAAGCTGGTAATTTGAAATTCTGAAATTATGGAAACGACCAAGACCTGTACGGGCATCCATGATGAAATTCATAAGTACCCAGCCTGTTGGATTAAGGATCTCTTCTTCAGTAAAGTCGGCATGATCTCCCTTATCAACAGCTTCCATTATTTCTGTAGTGATCCTCTTAAGATCATAACCGGCTTCAAGATAGTATTCATATACAACTCTTGCTGCAGATTTTGCTTCGCCGTTACAATACCAGTTATCAATATTTTCTAAATCGCCGTTTCGGAATTCTTCAGATTCATGATGATCAAAACATAAGAAAACTCTAGGATCATATGGAAGATTGGTTGTAATATCATTATTACTGAGCTCAACCTTTCCATCCTGAACATCCTTTGGATGAACGAATAATATATCGTCAATAAGATCGCATTCGCGTAAAATCATGGCACATACAAGACCATCAAAGTCACTTCGTGTTACAAGCCTTTTCTTTTCACTCATTATAAAACCCCTCCATGTAACTAAAGTTAAATTATTCCCTAAAATCAACCCATTTCCCACATACTCAGAATAACATTTTAAGGGGGATTATTCAATGAAAAATGGTGTATATACTTTGAAAAATAAGCTTTTTGTATATAGATATGTTATAATTCATATATGGGTTTTGTCATTAGGCCTTAGAAGGGAGGGGCCTTAATGAAAGTAAAAAAAATAAAAATTAATAATAAAAAAGGATGAAAAAATGACACACACACAGAATTTAATATGGAATTCATTCCTTCCGGAAGGAGTTTATATGCCGGATGGAGAACCTCACGTTTTTAATGACAGGATTTATCTTTTTGGTTCACATGATAAAGAAGGGGGAGAGACTTATTGCATGCTCCCCTATGAATTTTATTCTGCACCAGTGGATGATCTTACAAAATGGACATCTAATGGAATAAGTTACAGAGCAGATCAGGATCCTTTATATAATGAAAAGAGATGTTATATGTATGCTCCTGATGTAGTTCAGGGAAATGACAAGAGATTTTATCTTTATTATCAATTGGCGGGATATAGAGGAGTTGGAGGTTACTTTGGCCCCATATCTGTAGCTGTATCAGATAGACCGGATGGGCCTTATGAATATCTCGGTTTTGTTAGAAATGCTGACGGAACACCCCATAATGAGATAGTAACTTTTGATCCCGCAGTAATAAATGATAATGGAACTATAAGACTTTATTATGGAACTCTTTATCCATATGATGAATGGAAAGAGATGAAAGAAAAAGATGGAAAGATCTTTGTTGATAAAGCTCAGGCAGAAACTATAAAAGCGGATGACTTTGACGTAACGCTTGTTGATAAGTTAGAAATGGAAATGTTTGGACGCACCAAAGAACAATTAGAAGCAGCCAGGACAAAATATGGTTCTGTTATGGGACCTGTAACGGTTACTCTTGCAGAGGATATGCTTACGGTAACTTCTGATATCAAAAGGATAACACCTTATAAGACTTATGGTACTGAGTGGCAGGAACATCCATTTTATGAAGGAAGTTCCATTAGAAAAATAGGGGATACATATTATTTTATATATTCGTCTCTTTTAAATCATGAACTTTGTTATGCCACAAGCCTTTATCCGGATAGGAATTTTAAATTCAGAGGAACTATCATTTCCACTGGAGATATAGGACTTAATGGAAGAAAGGCAAAAGACAGGCTTAATGCAACGGGTACAACTCATGGAAGTATAGAAAAGATCAAAGATAAGTGGTATGTATTCTATCATAGAGTTACTCATGGTACGGATTATTCAAGACAGGCCCTGGCTGAGGAAATAAAGATCGAAGAAGATGGAGCCATAAAACAGGTGGAGATCACAAGTCAGGGACTTAACGGTAAGCCGCTTCCGGCAAAGGGAGAATATCCTGCTGGTGCAGCATGTATAATTACTAATGGAAATATGCCTCATGGAAGTAACAGCGAGATTAAAGAGCTGATCCCTATGCTTATAAATGAAGATGAAGACAGATTTATAACAAATATCTCTGATGGAACCTGGGTAGGATATAGATATTTTGATATAAAAGATGATACGGATCTTTCTGTTGAAATAAGAGTAGATAAGAGAGAACTTTATAGCGAGAGTAAGACAGAGGACAAGATAGAGAGTAAGATAGAGATTTATGATGCCATTGGTGGAGAAGTATTAGGAAGCAAGATGGTTTCTGATATTAATGATTGGCATTGGATGAATATAAAGACAGGATTAAAGATTGGAAAAAGAGCTATATTTATAAAATATTCTGGAGATGGCTTCATTTCAATCCGAAAGATCAGATTCAGTTAATCAGATGATTGTTTAGTTTTGATTGTAATTATCAGACAATTGGTTTACAATAGGTTAGTATAATATTTTTTTTTGGAGGTTTAGTATGGACATCAAAAAACAGATTGATGCTATTGTGGGCAAGGTTAAAGCGGATCCTGATTTCGCAAATAAGTTTAAAGAAAATCCTGAGAAAGCAGTTGAATCTGTATCAGGAATCGACATTCCAGATGGAATGGTTGATAAAGTGGTTGAAGGCGTAAAGGCAGCAATCAAAGGTGGAAAGGTTACAGATGCGATCGATAGCATCAAGAAGCTTTTCTAATTTTATATCAATCATATAGAAAGTCAGTAGTTTTAAGTCTACATTCCAGGATGTAGACTTTTTTTATGAAAGGTTTAGGAAAAAATGAGTTATACAACACAGATGGATGCGGCAAGACAGGGGATTATCACTCCAGAGATAAGAAAGGTGGCAGAAAAGGAATACAGGACGCCTGAAGAGATCAGAGATCTGGTGGCCAGGGGACAGGTTGCGATCCCTGCAAATAAAAACCATAAATGTATAGAGCCTGAAGGGGTAGGCAGCATGCTCCGTACCAAGATAAATGTTAATCTTGGGGTTTCAAGAGATTGTAAGGATTATGAAATAGAGATGAAGAAGGTCATGGCAGCAGTAGAAATGGGTGCTGAAGCGATTATGGATCTTTCAAGTCATGGCAATACTCAGCCATTTAGAAGAATGCTTACAAGTGAATGTCCTGCGATGATCGGAACAGTTCCTGTTTATGATAGTGTAATACATTATCAAAGAGATTTAGCCACACTTACTGCAAAGGATTTTATTGATGTGGTAAGACTTCATGCCATGGATGGTGTGGATTTTGTTACCCTTCATTGTGGAATAACAAGAAAGACTATTGACCAGATAAAGAATCATAAGAGAAAGATGAATATTGTATCCCGTGGTGGTTCTCTTGTTTTTGCATGGATGACAATGACAGGAGAAGAAAATCCCTTCTATGAATATTATGACGAGATACTTGATATATGCAGGGAATATGATGTGACAATCTCTCTGGGGGATGCTTGTCGTCCGGGTTGTCTTGCAGATGCCAGTGACGTATGTCAGATAGAAGAACTTGTACGTCTGGGAGAACTTACCAAGAGAGCATGGGAAAAGGATGTTCAGGTTATGGTTGAAGGACCGGGACATATGCCTATGGATGAGATAGCAGCAAATATGAAAATGCAGAGCAAGATATGTATGGGAGCTCCATTTTATGTATTAGGACCTCTAGTTACAGATATTGCTCCAGGTTATGATCATATCACAGCAGCTATTGGTGGTGCCATCGCAGCAGAAAATGGAGCAGCTTTCCTTTGTTATGTTACTCCTGCAGAACATCTTGCACTTCCAAATGTAGATGATGTAAAGCAAGGGATCATAGCATCAAAAATTGCGGCTCATGCGGCAGATATTGCTAAGCATGTTCCTCATGCAATGGATAAGGATAATGAAATGGCTCGAGCAAGGCAGTGTTTTGATTGGGATGCTCAATGGGATGTGGCCATTGATCCCGAAACAGCAAAAGCCATCAGGAAAGACAGATCACCGGAATATGATGATACCTGTTCTATGTGTGGAAAATTCTGTGCCGTAAGAAGTATGAATAAGGCATTGGCAGGAGAATATATTGATATTCTTG
>CADANF010000020.1 GCA_902789175.1 uncultured Lachnospiraceae bacterium
TATCCGGTCCTTGTTGGAAGTTCAAACTGCGGAGGAATAAGTGGAAAAACCTACATTTTTATATTCCATTTTTCCTACATTTTTATATTGACTTTTACAATTCTAAATATTTCTTTCTTCTAAAATAAAATGTATAATCCTTATTAGAATATTTTCTTTTATACTGTATCGTATTTTTATTTTTAGTATTTTCCACATGACAAGGCACTACCATTGTTATTAAAATCATACTTATTGTAAGTACAATACCTGATACATAATTATTCAGCTTAATTGATATACCAAGATTTAACTTTCTATTAAGAATTGAAGCGCTTAAACATATAAGAACAACGATTGTTTTAAAAGTGTCAACAACACTTTTTCCTCTTGTAATCTTTAATGTATATGTTATAAAAGTTATAAATTCTATTCCTGCAATTACGGCAAGACTGTCCTTTAATGTACTTTTTGAATATGGGAACATCACATATAGAATTATAAATTCATATATCAATAAATTTCTTATAATAGTGTATTTCTTATACTTTGAAATATTTATGTTTTTAAAAAAACAATTAATAGTATTTATCTCATCATCGCTAATATTTCTGCTTATAAGTTCACTTGCAATCATGTAGATTACAATTCCGATAACCAGAATCATTTCTGATTTTATCATTATTTTACTTAGCAGTAGTCGTGGAACAATCAAAATAATTGATAAAAGAAGCATACACATAGCAATATTTGAAAAACCGTAAATATGAAATTGCTTTCTAATTAATGTTACTCTAAAGTCTATTATTTCACGCATTTATATTACCTTCTCTATGCCTGTGCTTCATACCTTTTATTAATTCCATCTTCAATCTCAATAATTTCATCACAAATATCAACAAGTGTATCTATCATATGTGAAGATATTAAATATGTCGCCTCTCTTTTATCAATTATTTTTTTTAATTTTTCTATATACTTATAGTCGATACCATTAAAAGGTTCATCAAGTATTATAAAATCCCCTTCTCCTGCAATCCATGGAATCAATGATATTCTTTTTTTTAATCCCATTGATAATTCCTCTAATGAAATATCAGCTTTATCTTCCATTTCAAGAATTTCTAGTATTTCTTCTTTTTCAAATTTTGAATTTGAATATTTTAAATATATATCAATAAATTCACTTACCGTAATAAAATCATATAACCTTATCTCTGAAGGAATATATACTGGATTTACTTTTTCAACTTCATAATCATCCATAATATTTGGTTTTAAAATACCTGCTAAAATAGACATTAATGTTGTTTTCCCCGCACCATTATGCCCAACTAATCCATATATTTTATTTTTTTCAAACTTTAGGTTTTTTACTTCTAATTTAAAACCAGAACTATATTCATGTGATATCTTATATATTTCCATTTTTCCCTCATACCCACTTCACAGCCTTTGCTCCATATTTTACTGCCCACTTTGCTACTTTTGTTATAAATGCTATATCAAGTTCTCCTTTATAATTTAATTATTTACTGGCCTTTAACAAAGTGATATCATTTACCTAGGTGCTTTATTAAAGTTCCTACTATATACAGCTTCGGTAATGCCTTATCATTACCGAAGCTGTTTGTAATTATACATACATTTTTTTAATACTCATAAATTATTGTATGAACATCATTTTTTTTGTATGAACGGCATTTTTTGTGTCCACATTTAAATTCGTACCTTACTTTTTATATATTTTTCCATATAAAAAACGCATCCTTAAGATGCGTTTTTAAATATCCACTTTCAATTGATCAATTATATAGTTCTTATATTTTTCATATGCCTTGTTTTTATAAGCTTTTCCTACAGAGAGTCTTTCTTTAGATTCATTAAATATTACTTCATTATTTATTGAATCTACATTTACCATATTGACTATAAAACTTCTATGAACTCTTACTAATGGTAATTCTTTTAATTTTCCCTCCCAATATTTTAAATTTCCAGCTACCATAAATTTCTTTTCTCTTGTTTTTACCAAAACATAATTTGCTTCGCCTTCAATATATAATAGATCATTAAATCTTATGTATGTGTTAAGATCATACTCATCAAACCATACAATTATATTATTTTTTTTTTCAAATACTGCTAAATCAAAATAATGTTTTACAGCATTTTCTGTTATTGGCTTTTTTTCATAACCAAGAGTAACTGGCCCAAAGGATTTCCAGACATAATCTTCATAACTGGTCACGAAAACAAGTCTCCATACCCTATGTTGTCTAGCTATTATTTTAGATAATTCAATTCCATCTAATTCATCATTTCCTAGTGAAATATCTAAAAAAAGTAAATCTAATTCAGTATCATCATTTAATAATTCTTCACTTGATGAATACTCATATAACTGATATTGACACTTTTTTTCGTTCAGGATCTTTTTGCATTTTTCTTTTATATCATTAATCCAAATTTCTTCATCATCGAATATTCCTATCTTAAGTACACTTGCTAATATATCACTATTAAACCAGTTATTATCCCCTGTCATTTTACTTTCCCTTCGCTTGATGTCTCTTTTCTCTCTTCTTCTTTCTTAAGTCTAGCTTTCTTTTTTTAATGGTTTCATAGCCTTTTTTGTCTGTGCGTGTAACTCTCTTCATAACAAAAACATTTGGATCACTTCCGCCTGTTTCTTTAAATTTAATTCTTCCAACCACATATCCGTGGTAGAGACATTTTCCAACTGAAAGATCTGTATTAGGAGCTGATTGGAACCATACAAGTTTTCTTGAAACTCTTCTCTTGCACTTTGGACATACTACACTTCTTACGTCCCTGTCCTCCATAGCCGCTATTTTACTGGTATATTCAGAAGATATATACTCTATCATACCATCATGGAAATCAATGATTTCCTCTTCTTTCTTCTTTGGATGGCGATATATATCAAATGAATATTTTTCACTGAAGTCACCTAAATTGGCTTCCTTCATTACACGCGCTGTGTATCTTGCATCATTTATCGCTGCGTGAAATGGTTCAGTCTGATCCATCTTTAAGAACTCAACTGCTTTTTCAAGCTTACAGATATTTTTTTCCGGATCATATTTATCTGCATATATCTGCTGAATATTATAATACTTAACTGGAAATTTTAACTTTTCCATATAGTAAAAATCCATATTGGACTGCAGATAATATAGATCTGACATTCCCCATGTACAGAATGCATATTCTTCTTTTTTTTCACCTTCACACCAGTCTAAGAATTCTTTGCAGGCATCCTTAAATTGCTTTCCTTTGCTGAATAATTCCTTTTCATCATAATTCAGCATATCCTTGATGGTATGATGCAGCTTGGTATAAACCTTTGGTTTTATCAAGGTACGGAATTCGCTGATGATATTATAATCCGCGTCCGTCTTTACTGCCCCAATCTCGATAATCTCAAATGGAAGCCTCGGATGTTCACCTGCTCTTCCGTAGGTGCTCTGGTTCCATTCAAGATCCATCACTATATAATTCATTTTTGTCTTCCTTTCGTATCAGGCTTTTAGATAAATCATAAGCATAGTAACATCTGCCGGCGAAACACCTGATATTCTTGAAGCCTGACCTATCGAATCCGGCCTTACTGCTTCAAGCTTTTGTCTTGCTTCTTTTCTCAGATTTTTAACCTTACTATAATCTATATCTTCAGGTATCTTCTTTCCTTCCATCTTGAGGAAATGTGCCACCTGATCTCTTTCTCTTTGGATATATCCTTCGTATTTTATTGATATATTTATCTGTTCAGCAATTTCTCTTGTAATTCCTTCAGTTGGTCTGTCATGATCGATCTCTTTTACCTTACCATAATCAAATTCAGGTCTCTTAATGATATCTGCCATAGTAACGCCTGTTCTAAGAGGTGTACTTTCATTGGCAGTAAGAAACGCCTGTACTTCTTTAGAAGCACCAACCTTAGTTTCTTTAAGTCTCTCAATTTCAGAATTTATTATATCACGTTTGTTATTAAACTTCTCATATCTTTCATCACTGATAAGACCGATCTCATGTCCAATATCAGTAAGTCTAAGATCAGCATTATCCTGCCTTAACAGAAGTCTATACTCAGCACGGCTTGTCATCATTCTATATGGCTCTTTTGTTTCCTTTGTTACAAGGTCATCAATAAGAACACCTATATATCCATCTGAACGTTTTAATACTACAGGTTCCTTACCCTGAAGAAGTCTTGCAGCATTTATACCTGCCATAAGCCCCTGGGCTCCAGCTTCTTCATAACCTGAACTACCATTGATCTGTCCGGCTGAAAATAGGCCGGGAACCGCCTTAAACTCTAATGAATGCTTTAAATCTGTTGCTGAGATACAATCATATTCTATAGCATAGCCATTTCTTACTATCCTTGCATTTTCAAGTCCCGGAACTGAATGAACCATGGCAAACTGAACATCCTCCGGCATAGATGAAGACATTCCATCAAGATACATTTCCTCTGTATTTTCACCTTCTGGTTCGATAAAAAGCTGATGTCTGTCCTTATCCGGAAACTTCATTATCTTATCTTCAATTGAAGGACAGTATCTTGGTCCAACACCGTGGATTGCTCCAGAGTAAAGAGGAGATCTGTCAATGTTAGATTTTATTATCTCATGAGTCTCATTATTTGTATATGTAAGCCAGCATGAAATCTGTTCTCTCTTAATATCTTCTTCTGTATTTTCAAATGAAAAAGGCTGTATCCTGTCATCACCTTTTTGCTCTACTGTCTTTGAAAAATCAATAGTCATCCTGTCAATTCTAGGAGGGGTACCTGTCTTAAATCTTCTGATAGGAATACCCTTCTCTGCCATTGAATCAGAAAGATGATTTGCTGCCATAAGTCCATTTGGACCGGTATAG
The DNA here is from genome assembly GCA_902789175.1 of uncultured Lachnospiraceae bacterium. Classification (GTDB taxonomy): domain Bacteria; phylum Bacillota; class Clostridia; order Lachnospirales; family Lachnospiraceae; genus Eubacterium_Q. Next base: position 4,888 of record CADANF010000020.1, read on the forward strand.
CTTACTACATCTCCATAGATACATCTTGCTTTAAGATAAACACCTGTACAAAGTACAACTGCATTTGCGTGATAAACAGCACCTGAAAAAGTGATAACTCCTGCAGCATGTCCATTTTCATCTATTATAAGTTCAGTAACTTCCTGCTGACGCATGGTAAGATTTAACTCATGCTGCATAGTAAGCTTCATCTGCTTTGTATATTCTACTTTATCTGCCTGTGCACGAAGAGAATGAACAGCAGGGCCCTTTGATACATTTAACATCTTAGACTGAATATAAGTCTTATCGATATTTTTTCCCATTTCACCACCAAGAGCATCTATCTCTCTAACCAGATGACCCTTGGAACTTCCACCAATATTAGGATTACATGGCATTAATGCTACACTATCCATACTGACTGTAAAGCATATTGTCTTAAATCCCATTCTCGCAGCAGCAAGTGCAGCTTCACAACCTGCATGTCCTGCACCTACAACGACTATATCATATGTTTCCTCTACTTTTGCCATTTTATTTTCCTCTTTTATTTTCCCATGCAGAAAGATTCAAAGATTTTATCTGCAAGATCATCTTCTAATGTTACACCAATAATAAGTCCAAGGCTTTCGTAGGCAGCCATAAGATCCGTAGTAAAGAAATCCTCACTCATCGAAAGTGCGATACTTTCCTTTACCTTAAGGAGACTGTTTTTTGCATCATACAAAGCCTGTCTATGTCTCTTACTTGTTATATATATTTCACTATTATAATCAATATCTCCGGAGAAGAACATATCTCTTATAAGATGAGATAATTCATCTTTTCCTGTTCCTTCCTTTGCTGATATCTCTAATATTTTATTATCCTCTTTAAATGAGATAAGGGATCTTAATTCTTCCTTATCCATTACTGAATCCAGATCTGTTTTGTTGATAAGAGTTATGACATTTTTATCATTTTCTTTTATTTTTTTAATTATCTCTCTGTCATTATCATTAAGAGGCACTGCTCCATCAACTATAAAAAGAATAAGGTCTGCAGATTCAATATTTTCTTTTGCTTTATCAACACCTATCTTTTCTACAATATCATCAGTATTTCTGATACCCGCAGTATCAATAAGTCTAAGCGTCACTCCATTTAGATTTGCATATTCCTCAAGAGTATCTCTTGTTGTTCCTTCTATATTAGTTACTATCGCTCTCTCTTCACCTAAAAGCATATTAAGTACAGAAGACTTACCTGCATTAGGTCTTCCTATGATAGCTGTACTTATACCTTCTTTTATAAGTCGTCCGTCTTCCGAAGTACTTAGAAGATTTTCAATTTCTGATAAAGTTCCATCTAACTCTTTATCTAATCTTTCAGGAAATCCATCAAGACTGTAATTTTCCGGATCATCAAGAGCTGATTCTATATAAGCTGTATTATAGATTATCTTTTCTCTGATTTCTTCAATCTTTTCTTTAAGACCACCTCTTAACTGACTAAGAGATGATTTAAGAGCCATATCATTTTCTGCATTGATGATATCCATAACAGCTTCTGCTTCAGTCATGTCAATTCTTCCACCCAGGTATGCTCTCTTGGTGAATTCTCCCGGTTCTGCAGCTCTTACACCTGATCTTATAAGAAGATCAACAACCTTTCCTAAAAGAAATGGTCCCCCGTGACAATCAAATTCCACTGTATCTTCAGTTGTATATGAATGTGGCCCCTTCATAACAAGAGCTACTGTTTCATCAATTATTTCTTTTTTCCCGTCAGCTGATACATCAACTATATTTCCAAATGCCGCTGTATATGTTGGCATTTCAGAAATTTTCTTTTTTCCCTCAAATACCTGATCACATATTTTGATTGCATCTTTTCCACTAACTCTTACTATACCGATACCTGTTCTTCCCAGGCCTGTAGCAACTGCGCAGATTGTATCACGTGAATCCATTTTTATCTCCATTAACATATTATTTAACCCTAAAGATCAGGGTTTATTCTTCGCTTAGGTAATTTTATTCTACATAAAAAATCTCCGGTAAAAAAGGGTATAATAGTAATTATCTTACTTTTAAACCTCCTCTTTCACCGGAGCATATTATTCATAAATTAATTAAGTTCGCCTTTGATAGCTTTAACTACAGGCTTAATGCAAAGTAATATTACTGCAATAAGTGCAAACCACCAGCAGAAACCAAATTTCATTCCAAGCATTTTCATTTCATCTTTTGTTTCCTTTGAATATGCAAATGTTCCAAGAATGAATGTTACAACTGCTAAAGCTGGAACATAGAATTCTCCAAATGGTAAACTCTTGATCATATTATTAAACGCTGGTACAACTTCATATTCTAATACAATTACTGCTAAAGCTGAAATAATGAAAAGAATTGCCCAAAGTTTAAGAATTCCTCCCTCTTTTACAAGTAAACCAGCACTTAATGTTGCTCCAGATTCAGAAACACCAAACCATCCTGGTAAAACAGCTGAAAAGAATAATATAAACGCAGCTATCACTCTATAATTGATTGTCTTAATCTTATCAAAATTAAAACTTATCTCAACCTTTGGTCTTGCCTGTCTCATCTGTGGCTGCTGATATCCATAGCCCTGCTGCTGAAACTGCTGCTGTGGCTGACCATAAGCCTGCTGAAACTGCTGCTGCTGTGGCTGGCCGTAACCCTGCTGAAATTGCTGCTGCTGTGGCTGACCGTAACCCTGCTGCTGAAACTGCTGCTGCTGTGGCTGACCGTAACCCTGCTGCTGAAACTGCTGCTGCTGTGGCTGGCTGTAACCCTGCTGCTGAAACTGCTGCTGCTGTGGCTGGCCGTAACCCTGCTGCTGTGGCTGACCATAATTCTGTTGTGTATTATTTTCCATTCTACTTCCTCCCATAGGTAAAAATACAAATGTCATACCTACCTTAGATATGACATTATCCTTTACTAAAATATCATATTTATATATAGGTGTCAAAAAGTACATTTATATTAATGCCTTATTTATATATTTTTAATCTATATCGGAAAGTTAAAGAAAAATGCAACAAAAAAAGGCCAAAAACCTTGATTAACAAAGTCCTCAGCCCTCCTGCAGTGGGCCGCCGGGGGCTCGAACCCCGCACACCCTGATTAAGAGTCAGGTGCTCTACCAAATGAGCTAGCGGCCCAGAAAACAAATAGTTTTCTGTAAAAACTTATTTATTTTGTTCTTTTGTTTCGTGCCCTTCGTCAGAGCACTTTTGTATAATATCACTGTGTACCTATTAATGCAACTATTTTTTTAAACTTTTTTTCACTTTGGTTAAATTACCATAGATTTCTATAATTTTATACTGAAAACTATACATTTTGCACATAGTTTTTGATATAAAACAACCGCTTGCACCCCTTATAAATAGGCACAAGCGGTTGTTTATTTATGGTCTGAATCTAACCATATTTATAGGATTACCCATTTCAGAAAACTTCTTTTCATATTCTGTCATGACATTTCCTTCATTATAATCGCTATGATGAAGATCTCTAGTCATTGCATCTATCTTCCAACCTGATTCTTCAATAGATTCAAGAGAAAAATCAAATAACATCACATTATCGGTTTTAAACTGTATAGCTCCATCCTTAGTAAGAATATTTTTATATCTGTTAAGGAATCTGTCTGATGTAAGTCTACGCTTTGCATGTCTATCCTTTGGCCATGGATCTGAAAAGTTCAGATATATATATGATACTTCTTCATTTCCAAATACTTCCTCAATTTCTTCAGCATCCATTCTTATAAAGAAAAGATTCTTCATATTTTCTTCTAATTCTCTTTTTTCAATAGCTCGAACAAGAACACTTGAATATTTTTCTATACCTATATAATTAATATCAGGATTTCTACGAGCCATTTCAGTAATAAACATACCCTTACCCATACCTATCTCAATATTAATAGGATTATCATTTCCAAATATCTTATTCCACTGACCTCTATTTGATTTCTCATCATGAATTACAAATTCACTATCGGCTATAGTATCTCTGGATCCTTTTACATTTCTAAGTCTCATATTTATTTATACTCCATCTGTTATTTTTCTATCTTTTCAGATAATGATTATAACATATAACTTTTTTTATTCTACTTCATATTTCTTTATTTTTTTAGTTTCTTCTATTATAATATCACATGTGCTAAATACACTTATAAAATATACAACTCATGGAGTTTTTATATATATGAACAAAAAAATAATATCCTTTTTACTGGTTTTATGTATCTTCATTTTTCCATTAAGTAAAATGACTGTACACGCTGATGACAGTATGAGACGCCATGCTACTGATATTCCAGGAAATGAAGATAAGCACTCAACTACTAACTACGTCCCAAGCGACGCTCCTAATGTATCCTGTTCATCAGGTATCATTATGGATATAGATACCGGAAATATATTATATGAAAAAAATTCAGAAAAGAAATCTTATCCTGCCAGCACCACTAAGCTGATGACAGCTCTGCTGTGCCTTGAAGATAAGTCTATATATGACACAGTCAAAGTTTCTTCATCAGCACTTAAAGATATCCCTGAAAATGCCACTACTATGAACTTAATTGCTGGAGAGACCATTTCTTATGAAGAATTATTATATGGTCTATTACTTGTATCAGCTAATGAGGCAGCAAATGTCATTGCAGAGAATGTTTCTGGAGATATTTCTTCTTTTGCTGACAAAATGAATACAAAGGCAAAAGAATTAGGATGCACAGATACTCATTTTTCCAATGCCAATGGACTTCATAATAATGACCACTATACAACAGCTTATGATATGGCACTTATTGCGGCAAATGTTTATCAGAATTCTGATTTTAGAAACATCATAAAGACAACCTACCACGTTGTTCCAAAAACTGACCTTTCATCTGAAAGGGATCTTTGGACATCGAATCAGTCTTTATATGACTCAAATGATATCTATTATAAATATTGTACAGGTGGAAAAACCGGATATACTGAAGAAGCAGGTGAATGTCTTGTATCATTTGCTGAAAGAAATGGTATCAGACTTGTTGCAGTTCTTTATAATTGTGATGAAGATAAAAGATTTAAAGAATCAAAAGAACTTTTTGAATTTGCTTTCAATAACTATACTTATATCAAACCTCTTGAAAACTTTGATATGAGTACAGCTTTTACATCAGAAAATGATACCTATCTTATGACCAATTATAATAATATGCTCATACATGAAATGCCTGATTATTCATTTAATCACACACTTGGTCTGACTGTCAGAACTGATATTACAGTCGATAAATTTACAGTTACACCTGTAATCAACCAAAATATAAACAGTAGCGTTGCCGGATACATATCAGTTATGTATAATAATAAAGAATTGCTTAGAACCGACTTTATCAGAAAATGTGATCTTCGGAAATACATTGACAAAAACGCTTCTAAAGAAAGCCAGACAGTTAAGATGAAGAAACATTTTAAAGCGTTATTTGATGAAAATGGATTAATAATCATATTATCCCTGGTTCTTGTAGTATTACTTATAGTTCTTCTTATTCTTTATAAAACTTTAAGAAAGATAAAAAGACCTAATGTACATCACTATTCAGGCAGAAATTATAAAAAAAATAAGGAAAAAAATTTAAGGAAAGAAACCAGCGAAAGAAAGGTTGAAGGAAAGGAGATAAACGATGGCACCAAATGATGTAATAACAGTCTTAAATAATATGCTGGACTATTTTAATGAACTTCATAAGTCAGATAAATCCTCACTTCAAGCCCATAAAACTGAGCTATTTGAATTAAATGTCCGTCTGGAAGAATTAAACAAGACCAAGAATGTTTACTCAATTAATTCTAATTTTAGAAAGAATGTATTTAGTCCCATCATTAAAGATGCTGAAGATACAGAAAAACAGTCTGAAATTGAAAATGAAATTGAAAACTTAAACACTGCAAAAGCAGCTCTTGACGATAAACTCCTTAATGAAGAGATTTCTTTAAAAGCCATTGAAACTAAGATCAAAGATCTAGAAGCAGCAAAGGAAGCTTTGGAGAATTTCAATCAAAAGGAGTCAGAAGCCGACAAAAAAGAAATAGAAGCCTTAAAATATCAATGTCTCAAAGTAGAAGCAGAAGCGAAACTTAGCGCTAGAGCAGAGTTAATGAAGCATGGACAGAATATACTTATGCTTGACGCCTTTGAAAAATCATTCTATTCTACTATACTGGACAACAGAGTAATAAAGGAATTATCTTCTAATAATCATAAATTAGAAATGTTAAGATATCTTATTACCACAAATCCAGAAAAGGCAAAAGAAGAAATCGACAGATTAATTGAAGCAGATACAAAAATCTCAGAAACTTTAGGTTCTCTTCTTAGAAAAATGCATTACGATTTTGATGATTCAAAACCTATCGCACTTCAGATTGACAGCCTTATAATGAAATTCAGAGACAGACATCCTGAATATGTATTGGAATCAAATGTAATATGTGACGACGATCAGAAGCTTTCATATATTAAAGCTCTGTCCCTTGTTAATTTACTTGAGATATTCCTTGATAATATAGCTAAACATTCTGATGCAACTCAAATAAATATCTATATTGAGATTGATAAAGATAACATTAATGCTACTTTAAAAGACAATGGAAATGGCATTAGTAATGATTATCTTAATAAATACCCTTGGTATTCTAGTTTACATAAAGCATATGAGATTATCTATCTTCTCAATGGTAAACTTGATATTCATGGTGAAGAAAAGATAGGAACAACTGTTACATTCAGTTATTCAATCAAATAATAATTGTGTAAAATATAAATTATCTGACTAAAAGTCAAATTATAATTTCAAAATGTTGATAATCTAATTTGACCTTAAATATATTTGTTTAGAATTGGAGAATTAAATGAAAGAACAAATTTTAGAATTATTAAGCAAAGCAATACCTGACCTGACAACAGAAGAAATCTCAGGTCTTATTGAAATTCCACCAAAACCTGAACTTGGTGACTATGCATTTCCATGTTTCAGACTTGCAAAGACTATGCATAAAGCACCTCAGGTCATAGCATCTGAGATTAAGGATTCTATCGGTGAAGTTGAATATATAGATGAGATCAGAGTTGTTGGTGCTTATCTTAATTTTTTCCTTAATAAGAATATTTATGTAAAAAATGTTCTTGATTCAGCTTTAAAAGATGACTTTGGTTCTTCAACAGAAGGAAATAATAAGACAATTTGTATAGATTATTCTTCTCCAAACGTTGCTAAAAATTTCCATATTGGACATCTTAGAACAACAATTATAGGTAACTCACTTTATAAGATTTATTCAAAATTAGGATATCATGTTGAAAGGATCAATCACTTAGGTGACTGGGGAACTCAGTTTGGTAAGCTTATAGTAGCTTATAAGAAATGGGGTTCTGAAGAGGAGATTAAAGCTAAAGGAATTGAAGAGCTTATGCGTCTCTATGTTAAATTCCACCAGGAAGCAGATAATGATGACAGCTTAAATGATGAAGCTCGTGCATGGTTTGTTAAGATGGAACAGAATGATGAAGAAGCTCTTAAAATCTGGAAATGGTTTGTTGAGATTTCTCTTGTAGAATTTAAACGTACATATAAGCTTCTTGGAATGGATTTTGATCATTTCATGGGTGAATCTTTCTATAGAAACATGACACCTGATGTATTAAAGAAACTTACAGATGCTAATCTTCTTACAGAAAGTCAAGGTGCTAAAGTTGTAGATCTTTCAGAATATGATATGCCACCAGCTCTTATTCTTAAAAATGATGGTTCTTCAATCTATGCCACAAGAGATATTGCTGCAATATTCTACCGTAAAGAAACTTATAATTTTGAGAAGTGTCTTTATGTAACAGGACAGGAACAGAAGCTTCACTTCAAACAAGTATTCAAAGTTATTGAATTACTTGGAAATGAATGGGCTAAAGATGGTCTTGTACATATTCCTTATGGTCTTGTTAGTCTTGGAGGTGAAAAACTTTCAACACGTGATGGTAATGTAATCTATGCTGAAGATATTCTTCTTGAAGCTATATCTAAAGTTAAAGAGATCATTGGTGAAAAAAATCCTGACCTTGAGAATAAAGATGAAGTGGCAGAAAAAGTTGGTGTAGGTGCAGTTATATTTAATGATCTTTATAACCAGCGTATTAAAGATGTATCTTTTAAATGGTCACATCTTCTTAACTTTGAAGGTGAAACAGGACCTTATGTTCAGTACACATATGCAAGATGCTCAAGTATCTTAAGAAAGCTTCCTGATTTTGTTCTTTCATCTGATATTGATTATTCAGTACTTAATGATGAATCATCAGTTGCTCTTCTTAAAGAGATTGCTAAATTTCCTTCAGTTGTTAAAGAAGCATCAGAGAGATATGAGCCATCTGTTATTGCAAGATATGCAGTTGATCTGGCACAGGCTTTCAATACATTCTATACACAGAACAGAATCAATGTTGAAGAAAAGAATATCCGTGATGCAAGATGCACACTTGTTGCTGTAACAAGACGTATCATTAAAGATGCTTTAGATTTACTTGGAATTTCAGTTGTAGAACAGATGTAATAATTCTTTTATATGTATAAGAGGAATGTTTCACGTGAAACATTCCTCTTTTTATTTTTCTTACATCATTTTTTATTTAATATATATAATGATGTGGGTGTCAAAAGTACCTTTTGACACCATATGACATACGGATTGCTCCATTTCTTACGAAATTCTCGCAATCCTAGAAACATTCGGAAACCGCTATTTTTCTAAGAAAAATGCTATTTTCTGATATTTCAGCGTGTCATAAGGTCAAAATGCTTTTCCTGCAAGCAGAAACGCATTTTGACTTTTGACACTTATGTCATATAATGTTTCACGTGAAACATTATATATATATTTGTAACATTAAATACTAAATGATAATTAAATTTAATCTAAAGAATTAATTACTTAATAATAATTAATCAAAGTAAAAAATATTAAAACAAATAGAAAATTCAAACTAAAAATATAAGATATATAATTAAAAGAAATAATAATCTGTATTTCAGCTTTTTATGTTTAATTAAACTGTCACTAAATAACTTAACTAATATGACAAATACTCAAACCAAGTATACTTCTCCAAAAATCAAGATGTAACCTGATATAATAAAAAATTTAAAGATATACAATTAGAATTTACATATAAATAGACAACTTTTGATTGATATTTGTAATGCATCAAAAATGTTTCACGTGAAACATAAGAAAAATTAATTTAAGAATATAATATATTAATATTTCAATTAAAAACGTTTCACGTGAAACATATTAAAATTAAAAATATGAACTCATTGATATTTTAAAAAAATAATGTTTCACGTGAAACATAAAATAAAATAAGATAATCTATCAATCGATATATGGTAGTTTAAAAATATATATGTCCACATCTAGTTATAGAAGCAAAAAGCTAAAAGTGTTATAATTCTAAGGTACGTAAAAAAGAAGCTTTAATAATTAATGGAGTCGACAATGGGAAGAATTATTGCAATTGCTAACCAAAAAGGTGGCGTAGGAAAAACAACTACATCGATAAACCTTGCTGCTTGTCTGGCAGAAAAAGGTATGAAAGTTCTTGCCATAGATATGGATCCACAGGGAAATATGACAAGTGGATTAGGAATAGATAAGAATAACTTAGAATATTCTATCTATGATACTATGTGTGGAAATTGTAATCTAGGAGAAAGTATGCTGATTGATGTTTATAAGAATTTAAATCTTATACCTTCAAGCAGAGAACTGGCAGGAGCTGAGGTTGACTTTCTGGATGTAGAAGGAAAACAGTATATATTAAAAAACTTAGTTAAGAACATAAGAAAAAAATTTGATTTTATAATCATAGACTGTCCACCTGCATTGGGAATCTTAACAATCAACGCAATGACAGCAGCAGACACTGTAATAGTTCCGATTCAATGTGAATTCTATGCATTAGATGGTTTAACACAGTTAATGTATACTATCGAACTGATAAAAAAGCAGCTTAATAAAACTCTTGAAGTTGAAGGAGTTGTTTTTACAATGTACGATTCAAGAACGAACTTATCAGAACAGGTAGTTCAGAACGTAAAAGAAAATCTTGATGCATTGATCTATAACACTGTAGTTCCAAGAAATGTCAGACTTGCTGAGGCACCAAGTTTTGGCCAGCCAATTAATATATATGATTCAAGAAGTGCAGGAGCCTATGCATATAGAGAGCTTGCAGATGAAGTTATAAATAACAAATTATTTTTGAAATAATTATTATAATAAACAAAAAATAAATATTAAAAATAAGAAATGTTAATAAATAAGTAAAAAAGTTGATAACTTTTATAATTACCAACAAAATTGACTTAAAAATTTATAGTTATAAACATTAAAAAGGGCTATTTAAGAGATTTTTGTTGATTACTCAATAAATTTATCAACATAATTAACATAAATTTGTTGATAACTAAGTATTCAACCATATTTATCAACAATTATGTAAATTAAAATAGTTTACATAAAAGTATAAAGAAAAAAGAGGAAAGATGATGGCTACAAAACGAGGACTTGGAAGAGGAATAAGTGAGCTGATTCCAACAGGCGATTCTAAAACAAAAAATACTACAAAAAAATCAGAAGAAAAACAGGTTAAAGTAGTAGAAAAAGTTGTTGAAAAGGTAATAGAAAAACCAACTGAACAGAAATTAAAGATAACTGATATAGAACCAAACAAGGATCAGCCAAGAAAAAATTTTGATGAAGATGCATTAAATGAGCTTTCTGATTCTATCAAAAAATATGGAGTAATTGAACCTGTAGTTGTAGTAAAGAAAAATAAACACTATGAGATAATTGCAGGTGAAAGAAGATGGAGAGCAGCAAGACTAGCAGGTCTTAAGGAAATTCCCGTAATCATAAGAGATTATGATATGCAGCAACAGGTTGAAATTGCTCTCATTGAAAATCTTCAGAGAGAGAATTTAAATCCAATTGAAGAAGCTCATGCATATCAGAGACTTATAGATGAGTTTGATCTTAAGCAGGATGAAGTAGCCGAAAAAGTATCAAAAGGAAGAACTACAATAACTAATTCTCTCAGACTTTTAAAGCTTTGTGAAAAAGTACAGCAAATGCTTGTTAATGAAATGATATCCACAGGTCATGCCAGATCACTTATTGCTATTGAAGATCCAGATGTACAATATGAAACAGCAATGACTGTTTTTGATAGAAAGATGACTGTTAGAGATACTGAAAAATTAGTTAAAAGTGTCCTTAAAATCTTAAGTGGTGAAAAAACAGAAGAAAGTAAACCTGAAGTAAAAGATCTTACACCAATATATAAAGACATCGAAGAAAAATTAAAAAATGTACTTGGAACTAAAGCGGTAATTAAAACAAAAGATAATAAAAAAGGAAAGATTGAAATTGATTATTATTCACAGGACGATCTTGAAAGAATACTAGATTTAATTTACGGACAGAGATAAAGGAGACATATGATTCTTACATCGAAAGTATTTGGAATAAGTATTGAAGCAATAGTCATTATTCTTTTACTTCTTATTATAATACTTGGCATTGCTTTATTTTTTACATATAAACAGACTATTTATATAAGTAGAAAATACTATGCCTTAATGAAGGGTAAAAAAGCAAGAGACTTAGAACAGACTATTCTTACCCGATTCAAAGAAATGGACAAAGTTAAAGCAAATGAAAGAAAGATTACTAAAGAACATAAAAAATTCAAGGGACATCTTGATTCCTGTTATAATAAAATGGGATTAGTAAAATACAATGCTTTAAATGATAAAACAGGAGATTTAAGTTTTTCTCTATGTTTATTAAATGACGAAGATTCAGGTATCGTACTTAATACTATGCATACCAACCAGGGATGTTATGTATATGCTAAAGAGATAATTAAAGGAGAATCTTATATAGCAATTTCCTCAGAAGAAAAAGAAGCTATTAAAAAAGCAATCACTTCAAATAATAATATTAAATCTATAATAGAAGAAGAACCTGAAGAAACATTTGAAATAAATTAATATAATTGTATAATAAATAAAGATATAAATTGTTAAGGAGAATAAACAATGTTAGACATTAAATTCTTAAGAGAAAATCCAGATATAGTTAAAGAAAATATAAAGAAGAAATTTGAAGATACTAAACTTCCTCTCGTTGATGAAGTAATTAGTCTTGATATAGAAAGACGTGAGATTCAGGCTGAAGCTGATAATTTAAGAGCTGAAAAGAATAAGATTTCAAAAGAAATCGGTGCACTTATGGCTCAGGGTAAAAAAGAAGAAGCTGAAAATGTAAAGAAAAAAGTAGCTGAATTCTCACAGAGATTAAAGGAACTTGAAGAAAAGGCACCATCAGTAGATGAAGAGATCAAGAAAAGAATGATGATAATTCCAAATATCATTGATCCTTCAGTTCCTATTGGTAAAGATGATTCAGAAAATGTTGAAATAGAAAAATATGGAGAACCTGTAATTCCAGATTTTGAAATTCCATATCATACAGAGATTATGGAAAGATTTGCAGGTATCGATCTTGACAGTGCAAGAAAAGTTGCAGGTACTGGTTTTTACTATCTTATGGGTGACATTGCAAGACTTCATTCTGCAATGACAGCTTATGCAAGAGATTTCATGATTGAAAAAGGATTCACATATGTTATCCCACCATTCATGATAAGAAGTGCAGTAGTTGATGGTGTAATGAGTTTCGATGAAATGGATTCAATGATGTATAAGATTGAAGGTGAAGACCTTTATCTTATTGGAACAAGTGAGCACTCAATGATTGGACGTTTTATTGATTCTATCGTTGATGAAAATACACTTCCACTTACACTTACAAGTTATTCACCATGTTTTAGAAAAGAAAAAGGATCACATGGTCTTGAAGAAAGAGGAGTATATAGAATCCACCAGTTTGAAAAACAGGAAATGATCGTAGTATGTAAGCCAGAGGAATCAATGGATTGGTTCAATAAACTCTGGAGTTACACTGTTGAACTCTTCAGATCACTTGATGTTCCTGTAAGAACACTTGAATGCTGTTCAGGTGACTTAGCAGATCTTAAAGTTAAATCTCTTGACGTTGAGGCTTGGTCTCCAAGACAAAAGAAATACTTTGAAGTTGGTAGCTGCTCTAACTTAGGAGATGCTCAGGCTAGAAGACTTAAGATAAGAGTAAAAGATGAAGATGGAAAAAAATATCTTGCTCATACTCTTAATAATACAGTAGTTGCACCACCAAGAATGCTTATTGCTTTCCTTGAAAATAACTTAAATGCAGATGGATCAGTTAATATTCCAGTTGCACTTCGTCCATATATGGGTGGTAAAGAAAAACTAATTCCTACAAAATAATATACTGATTGATTTAAATATAGTATTTTAATTTAGTTAATAACAAATGAAATATCACAGCTTATAGAAATTCTATAAGCTGTATATTTTTAATAGGAGTCTTTAATGCATAAATATCTTAGGGCTATTGGATTTAGCAATATAAAAACTACAGATCAGCTCTTCAATATGGAAAGAGAAGTAATAAGAGACTGTGACAGAAGAGATTATGCGTCAAAGTCCCTTCAGATTTCTACAGTTCAGATTGAAAAAGATTATGGTGATGAAATAGGCCTCAGCGTAGTTGGTGAAACAAGAGCTGATAACAGATTTGTTCCAGAACACATTTTTCCTTTTATAAGACCAGCAAGTTATATTAAATCAGAACCTGTAAAAGTAATTCCACATAATGATAAAGAAGCATATTCAGGACTTATTGAAGATATCAATATGACAACTATTTTTTATGTTCAAAATATTTCTGAATATGTGCGTCTTACATATAATAATAAGGATATGCCTATTAATGCGGTTTGTTTTTCCGGACTATCACTCCAAGGAACAATATTAATACCTCTGAAAAAAACAGAAGAGGAATTAATTGATGAAAAAAACTCATTAAGAGAAACGAATAATCTTCTTCGTAAGGCGAGAAATGGTGATGAAGAAGCCGTAAATCAACTTATAATAAAAGATATGGATATCAAAAATGACATTATGAAGAGAGTTCAAAATGAAGATATTCTTTCTATAGTTGATTCTTCTTTAATTCCATATGGAGTAGATTGTGAAAATTACGAAATCTTAGGCAATATTATAAATGTTAAGACTATAAGAAATTCAGATACAAGTGAGGAGATTTTTGTCCTTGATGTTATAGCTAATGGTTATATCATAAGAATTGCTATAAATAAAAAAGATCTTGTAGGAGTTCCTGCAATAGGAAGAAGATTTAAAGGAAGTATCTGGTTACAAGGTTATCTTGTTTTATAATTGTTTTATAATTATCTTATAATATAATAATCTTAACTTGACAATATCTAATAATATATATAAAATTACATTTGCGTTTAAATGTATGTTTCTGTAGCTCAGCAGGATAGAGCGTCCGCCTCCTAAGCGGAAGGTCGTGCGTTCGAATCGCATCAGGAACATTAAAAAAATCCTTACCGGTTTATACCAGTAAGGATTTTTTATTAATCTTCAACAGTTGTTGATTTAAAACTACTTGTAAAGCTCATATCTTCTGTGATATCAACAGGAGTAGCATAAGATTTTTCTTTTGCTGCTTCAGCCTTAGCCATTTCAAGATATGATGTTGTCTCAGTTTCATCAGTTTCAGCATAATCATAAGCTGGCTTCTTAACTGGAGCTTCTTTTACATCAGCAACTTTCTTATTTGTATATTTCTTTGATCCCTTGAAGTCATTTTTCTTAAGATAAACAACAACTTTTCTATAAGGTTCTTCACCCTCAGACTTTGTTGCTACAAACTTATCATTCTGTAATGTTGAATGAATGACTCTTCTTTCATAAGGATTCATAGGTTCAAGAGTAAATGAACGTCTTGATTTCTTAACCTTAAATGCAATATTCTTGGCAAGATTTTCAAGTGTTTCTTTACGTCTAGATCTATAATTCTCTGTATCAAGTTTGATACGAATATATGTCTCTGAATTCTTATTTACAAAAAGACTGATAAGATACTGAAGTGAATCGAGTGTCTGTCCACGCTTACCGATTAAGATTCCCATATCAGGTCCTTCTACATCGATATCCATTACTTCATTTTCTTTATCATATTCTACTGTTATATCAGCTTCTATCTGCATTGCATTAAAAAGCTTCTTAAGATAATCTTTAGTATTACTTACGATATCATTCTTAACCTTAGCATTAATAATTGCTGGTTTTGAACCAATACCTAAGAAACCTGAGCTTCCCTTATCTATTGTTTCATATTCAATAGAATCTTTAGAAACACCAAATTCCTTAGCAGCTTCTTCTAAAGCTTCTTCAATGGACTTTGCTTTAAATTCCTTAAATTCCATTATTTATTATCTCCTTTTTCATTGTACTGCTTCAAGGCATTAGCCTTTGCTGCAATACTGCCAGGCTTATACTGAACATTCTTTGATGTTTCTTCATTATTCTTTAAAGAAGTACTAGAAGAATAATTCTTAAGTCTAGCTCCACCATACTTATTCATTCCTTTTGAATTTTCTGATGCTTCCTGGCTGTCACTCTGACCATATGCAGCTTCCTGCATCTTATCAAGAAAAGACTTCTTAGGCTTACCACCATTCTTTTGAAGTTCTTTCTTATACTTAATCTCAGCTTTCTCTTTTGCCTTTGCAACTATTTCCGCCATATCAGCTCTATCATAGTAAGCATTAATAATAACTGTAGTAACAAATGCTATAAATCCACCTACTGCCCAATAAAGACCAAGACCGGCTGGAACGCTGACTGTGATGAAGAATGAGAAAATTGACATTACATACATCATTGTCTTCATTGACTTCATCTGTGCTTCCTGCTGTGCATCACCAGTTGTTGGAGCTGCAGGCATAACTTTCATGCTAAGGAACTGGAATATAAATGAAGCAATAGGAATTATAAGTGCCCATGTAAGAGCAAGTCCTGGAGCTTCTGAAAGATTAATGCCAAGAATGAAATCATTAGCACGATTAATTCCAGCTGAACTATTTGCAATAGCATTTCCTACGTTACTTCCAAATATAGATGAAAGACTATCAAGCTGTGATGAGTTACATTTTCCAAGAATATCAATTACATAATTAGTTGCCTGTGAAGAACAAGCATCTGTTGGAGTAGCAGAAGCTGAGAAATACTTAACAGCCTCTGTAGCTCTGGCAAATGATTTACTATTTGTAGTTACAAATGCAGTAAACTTTGCTGCCCAACCATCACTGCTTGTAATTGCAGCAGCAATAGGGGTATAAAGAGCTTTAATCTTACCAATATATGCTGGTAAATTAAGCATTACATAATAAAGTGACATCATAATAGGAAACTGAATAAATGATGTTAAGCATCCTGATGTCATCTTGATTCCGTATTTTTTTTGAAGCTCAGAAGTTTCTCTTTGCTGAGCTAACATTGATTCCTGATCCTTCTTACCTTTATACTTCTTCTGAATTTTCTTAAATTCAGGCTGAAGATACTGCTGGATCTTAGAAGATCTGGTAGATTTAAAGTTAAGAGGCATCATAGCAACACGCACAAGAATCGTAAATACTATAATACTTAAGGCAATTGTTTCAACACCCATTGTGTTGAAAAGATTGTACATAGCATTAATAATAACACCCATTAACCAAGTAAGTGGGGATAAAATGCCTTTATGCTGTGTTAATAACATATTTTTCTCCTCTATGGAACAGGATCATACCCACCTTTATTAAATGGATTGCATCTCAGAATTCTCTTAACAGTAAGAAACGTACCTTTAAAAAATCCATATTTTTCATATGCTTCAATAGCATACTGTGAACAGGTAGGTGTAAAGATGCATGTTCCATGTCCCTTTAAGGGTGATAAATGCTTCTGATAAAACCTGATCAAATAAATACAAATCTTTTTCAATATCTTACCTCTCTATTAATAAGTGGTGAAGACGGAGCAAATGGAGAAATGCACTTTCAATTTCATGAAAGTTCTTCCCCTTTGCTGCTCCTCTGGCTACAACAACAATATCATAACCAGATTTAATATCTTCTTTATTTAATCTATAGCTTTCTCTCAGAAGTCTAACTAGCCTGTGTCTTACAACACTGTTGCCAACCTTCTTACTTACAGAAAACCCGATTCTACTGTATCCTAATTCGTTGGCTGAAAGATACATCACTAAATATTTGTTGGCAAACGAAATCTTTTGGTTATAAACCCTGCCAAATTCTCTGTAAGTTTTAAGTGAATTAATGTTTTTCACTTTTCCTCCTGCTTTAGAACTTAAGCTGAAAGAACCTTTCTACCCTTTGCTCTTCTAGCTGAAAGAACTTTACGTCCGTTAGCTGTTGCCATTCTCTTTCTGAAACCATGAACTTTAGATCTTGATCTCTTCTTTGGCTGAAATGTCATCTTCATAGTAGTTTTAACTTCCTTTCTTCTTATTTAATTATCCATAAAGACAATCTAGAATATTTTATTGAAAAAACAAGTAAAAGTCAAGCAAATAAGCATATTTCCCCACTTGAAAATAAACAACTAATTTTTTTTATTTTTCTAATTTACATAAAGTTATCAACAATTTGTCGATAAGCTGTTGATAAGTGTTTATAATTCTGTTCATTATTTTTTCATAATTATAATTTTTCGCATTTTTAAAGCGTTTTTAAGGTTTATAAATTATTAACAATAATAAAAAATCAATTTACATAATAAAAATGGCTTAAAAAGGCATTTAACTTGTTATCCGACATATTTTGTAGTATACTTTTAACGTATGTTTTTATGCACTTTTTTAGAAAATTATAAAGGAACCTTGGTAAAATGAAGCAGTTAATCGAAGAAAAATGGGAAGAGATTCTAAATTATCTAGCAGAAGAATTTGATGTATCAAAGATCATTATCGATACATGGATCAGATCCTTAAGTGTTTATGATGTAGAAGATAAAATTATATATTTTTATGTAGATGAAACACTCGGAGATAGCTGCATAAATTATCTAAAGAAAAAAGGTTATGATGGTTATCTACTTACTGCCATTAGATCAACCCTTAGTGATCCGGAAATTGATATCATTATCTCAAAGAAGAATGAAATCGTTAAAAATTCTTCTGATGAGAAAGATAGTGATTTTTCAAATGAATCCAGATATAAGAGGGCTGTAAAGGCAAGTAACTTAAATCCTCAATATACATTCGAAAATTTCATTGTTGGAGATAGTAATAAACATGCCTATGCAACTTGTGTAGCTGTTGCTGATCTTCCAGCTCAGGATAATTTTAATCCTTTATTTATATATGGTGGTTCTGGACTTGGTAAGACTCATCTTATTCAGTCTATTGCTCACTATATTCTTAAAAATGATCCTGATTGCAAAGTTTTATATGTTTCATCAGAAACATTTACTAATGAGATCATTAAAGCTATCCATAATAATCAGACAGAAGAATTTCGCAGTAAGTACCGCGAAGTTGATGTACTTATAATAGATGATATTCAGGAACTTATTGGACGTGAAAGTACTCAGCAGGAGTTCTTTAATACGTTTAACTATCTGTATGATTCAAATAAGCAGATTATTCTTTCATCAGATAGACCACCAAAGGAGATCAAATCTTTAGACGAAAGATTACGTTCTAGATTTGAGTGGGGTGTTCCTATTGATATCCATGCTCCAGATTATGAAACACGTATGGCTATCCTTAAAGCTAAAAAGAAACTTTATAACTTTAAAGACATAGATGAAGATATCTTGATCTATATAGCTCATAACGTTGTTTCTAATGTAAGAGAACTTGAAGGCGCACTTAATAAGATAAATATCTATTCAAAACTTAATGGTGGAGAACCTGTAACTCTTGATCTTGCGAAAGAAGCTCTTAAGGATCTTATTTCAAAAGATACAAAGGTTGCTATAACACCGGAACTTATCCTTAATATAGTATCTGATCATATGAATATTTCTGTGACAGATATTCAGTCTACTAAGAGAAGTCAGGATATAGCCATAGCAAGACAACTGGTTATGTATCTTTCAAGACAGTTTACTGATAAAACCTTACAGACTATAGGTGATGTTGTAGGTGGAAAAAATCATGCTACTGTAGTAAGCGGTATCAACCGTATTGAAAAGAAGATTTCTGAAGATGAAGGCTTCAAATCAGTAGTAGAAGTTTTGATTAAAAAGATCGACCCTAAGAAATAAACAAAATCCGGACTTATCAACATTATTTTGTTGGTAATCTGTTTTTTTGTGGTTTATTTACTTTTTATAACTTGTTAATTTTCATTTTAGTATTTTTTAAAATTTTTATTAGATGATCTTGTTAACAAACAATAAAGAGTAATTTTTATCCATTTCAACATAGTTAAGCAACATAAAAAAACCTTGTAGAATATAGCTTTGAAGCACATATAAACATATCAACAGTGCCTACTACTATTACTACTAAATATATATAAATAATTTATTAACGGATTCGTCGCAAGCAAAGGAGAAAGTACAGTGAACATTAAATGTAAAAAAGATGATCTTCTTTCAGGTATTAATATTGTTTCTAAAGCAGTAGCTTCTAAAACTTCTTTACCTATACTTGAATGTATTATGGTAGAAGCTATGAATGGAAAGATAAGACTTATTGCTAATAATATAGAACTTGGTATTGAAACATATATAGAAGGAACAACAATTGAAGAGGGAAAAGCTGCTTTTGAAGCAAAGATTTTCTCAGATATTATAAGAAAGCTCCCTCAGAGTGACATCTCTATTGAAACTGATAGTGACTATAAGGCAAAGATAGTATGTGAAAAATCTAAGTTTACTATTCCTTATCATGCAGGAGATGATTTTCCATACCTTCAGCAGATTGAAAAGGATCATTCTATAAGAATATCTCAGTTCTCACTTCGTGAGATCATAAGACAGACTATATTTTCAATCTCAGATAATGAAAATACAAAGCTTATGACTGGTGAATCATTTGAAGTAAAGAATAATGAACTTATAGTTGTTTCTCTTGATGGACATAGAATCTCTAGAAGAAAGATCGCCTTAAAGGGTGAAAATTCTGATATGAAGGTTGTTGTTCCGGGAAAATCACTTATTGAACTTAGTAAGATCATAAATGGTGACAGTGATAATGAAGTATCAATTTATTTTTCTGATAACCATATGTTATTTGAGTTTGATAATACAAGAGTAGTTACAAGACTTATTGAAGGTGAATATTTTAAGATTTCACAGATGATGGCAATCAATAATGACCTTAAGGTTACTGTTAATCGTAAGGAACTTATGGGTTGTATCGATAGAGCTACTCTTCTTATTCAGGAAACAGATAAGAAGCCTATCATCGTAAGTGTTAAGAATGATAACAATATGTATGTAAGGCTTGATACTAATATGGGTTCTCTTAATGAAGAATTAGAGATAAAGAAAGAGGGAAATGAGATAATCATTGGATTTAATCCAAGATTCTTAATGGATGCTCTTCGTGTAATCGATGATGAAGAAATCGATATTTATCTTAATGATTCAAAGAGTCCTTGTTTTATCAAGGATAGTGAAGAAAGTTATATCTATATAATTCTTCCTATCAATATAAATGTAGCAGCATATTAAAGAAAGAGTGTATATATGAAAGAAATTGAGATTAGAGATGAATTTATAAAGCTTGGACAGGCTCTTAAACTTGCCGGACTTGTTGATTCAGGCATTGATGCTAAAGCTGTGATACTTGAAGAAAAAGTAAAAGTTAATGGAGAAGTTGACTTAAGAAGAGGTAAGAAGCTTTATAAAGGTGATACATTTTCTTATAATGGCGAAGAAGTAATCGTTAAATAAATATGCATGTAACTTCACTTTCTTTAAAGGATTATAGAAATTACGAATGTTTAGATCTTGATTTTAGCAAGAATATAAATATTTTGTATGGTGATAATGCTCAGGGAAAAACGAATATATTAGAGGCAATATATGTGGCGTCTACTACCAAGTCTCATAAGATGGCTCGGGATAAAGAGCTGATAAGATTTGGATGTGAAGAAGCACATATAAGACTGAATGTTTCTAAACATGATATCGATTCTAAGATTGATATGCATTTAAGAAAAGGAAAGTCAAAAGTTGTAAGTATAGATGGTATGTCTATAAAGCGCTCTTCGGAATTATTTGGACTTATCAATATCATTTTCTTTTCACCAGAGGATCTTTCAATAATAAAAAATGGTCCTTCGGAAAGAAGAAGATTTATGGATATGGAGATGTGCCAGCTAAGCAGGATATATTATAGTGATCTGTCTGAGTATAATAAAGTACTTCAACAAAGAAATAATCTCTTAAAGGATATTAATTATAATAATTCATTACTTGATACTCTTGATGTATGGGATATGCAGCTACTTAAGTTTGGATCCAGGATAATAAGAGAGCGACGCAATTTTGTGGCTATGTTAAATGAAATAATAATTGATATTCATAGAGATATTACTGGAAATAAAGAAGAGATAATTCTTTCTTATGATTCAAGTACAGATGAGGAAAGATTTGAGAAAGATTTAATAGATAAAAGAAATACTGACCTTAAGAGTGGAATGACAAATGTTGGGCCTCATAGAGATGATATAGGAATCTATATAAATGATGTGGACGTAAGAACTTATGGATCTCAAGGTCAGCAACGTACTGCTGCTTTATCGCTAAAGCTTGCAGAGATAGAACTCGTTAAGAAGATAACTGAAGATAATCCTGTTCTTTTGCTGGATGATGTTATGTCAGAACTTGATTCAAAGAGAAGGGATG
Source organism: uncultured Lachnospiraceae bacterium (assembly GCA_902789175.1). GTDB lineage: Bacteria > Bacillota > Clostridia > Lachnospirales > Lachnospiraceae > Eubacterium_Q. Next base: position 26,803 of record CADANF010000020.1, read on the forward strand.
CCCTTCTTTACGAGATTAAAAATATACAGACTATTATCACATGTACAGGTTATGACGATTTTATAAAAGAGCGCATAACCATGGACAAAATATATAGAGTTGATAAAGGAACAGTAGTTTAGGAGGAAAAAAATGTCAGAGAATGAAAACTATGGAGCTGACCAGATACAGATTCTGGAAGGACTCGAAGCAGTTCGTAAGAGACCAGGTATGTACATTGGTAGTACATCTTCTCGTGGTCTTCATCATCTCGTTTATGAAATAGTTGATAATTCAGTAGATGAAGCACTTGCTGGTTACTGCTCAGAGATTCAGGTATTCATAAATGAAGACAATTCTATTACAGTAATTGATAATGGACGTGGTATTCCTGTAGGTATACAGTCAAAAGCTAAGCGTCCAGCTGTAGAAGTTGTATTTACTGTTCTTCATGCCGGAGGAAAATTTGGTGGAGGAGGATACAAAGTATCAGGTGGTCTCCATGGTGTAGGTTCATCAGTAGTTAATGCCCTTTCAAATTGGCTTGAAGTAGAAGTTTCAAGAGATGGAAAGATTTATAAGCAGCGTTATGAAAAGGGTAAGGTATGTTATGACCTTAAGGTTATTGGTAAGACAGATAGTACTGGAACTAAGGTAACATTTAAGCCTGATGAAACAATATTTGATGATGTCATCTATGATTATAATACATTAAGAGTACGTCTTCGTGAGACAGCTTTCCTTACAAAGAATCTTAAGATTTCACTTACAGATTTAAGAAAAGATGAAGAAGGAAATATTAAATCTGAGACTTTCCATTATGAAGGTGGTATCAAGGAATTTGTTGCTTATCTTAATAAGAGTAAAACTCCTCTTTATGATAAGATTATATATGCTGAAGGAAGCAAGGATAATGTTTATGTTGAAGTAGCTCTTCAGCATAATGATTCATATAATGAAACAGTTTATAGCTTTGTAAATAATATCATTACTCCTGAAGGTGGTATGCATCTTACAGGTTTTAGATCTGCACTTACAAAGGTATTTAATGACTATGCAAGAAATAACAAGATATTAAAGGAAAAGGATGATAACTTATCTGGTGAAGATCTTCGTGAAGGTCTTACAGGAATAATTTCTGTAAAGATTGAAAATCCTCAGTTCGAAGGTCAGACTAAGCAAAAATTAGGAAATGCTATTGCAAGAACTGCTGTTGAATCTGTAATGGGAGAACAGATGGTTTATTTCCTTGAGCAGAATCCAGCCGTTGCAAAGACAATTATTGATAAGGCTTTACTTGCTCAGCGTGCAAGAATTGCAGCAAGAAAAGCCAGAGATGTAGCAAGAAAGACTAATCTTTCAGAAAGTCTTTCACTTCCTGGAAAACTTGCTGATTGTTCAGATAAGGATCCAAAGAAATGCGAGATTTATATAGTCGAGGGAGATTCTGCGGGTGGGTCAGCAAAGACTGCCAGAAACAGAGCAACTCAGGCTATCCTTCCACTTCGTGGTAAAATCTTAAATGTAGAAAAAGCAAGATTAGATCACATTTTAGAGAATGCCGAGATCAAGGCTATGATAACAGCTTTTGGTACAGGTATACATGATAATTTTGATATTTCAAAATTAAGATATGACAAGATCATAATCATGACTGATGCCGACGTAGATGGTGCTCATATTGCGACTCTTCTTCTTACATTCTTCTATAGATTTATGCCAGATCTTATAAGACAGGGCCATGTATATCTTGCACAGCCACCTCTTTATAGATTAGAGAAGAATAAGAAAATCTGGTATGCCTACAGTGATGATGAGTTATCAAATATCATTGATCAGGTAGGAAGAGATCAGAATAATAAGGTTCAGCGATACAAAGGTCTTGGAGAAATGGATGCTGAACAGCTTTGGGAAACTACCATGGATCCAGAAAAGAGAGTACTTCTTCGTGTAGCGATTGACGATGATGATGAATCAGAAGTTGATCTTACATTTAATGTACTTATGGGTGACAAAGTAGAACCTAGAAAGAAGTTCATTGAAGAAAACGCCAAGTTCGTTAAGAATCTTGATGTATAGGAGGAGATAAGATGGACGACGATAAGATTTTTGATAATGTCCGTGAAGTAGACTTAAAAAAGACTATGGAGCAGGACTATATAGATTATGCCATGAGTGTTATCTCTGCCCGTGCTCTTCCTGATGTAAGAGATGGTCTTAAGCCTGTTCAGAGAAGAATTCTCTACTCTATGATAGAGCTTAATAACGGTCCGGATAAACCTCATCGTAAATGTGCCCGTATCGTTGGTGATACAATGGGTAAATATCATCCTCATGGTGATAGTTCAATCTATGAAGCATTGGTTAAACTTGCTCAGGAATGGAATACAAGATATCCACTTGTTGATGGACATGGTAACTTTGGTTCAATAGATGGTGATGGCGCAGCTGCCATGAGATATACAGAAGCACGTTTAACAAAGATTTCTATGGAAATGCTTGCTGATATCAATAAGGATACAGTAGATTTCATACCTAACTTTGATGAAACAGAAAAAGAACCAACAGTTCTTCCTTCAAGATATCCTAATCTTTTAGTAAATGGTGCTTCAGGTATTGCCGTAGGTATGGCAACTAATATACCTCCTCACAATTTAAAGGAAGTTACAGATGCTGCTGTAAAGATCATTGATAATAGGATCAATGAGGATAGAGAAACAGAAATTGATGAGATTTTAAATATTGTTAAAGGTCCTGATTTCCCTACAGGTGCTGAAATTCTTGGTAAAGCAGGAATTGAAGAAGCATATCGTACAGGTAGAGGAAAGATAAGAGTAAGAGCAATTTCAGATATTGAGCCAATGGCAAATGGTAAGCAGAGAATAGTAGTAACAGAGCTTCCATATATGGTAAATAAGGCTCTTCTTATACAGAAGATTGCTGATCTTGTTAAGAATAAGAGAGTTGATGGTATTACAGATCTTCGTGATGAATCATCTCGTGAAGGTATGAGAGTTGTTATAGAACTCCGCCGTGATGCAAACGCAAATGTAATACTTAATAATCTTTATAAACATACTCAGTTAGAAGATACATTTGGTGTTAATATGCTGGCTCTTGTTAATGGACAGCCAAAAGTTCTTAATCTCCTTGATATGCTTAAGTATTACATTAAGCATCAGGAAGATGTTGTAACAAGAAGAACTAAATATGACCTTAATCAGGCAGAAAAGAGAGCTCATATCTTAGAAGGATTGCTTATAGCTATCGATAATATTGATGAAGTTATAAAGATAATCAGAGGTTCTAAGAGTGTAGCTGATGCAAAGACTGCTTTAATGGAAAGATTCGGTCTTACAGATGTTCAGGCTCAGGCTATTGTAGACATGAGACTGAAGGCTCTTACAGGTCTCGAAAGAGAGAAGTTAGAGGCTGAATATAAGGAATTAATGGAAAAGATTGCAGAATTTAAAGCAATACTTGCTGATCCTAAGAAACTTCTTTCAGTTATCAGAGAAGAGATGCAGGTTATCTCTCTTAAGTATAGTGATGACAGAAGAACAAAGATTGGTGCAGCAGTTGGTGAGATCGCAGATGAAGATCTTATCAAGGTTGAAAATACAGTAATTGCTATGACACATCTTGGATATATCAAGCGTATGACAGAGTCTAATTTCCATGCCCAGAACAGAGGTGGTAAGGGAATTAAGGGTATGCAGACTATAGAAGATGATTACATTGAAGATCTTCTTATGACTACTACTCTTCATTACATCATGTTCTTTACAAATAAGGGACGTGTATATAGACTTCGTACATATCAGATTCCAGAAGCCGGACGTACAGCAAGAGGTGTTGCTATTGTAAATCTTCTTCAGCTGGATGGTGATGAAAAAGTAACAGCAATCATTCCAATCAGAGAATACAGTGATAAGAAGTATCTTATTATGGTTACAAAGAATGGTATGATCAAAAAGACTGCTGAGACAGAATATGAGAATATCCGCAAAAATGGTATCATTGCCATGACTCTTAAGGACGATGATGAACTTATCGAAGTTAAGACAACAGATGATACAAGAGATATCTTCATGGTATCAAAGCTCGGTATGTGCATCAGATTTAAGGATACAGATGTAAGAGGAACAGGACGTTCTTCAATGGGCGTAAGAGGTATGAATCTTTCAGCTGGCGATGAAGTTGTTGGAATGCAGATGAATACTCAGGGTAAGTCACTTCTTATCGTATCTGAAAATGGACTTGGTAAGAGAACTGATATTGATGAATTTACAGTCCAGAAACGTGGTGGTAAGGGCGTAAAGTGCTATAAGATCACAGGAAAGACTGGAAATGTAATCGGTGTTAAGTGTGTTAATGATGATCATGAGATCATGATGATCACAACTCAGGGTATCATTATAAGAATCAAGTGTGCTGATATTTCAACATACGGAAGAGTGGCATCTGGTGTCAAGCTTATCAATGTTGATGTTGCAAATGAAGTTACAGTTGCAAGTATCGCAAAGGTAAGAGATGCAGTTACAGATGATAATGGAAATGAGATAAAAGAAGAAATAATGGAATTTTCTGCAGAAGAAACAGGGGATGTTTCTGAAGAAGATTCAGATAAATAATAATTAGGTATTAATTTATCTTTGTCGGGGGTGGCAAAATGGATGGTTTTATGGAACACATTGATAATCTTACAGATACCAAAGGGCTTGAGGAATTTCTTCATATTGCCATTTACTGGGTAGCTGTAATTGTAATAATTATCTTTGTTTTCTACGTTTGCATAAAGATTAATAACTTTATACAAAGAAAACGTTCCGGTAAGAAGAAAAAAGATAGGGACGATTACTTGGCATAGTATCAAAGGCACAGCAGATTTTTATCTGTTGTGCCTTAAAGTTTATAATTAAGGAGTGCTATATGAGAGAATTAGATGCAGTTGTTGTGACAGAAGCTGTAAAAGAAATGTGTATCGAAGCAAATCTAAAACTTGCTCATGATGTTGAGGAAAAAATAGAAAATTCCTGCAATACAGAAAAATCCAGACTTGCTAAGAAGATACTCGGACAGCTGGTACTTAATATGCAGATTGCTAAAGAAAATCAGATTCCTATATGCCAGGATACCGGAATGGCAGTTTTTTTTGTTAAAGTAGGTCAGGATCTTTATATAAATGGAAACCTTACAGATGCCATCAATGAAGGAGTAAGAAAAGGTTATTCAGAAGGATATTTAAGAAAGTCTGTTGTTAAAGATCCAATACTTCGAGTAAATACAAAGGATAATACTCCAGCTATCATCCATTATGATATTGTTGATGGAGAAGACTTAGAAATCTTAATAGCACCAAAAGGATTTGGAAGCGAGAATATGAGTAAGATATTTATGCTTAAACCTGCGGATGGAATAGAAGGTATCAAGGAAGCTGTATTAAGTACAGTTAAAGAAGCAGGTCCAAATGCCTGTCCTCCTTTTGTCGTAGGAGTAGGTATAGGTGGAGATTTTGAACTTGCTGCAAAGCTTTCAAAAAAAGCACTTACAAGAAATCTAGATGAAAGATCATCATTAGAACATATAAAAAAATTAGAAGATGAGTTATTATCTGAGATAAATAAATCAGGTATTGGTCCTGCGGGACTTGGTGGAAGTACAACAGCTCTTGCTGTTAATATTGAAACTTATGCAACTCATATAGCAGGAATGCCAGTAGCAGTTAATATGTGTTGTCATGTTGATAGACATGTAAAACGTGTTTTATAAAAAAGGAGTAATAAAATATGGAAACAACTTTACAGATACCTGCAGATAATGATGAATTAAAGAATCTTCGTTCAGGAGATTATGTATATATAACTGGAACAATTTATACAGCAAGAGACGCAGCTCATAAGAGAATGTATGACAGTTTATTAAACGATGAGAATATCCCTATTGATCTTAATGGAACATTTATATATTATCTTGGACCGACTCCGGCAAGACCTGGAGAAGTTATAGGTTCAGCAGGACCTACTACTTCAAGTCGTATGGATAAGTATACACCACTCCTTTTAAATCAAGGATTAAAGGGAATGATAGGAAAAGGAAAGAGAAGTAAAGAAGTAATCGAAGCTATAAAGGAAAATGGTGCAGTTTACTTTGCAGCAGTTGGAGGAGCAGGTGCACTTCTTTCAAAATGTATTAAGTCATCAGAAGTGATAGCTTATGATGATCTTGGAACTGAAGCAATAAGAAAGCTTTATGTTGAAAATCTTCCTGTTATTGTTATAGTAGATAGTGAAGGAAATAATCTTTATGAATCTGCGATAGAGGAATTTAAGAATAGATATGGCAAAGAAGCGTAGACGTCGAAGAAGAAAAATAAGTAGACGAGAAAAAATATTTAATATAGTTTCATATTCATTAATGGCTGCAGTGGCTTTAGGTTTTCTTGCGTGGGCTTTTCTTACAAGAGGATCTATTACCATAAAAGGATCGATAGAGGATTATTTTAAAGCAGTTAATAACGAAGATGTAAAATATTATATAGAATGCTGCTATCCTAAAAAATGGGAGAAAAATTATACACCTGATTCAAATCAGGTTAATCTTAATGCAGTAGTAGAGGATGTATTTAAATATCAGTCAGGTGCAACTTATAGTTCAATTGAGATAAAGAATACAGAAAAATTAGAGAAGGTATTCGTTGATAGGATAAAGCGAGGAATAAAAGATATCTATGGACTTGATCTAAATATAAGTCAGGTTTACAGAGTACGTTTTACTGTTAAAATGAGATACGAATACCAGGGAGATATCATTGAGAAAGAAACAGATGTACTTATAAGATATATTTATAAATATCATGAAAAATGGTACTATCTCGCAGATTCTCTGGTACTCGTTAAATTAAATCTCGATGAACAGTAAAGTCTAGTATAACGTCACTTAAATAACTGGACCGAATGCTTGCCTGCTTACATCGATAGCACGCCTCAAAAATCCTCAGCGTAGCCCGCTACGCCTACGTTTAGTCCAGTTATTTTGCGAACGTTATACTAGTTTTGATATATTTTTTTACCAATCATAAGCATTTCGGTGATCTCATCGAAATGCTTTTTTGTTATCACTTCTCCTGATGCAACAATGGGAATTCCAGGTGGATATACATATATATATCTATCAATTGTTTTACCAATACAGTCTTTAAGATAAAAGGCTCCATCAACAGTAGAAAGAAGAAGATCATAACCTGGTTTTTTCTTATCATCAGTTTTTAAATCAGATAAAATGTTATCTAATTTAATAAGTGATTCATATAATTGCAGAAAATCATCCGAGGAATCCATTACGCTGGATATAAGAGTTATATATCTGTCAGCGCTCATTTCTACAACAATATTTAATTCCCTGGAAAGTGCGTTTGCCATCATCTCGCCACTTATATTCTTATTATCAGAGATAAGTACGATTCTTGATCTGTCAAAATCTTCCTCGGGAGTGAATAAATGAAAATTCTTAAAATTATGAATAGACATATTATATCTAAAATCATCAATAAGATCATAATAAGATATAAATCTATCTTTATTTTCATTACAAAAAGAGATGCATTTTTCAATTACCTGCATAAAAATATATGAAGGGGAAGTTGATTGAAAAACTGATAAGTATTTGATCAGATAAGGTTCTAAATCTTTATTCTTCTTTGATCCACTAGGTATATGGATTATAGCAGTCTGAGTAAGAGAAGGAAGAGTCTTATGAAGACTTTGTATAACTATGTCACTTTCAGTATAAAGGGCAGAACTTTCTCTTAGTTTTTTTTCAGATAAAAAAGGTAAATGAGCCCCATGAGCTTCATCAATAATAAGTGGAATATAATCACATAATCTAGAAATCTCTCTTATTTCACTAAATACTCCTTCATAAGTAGGAGAAGTAAGTATTGCAAATAAAGGAAGTAAGTCTGATCTTTTAGCTTCATTTAAGGCATTAAGAAAACAGTCAAATGTTACACCTTTATATATTCCGGTTTCTTCATCTTTTGATGGATAAATATATATCGGATCAATCTGAAGAAGTTCTAAAGTATTAAAAACAGAAGTATGGCAATTTCTTGCAACTAAAGCTGTATATTTTTTGTCAGGATATTTATCTTTCATATATGATGCAGCAGCATAAAGAGATGCAAGAATTCCTGAAGTTGATCCATTAAAAAGATATCTTGTAAGAAAAGTCTTATAAATATCAGAAGCTTCAAGTTGAGATCTTGTTATCATACCGTCTTCTGGATGGTGGTAATCATCAAGTCCAGGAACTTCAGTAAAATCATATAAAAAAAGCTCATCTAAATATGAGCCAAATACTTTTTTTCTCTTATGACCCGGCATATGCCAAGGCTTATGATCCTCATTAATATAATCATTAATTGTTTCTTCTATATATTTTTTCATAATAAAAACCTTTAAAAAATAACTTAGTATTTCTAGTATAACGTTCGCAAAATAACTGGACTAATGCGCTGAATGCTTGCTCGAGAGTGCGTCTCAAAAAACGTAGGCGTAGCGGGCTAAGCTGAGAATTTTTGAGGCGTGCTATCGATGTAAGCAGGCAAGCATTCGGTCCAGTTATTTAAGTGACGTTATACTAGGAAAGAATAACATATAATATTTCGTTGAGCAAATTATAAAAAAGAAAATATAATTGTATAATTTAAATTATGGCAAATATTATAAATGATTTTGTTAATAATTGATAATGGCGGAATATTATATAAATATAATAGAATGTTAAATTGGGATTAAAAAAATATTCGTGGGAGGACGAAAAAAATGGCAAATATTCAACCAAAATCAAAGGGTAGCTTAAAATCAACAGCTATTGTATTTTTCTTAGCAGCAATTGCTGCAGTTGTTATAGCGGCTGCAATTGTATTTACAAATTCAAAGTTCTTAATTAAGAACGAAGTAGAAGACTTATTAGAGGTTTATGAGGCTGGGGAAGAACCAAAAGTAGGAACATATTATAAAGTAACACTTTATTATCAGTTAGGTGACTATGCAAAGAAGACAACTACTAAGAATGGCATGAAAACGAGCGAAGAATATTATTGTGCTGGTTTACTTGATAATCGTACAGTTGTTTCATTTAAAGTTAAGGATAAAAATCTCGTTAGGAAGTTTGAAAAACTTTTCGATGCAACATATGATTTCTTTGATGAAAAAATAGATGATACTACAGGTTATGAGATTGAACTTACAGGTAAGTGGACTAAACTTTCAGAAAGCAAGGCCAAGTCATATTATTCAAGTTTTATAAATGAAAATGGTTTAGAAACAGTTTTTGACGTAGATCATGACCATTGTTTTGATACTACATCTACAAGAGGTTCATTATGGGCTGCAGTAATTATAATCTTAGTTGTTGGTGTTGTTTGTGCAGTATTAGGAATTTCAACAGTATCTCAGCTCAAGTCATTAAATAAGCAGGCAGCTGATATTGAGAATATGACAATAAATAATAATAATCCATTTTTAAATACTGAAAATCCTTATGGAAATGCAAATAATGATAATCCATTTAACACAACAAATAATGGAAATCCATTTGATACAACAAATACAGGTAATGATTATTACAATAATAACGATAATAACAATAATCCTTTTGGACAGTAAAAATTCAGGGCTCATTATTGAAAGTTAAAAATTGTCATTTAAAATGACAAATAACATAAAAAAGGGGACTCAACTATGTCAGACAACAACATTAAGGAAACGTCGACTTCTGCAGGTTGGAGAGAAAATAAGTGGATCAGAGGAGCTATTCCAGCACTTCTTCTTCACTGTAGTATTGGTACTGTTTATTGCTGGTCAATATTCAGTCAGGAAATTGCAGATGCAATTGGACACAGTAACAGTTCTGTTCAATGGGCATTTTCATTTGCAATCTTCTTTTTAGGAATGTCAGCTGCATTTCTGGGTAACTTTGTTGAGAAAGATATCCATAAGGCTTCACTTATTGGTACTATATGTTTCTCACTTGGTATGCTTGGAACAGGATTTTTCATCAGTTATGGTATGAAGAATCAAGGTAGTAAATTGGCACTTTTTGGTATTTTCCTTTGCTATGGATTTATCATGGGTATTGGTCTTGGAACAGGTTATCTTTCACCTGTTAAGACTCTTATGCTTTGGTTTAAGGATCGTAAGGGACTTGCTACAGGACTTGCTGTTGCAGGTTTTGGTGCAGCTAAAGCTATTGCCAGTCCGATTATGGATAAGCTTGATAAGTCAGTAGGCGTAGACAAGATGTTTATGATCATGGCAGGTGTCTATTTTGTAATGATGTTTGTAGGACATCTTCTTTTAAAGAAACCAGCCGGATGGCATGAGCCACAGAATAAGGAAGAAAAGAAGAGCATCATTTCAGTTATAAAGACAAGACCAATTGGTAATTATATCGGTATATGGTTAATGTTCTATATTAATATCACATGTGGTCTTGCTATCATTTCACAGGAGAAACCACTTGTAAAGTGTATCGGTTTAGTTGCTTCAGCAGCTATGGTTTCAACTGTATCAGCTGTATTTAATGCTGGTGGACGTCTTGGATTCTCAGCCTGGGCTGATGGACTTAAGGACAGAAATACAATTTATAAGATCATCTTTATTCTTTCAATTGCTTTTACAGCACTTGTTATCGTATCAAAGGGTATCAGCAATGGAACAGGAAATCCATTACTTATAGCTATTGTACTTGGTCTTATCTTTGTTGTTAATGCAGGATACGGTGGTGGATTCTCAAATGTTCCTACACTTCTATCAGACCATTATGGTATGAGTAACATTTCAGCTATTCATGGTATTACACTTTCAGCATGGGCTTTTGCTGGACTTACAGGTAATCAGATGGCTACTTATATAGTTAATCATGTTGGTAAGTTTGAAACCATCATGGTAAATGGTAAAGAAGAAATGGTTAATCCAACAGGTTACCAGACAGTTCTTTATGTTACACTTGGACTTTATATAGTAGCACTTATTCTTTCTCTTATACTTGTAAAGCCTTCAGAAAAGGCTCTTGAAGCAAAGAAAGAAAAAAATAAATAGTTTGAATTATATTAAAAAAACCCTTATTTGATACTTTTTGTGGCAAATAAGGGTTTTTTTTATTATAATAGGAATGTGAAATTTGTTTCATAGTTCATTATTGAAAGGGAAAGAAAAATGGCTAAGGAAAAGATTGCCGAAGATCTTGAGGTATTAGAGGCACTTAAAAACATCGATTTTGTTGAAAATCTCTATAAGGATCAGTTAAAAGGAATTAAACTTAAAATAGAAAAGAAGAAGGAAAAGATGTATTCAAGTATTGTAATTGCTGTGATAATTACTGTAATTACTATTCTTATGGGTGCAGAAAGTATTAAAAGTATAAGAATTCCTAATTCAGGACCACAAAAGATATATGATTCTATTCTTATAGTTTTTTCAGTTGGATTTTTATTAGTTGATTTATTTTTTGTATACAAAGCGATTAGAAATATCTTTGATCTTATGTATCAGGAAGGAAATCTTTCTATATTTAAATTGAAGCAGGGTGAGTATAAAAGCATATACATGGAAAGATTCCATTGTGATAACCAGCTTATGAAATTAAAAGAACTTAAGAGTAATGTTGCTGAATATAGAACAACTGAGTATGTATATAAAGCAGAAGCTTACAAATATGAAGAAGTTCGTCATGAAGATTTTCAACAGGCCGTTGATTCATATAAGATTCTCATACTGTTTATAGAATTAGTGTCAGTTGCAGTGATTGCTTTTATATTATCATATATTATTTAATTTATAAGGAGATAACTAATGAGAGTATATCTGGCATCACCATTTTTTAATGAAAAAGAATGTGAAGTTTTAGGTCAGGCTGAAAACATATTAAAAGAAAGAGGATTTTCTTTATTTTCTCCAAGAGAACATGAGACGAGAGAAGGAAATGTAGGAAGCGGAGCCTGGAGTAAAGAAACATTTTTAAATGATAAAGCAGCAATTGATTGGTGTGAAGTGGTTGTTATGCTTTATTGGGGTAATTATAGTGATTCTGGAACAGCCTGGGAATGTGGATATGCTTATGCTACAAATAAGCCGGTTGTGGTAGTTCAATTAGGAGAATCATCTAATCTGATGGTTCATGAAGGCAGTCATACAAATCTTTACAGTATAGAAGAGTTAAAGACTTATGATTTTGATATGATGCCAAGAGAAGCTTATAAAGGAAAGATGTTCTAAAGACATCTTTTTTTTTATTATAAAGTTATAAAGATGTTTTAAAGGTATTTTTATATTAAACTGGAAAATAAAAAAACTCAGCAATCAGCTGAGTTTTTTAGAGGTAGCGATCGGATTTGAACCGATGATCAGGGTGTTGCAGACCCATGCCTTACCGCTTGGCTACGCCACCATATTTAATTGAATGATAGTTTGTTATCATTCGAGCTCCCCGAGTAGGGCTCGAACCTACAACAACTCGGTTAACAGCCGAGTGCTCTACCATTGAGCTATCGAGGAAAATTGTAAAATCCAAGCTACAATAGAAACTGGGAACTCGCCACAGTGCTCTACCATTGAGCTATCGAGGAAAATTGTATAATCTAACATAAATAATGTTTATCCTAAACAGCAAAATAAATTATAATTGGAAATGTCAATTATGTCAACACTAAGTCAACTTTATTTTGATGTTTTAGATAAAACGGAGATGGAGGGATTTGAACCCTCGCGCCGATTGCTCGACCTACACCCTTAGCAGGGGCGCCTCTTCAGCCTCTTGAGTACATCTCCAAAAGCTGATGTATGACCCTAACCAAGTTTCTGTTTAAATCAGAATCTGTGGATAATATACATCTCATGCAAATAGCACGCTTAAACATAATACCAAATAGATATAGTTGTGTCAAGGATTCATTAAAAATTAGTTATAAAAATTGTCACAGTTTTGTCACCTTTTACATATTGCAGGATTGTACCAAAATTAGTACAATATATTGTATACAAAATACAGCTATACAAAAAACAATTTGTATGAATTGTTTTTATTTTGCTGATAATTTTTGATTTAGAGAGGTTCTATGATTACATTAAAAGCATTTGCAAAGATCAATATCGCTCTTGATATTGTAGGAAGAAGAGACGATGGCTATCATCTTGTTGATATGATAATGCAGGATATAAACCTGTTCGATATTCTTTCTTTCGAAATAATTGAAGATAAAAAGGGTGAGGTAGTTATAGAATTAAAAAAACCTGATCCTAATATCCCATTGGATGATAAAAATCTAATTACAAAAGCAATAAAATTAATGATGGAATTATATAATATCAAGGATTCAGTTAAAGTTATCCTTGATAAGAGAATTCCTGCGGCTGCTGGTATGGCTGGCGGAAGTACAGATTGTGCTGCTTCAATAAAAGCGATGAATGAACTTTTTTCACTTAATTTATCTATAGATGAGATGAAAGAAATAGGAGTTAGATTAGGTGCAGATGTTCCTTACTGTCTTGTGGGCAAAACAAAGAGAGCAAGAGGCATAGGAGAAATATTGGATGATATAAGTGCAATGCCTGATAATTTATATTATCTTATTGCAAAACCTGAAGGCGGCATTTCAACAAAAGAGATGTATGAAGCTTATGACAGTCTTTTAGAAGTGAATCATCCGAATATTGAAAAACTTATTACAGCTATTGAAAGAAAAGATATAGCTGCTGTTAAAAATAATATGGGAAATGTGCTTGAACCGGTTACAAGAAAAGGCGTTAAAGCAATTGAAATGATAGAAGATATAATGAATAGAAATGATGCAATTGTTTCTATGATGACAGGTTCCGGACCAACGGTATTCGGAATTTATGATGATAAAAGAAAGGTTGATAAGATTAAAATTCTCTTGGAAAAAGAACTTTCAAAAGAAAGATTAAAAGCAGATTTATTTGTAGTGGGAACACCAGAGATTTAAGGAGGAAAATGTATGAAACTTGAAATTGACCAGAGTGAATACCTTCCTTTACGAGAGCTTGTCTTTAAAGCACTTAGAAAGGCTATTATTAAAGGTGAACTTGCACCTGGTGAGAGACTTATGGAAGAAAAACTGGCTAAGAAATTAGAAGTAAGTAGAACTCCAGTAAGAGAAGCTATAAGAATGCTTGAATTAGAAGGCCTTGTAGTGATGATTCCAAGAAGAGGGGCAGAGGTTGCAAAAATCACTATCCAGGATTTAAAGGATGCACTTGAAGTAAGAATGGCTATTGAAGATCTGTCAGTAAGACTTGCCTGTGACAGGATAAATGAAGATGAGAAAGAAACTCTTAAATTAAGACAGAAGGCTTTTGAAGATGCTGCGGCAAAAAAGGTTGTTATGGAAATGGTAGAATGTGATGAGAAATTCCATGATATCATTTTTGAAGCAACAAAGAATAAGAGACTTATAAGTATTGCTCATAGTTTAAGAGAGCAGGTCTATAGATACAGATTTGAATATATAAAAGATTTTAGTTATCATGAAAAACTGATAAATGAACATAGAGCTATAACAGAAGCTATACTTGAGGGAAATGTAGATGGAGCAAAGAATATGATGAAAACACATATCTTTGATCAGGAACAGATCATTATCAGTAATATCAGTAAGGAAGTTGAAAAAGACTATGAGTAAGGGGATTTTTATTACAATGGAAGGACCTGATGGATCCGGCAAGTCAACACAGATTGCGCTCCTCAGTGATTACCTTAAGGAAAAAGGCTATGATGTTATCATTACCCGTGAGCCAGGGGGAACAAGAATAAGCGAAAAGATAAGAGAGATAATACTTAATAAAGACTATCAGGAGATGAATCCTATGACGGAACTTTTACTCTATGCATCAGCAAGGGCACAGCTTGTAAATGAAGTTATAGGACCTTCTATTGAGGAGGGAAAAGCTGTTATAAGTGACAGGTTTGTTGATTCATCTGTTGTATATCAGGGAATAGCAAGAGGTCTTGGCATAGAGACTGTTTATAGTGTAAATGCACATGCTATAGGAAAGTATGTGCCACAGGTAACATTTTTACTGGATCTCTGTGCTGAAGAAGGAATCAGAAGAAAGAAGAATCAGGCTGAGCTTGACCGTATGGAGTTAGAAAGTATCGAATTCCATAAAAAGGTTGCTGAAGGTTACAGAACATTGGCAGATCGAGACCCAGAGAGAATTGTAAAGATAGATGCTTCTTTACCGATAGATGAAATATGTGATATGATAAAAGTTAAGGTCAAAAGTATTATAGAGTAGGTAGCAGAATTCTCTATATATGAATGGAGGGATTCTTATGGATTTTAAATCTATAGTAGGACATGAAGATATAATTAAACATTTTAAGAGTTCTATAGAAATAGGCAGAGTAAGTCATGCATATATAATATGTGGTGAAGAAGGCAGCGGAAGAATGGCATTAGCCTTTTCCTATGCTAAGACCCTTTTATGCGAGAAAGGGGGAGAAGATGCTTGTAATGAATGTAAATCCTGCAAGCAGGCAGATTCTTCAAATCATCCGGATATTATCTATGTTAAGCATGAAAAACCAAATATCATTTCAGTTGATGAGATAAGGGAGCAGGTAGTTAATACCATTTCCATTAAGCCATATCAGTCAAAATATAAGATTTATATAATTGATGGTGCAGAGAAGATGAATATTCAGGCTCAGAATGCGCTTCTTAAGACAATTGAGGAGCCGCCACACTATGCTATAATCATCCTTCTTTCAACGGCATTAGATAAATTACTGCCAACTATTCAGTCAAGATGTATCACTCTTTCAACTAAACCTGTAAAAGAGAATGATATAATCGATTATCTTATGAAGAATTATAATATTCCAAAGGATAAGGCAAAATTTGCATTTGAATATTCTCAGGGTAATTTAGGTAAGGCAATAAGACTTGCCACTAATACAGAATATGAAAAACTTGTAGAATCAGTTATCGATCTTGAAACCCGTATATATGAGATGGATATGGAAGATATTAAATTCATTCTCCTGGGAACAAGCGGATATATGGTCAATACATGTGAATACCTTGATCTTATGATGATGTGGTATAGAGATGTACTTATGTTAAAAGTAACTGGTAATCCTGATAGGATCATTTTTAAAGAACAGTATTCTACTATCAAGGAACAGTCAAAGTATTTGTCATTTAATGAGATTGAAGCAAAAGCAAAAGCTATCGAGAGAGCTAAGGAAAGGTTATCAGCCAATGCTCGTCTTGAGGATGTTATGAGACTTCTTATTATGACACTTAAGGAGATTTAGTAATGAAAAATGTTATAGGTGTCCGTTTCAGACAGAATGGAAAGATTTATTTCTTTGACCCAATGGATAATGTCTGTGAAGTGGGTACAAATGTAATAGTTGAGACTGCAAGAGGCGTTGAATATGGTAAGGTAGTTCTCGGAAAAAGACAGATAGAAGATGAGAAGATAATCGATACCTTAAAGCCAATCATTAGAGTTGCTACAGAAGATGACTCTAAGAAATATGAAACAAATAAAGAAAAGTCAGTAGAGGCGTTTAATATCTGCTGTGAGAAGATAAAGGCTCACGGACTTAAGATGAAGCTTATTGCTGCTGAATATACATTTGATAATAATAAGGTTCTTTTTTATTTTACAGCAGATGGACGAGTTGATTTCAGAGAATTAGTTAAAGACTTAGCTGCTGTTTTCAGAACAAGAATTGAATTAAGACAGATAGGTGTTAGAGATGAAGCAAAGATTCAGGGTGGTATAGGTATGTGCGGAAGGGAACTTTGCTGCCATAGCTATTTAAATGAATTTATTCCTGTATCTATAAAGATGGCTAAGGAACAGAGTCTTTCTCTTAATCCAACAAAGATTTCCGGTGTATGTGGAAGACTTATGTGCTGTCTTAAGTATGAGGAAGAGACTTATGAATATCTTAATTCAAAACTTCCAAATGTTGGTGACACTGTAACAACATCAGATGGTGTAGTAGGTGAAGTTTCTTCTGTAAGTGTATTAAGACAGAAAGTAAAGATCCTTATCACTGATGAAGAAGGAAATAAGGATATCATTGAAAGAGGTGTTGATGACCTTAAGATCAAGCCTGGTAAACGTAAAAAGAAATTTGATCAGCAGGCAGATAAAGCAGCTCAGGATGAATTAAAGGAATTAGAGGCCTTAGAAAGAAAAGAAGGAAAATCTAAATTCAATGATTAATGACGGAAAAGTTCTTAAAAATGAAAGAATAGATGATCTTGAATGTAATGGGTTCTGTATTATTCAGGACCCTTCATTTTTCTGTTTTGGTATGGATGCAGTACTTCTTTCAAATTATGTTACTGTTAAGAAAAATGCAAAAGTAGTGGATATGTGTTCTGGTAACGGAATCATTCCTCTTCTTTTATGTGCCAAGAAAAAAGGCGGCCATATCACAGGAATAGAGATTCAGGAACATATGGCAGACATGGCAAGACGCTCTGTTAGATTAAATAAGGTTGAGGAGAATATCGATATTATAAATGCTGATATAAAGAATATTAAAGATTATTTTAAAAGAGAAAGTATTGATACTGTTACCTGTAATCCTCCTTATATAGAAGAAAGTTATGGACTTAAAAATCCTAATCAGCCGGTAAATATTGCAAGGCATGAGATACTTCTTAATCTGGAAGATGTGATAAGTGCCGCGGCTTATCTTTTAAAACCAAACGGTAATTTTGCCATGGTTCATAAGCCTTTCAGATTACCTCAGATAATGACATTAATGTCAAAATATAGACTTGAGCCAAAACGGCTTAGAATGGTCCAGTCTGATTATGAATCTGAGCCATCAATGGTCTTAATAGAAGCTACGCATTATGGAAAGCCATTTATGAAGATAGATCCGGCACTTAATGTTTATGATAAAGAAAGAAATTATACAAAGGAGCTGCTGAGTATTTATGGAAAAATCTAATGAAAAAAGTGGAATTTTATATCTTGTGGCAACTCCAATAGGCAATCTGGAGGATATGACTTTCAGAGCTGTTAAGATTTTAAATGAAGTAGATATAATTGCAGCTGAGGATACAAGAAATTCCATAAAGCTTTTGAATCATTTTGAAATTAAGAAACCTATGACTTCTTATCATGAATTCAATAAATATGATAAGGCAGATGTACTGATTGATAAGCTTCTTATGGGAGAAAGTGTTGCAGTTATAACAGATGCTGGAACACCTGGAATATCTGATCCGGGAGAAGTGCTTTGTGAAAAGGCATTTTCAAATGGGATAAAAGTTGTACCAATACCTGGGGCCTGTGCTGCTGTTAATGCACTTATTGCCTCCGGTCAGCCTACAAGAAGATTTTCGTTTGAAGCATTCCTTCCACAGGATAAGAAAGAAAGAGAAGAGGTTCTTTCTGAATTAAAAAATGAGACAAGGACAATGATAATCTATGAGGCGCCTCATAGATTAAAGAAGACTTTAAAAGAGTTGATGGATATTTTTGGAGAGGATAGAAGTCTTACAATCTGTAAAGAGATAACAAAGAAACATGAAACATTTTATCGTACAGATTTTAAGAGTGCTGTTGCATTGTTTGATGAAGAGGATCCTCGTGGAGAGTATGTTCTTGTAATAAGAGGTAAGTCTTTCAGTGAAAAGAAGGAAGAAGAGACTAAGAAGTGGGAAGATATAACAATTAAAGAACATATTGAAATGTATATAAAAAAAGGTATGTCCAAGAAAGAAGCTGTAAAACAGGTAGCTTCAGACAGGAACATACCTAAGAGAGATGTTTATCAGGAGTCAATAGACCTTTGATCAAACATCCTTAACATCGTTATAGAATTTAGCTTTAAGGGATGGGTCGCTTAAGATCCATTCCTTTATGTTTTTAATATTCTGAGATAATGAATTCATTGAAACAAGAACTTCATGGAAGCTTTCAAATTCATTATTGGAAACAGAACCATCTTTAGAGATATTAATGAGTTTTTCGGTAATATCATCTATACTCTGAACACTGCTAAGGAAACCTAAAGCCAGGCGTTCAAGACTTTCATTTGCTGCTGGAGAATTTGCAAGTGAAGCAAGTACTCGCTGTTTTCCTATAGGACAGATATTTTCGCAATATGAATCAGCAAGATACATAGCATCATAATTTTTTGCCATAACGAGAATTTCTTCCGCATAAGGAGTAATGATACCGAGTTCAATCCTAGCAAGTCTACTTCTTTCAATTCCAAGTCTTCGGGATGTTTTCTCTCGACTTGTAAAGGTACTATCCTTTTTGGCAGCGTTAAATCTAGCCATATAGTAAATATTTTCTAACGCTTTTGATGCCTTTCTTCCCATATAAAACCTCCTGGAAATAAAAAGATATATTATTTACCGCATAATATATAGTGAGTATTACTATAAGAAAGTAACATAATGAAAATTAAAAAACAAGTAGTTTACGCTGAGTTTAAGGAATATCGCGGATTATGGCTGTTATAGTTTTTTTATATTCTTGTATAAAACTGGAAAATGTAGTATAGTATAACAAACTGAGTTAATATTACAAGGAGGAAAATACGTTATGGCATATAGAATTGGTGATGGCTGTATCGGTTGTGGAGCTTGCGCTGGAACATGTCCAGTAGGTGCAATTTCAGAAGATGGCGGAAAGTTCGTTATCGATGAGAATTCATGCATCAGCTGTGGCGCTTGCGCTGGTGGATGTCCTGTAGGAACAATCGCTGAGGCTTAAGTTTTATTGATCAATAGAAGCGGCTGCAGAGAAAAGTTCTGCAGCCGCTTTTTTTCTTCCAAGTAATACACCTAATAATAAGTGCAAGATTATTCTATTGTAGCATCACCTCAGCTTTCGTTTACCAAAGGTGAAGAGACAATAAGGATAATAAATACTGTGATATATTTTAATATATTCTATATGCTGCACCTTCAGTATTAGTATTAAATAACGTTCAAATGTTCTAAATCGGGATTTGCACCAGAAATGGTGAGAACTTATTTGAATTTTTAAGATGTTCAATTATTATATTAATACCATTTAAAAAAAATAACAAGAAAAATTTGTTTCACAAAATATTTGATATTATATTATTTACATGGTATAAAAATATGATATTATTTTGAAAAGTAATTAATGAATTATAGATAAATGAGGTGATTCCTATTAAGTTCGAAAAGATAAATGAGAACAAGATAAAGTGCATATTAACAAAGCAGGATTTAGAAAATAAGGATATCAGGATCTCAGAACTGGCTTATGGAAGCAAAAAGGCGAAAGAACTTTTTAGAGAAATGATGGAAAAGGCACAGACTGAGATTAATTTTGATGCTGAAAATTGTCCACTTATGATAGAAGCTGTTCCAATGGTAGATGACACTCTTGTGATATTTATTACAAAGGTAGATAATCCGGATGAATTAGATACAAGATTTTCAAAATTTACCAAGGCTAAAAGATCATCAGAAGATGGGCCTGATAATGACAATTTTGAAAATGGATATACAGGTATTTCTGAAAAGTTTGACGAAGATGAAACTATCGATAGCTTTGATGAAGATGATGAAACAGATGAAGATAAAACTCCTGAGGATAAACCTATAGAAAGAGAGATAACAGCAGAGATCAATATTCCAAAGAATGCGAATATAGATACTCAGCAGATATTAGATGCTATTGGTAATATTGCTGGTGAATTAGCTGCCAGTCTTGGTGATGGAATTAAGAATACAGTAAAAAATCTTAAGGAAGAGAAAAATCCTGGAAATAAAGAAGAAGATAAGAATAAAGAAGCTAAAGAATATAAAGATAATAAAGAAAGAATAAAGTCAGATCAGAAGGATATTTATATCTTTAAGGATTTAAAGAGTCTTATATCTGCGGCAAAATTTGTCAGTGGAATATTTGAAGGAGAAAGCAGTTTCTTCAAGAATCCTAATGACGGAAGACTTTATCTTTATCTTAACGGTGAAGAGATGGATGAAAAGGATTATACAAGAGTTGGAATTATCCTTGGTGAGTTTGGTTCAAGATGCAGGATCACTTATTCATCTTATGAATTCTTTATGGAACATTTTAAATGTTTAAGATTTGAAGATGCTATTGAATTCCTTTCACAGATTTAAAAGATAACGCCATAATATAATGGACGAAAAAAACTCCCTCCAGCGGGCATTGCCCTATGGAGGGAGTTTTTTTGCGTAGGCAACGAGCCAAGTGCCTATACCTGTGCTTGCACAATGGTATAGGCATTTGGCGACTGCCCGACATCGAGCCGCCAGGCGAGATGATTAATTTTTATATGTGAATTACAGGCTCTTCATTGCTTCAACAACAGCTTCTGTTGTGATACCGAAGTGTGTGAAGAGCTTTTCTGCAGGTGATGAAGCACCGAAAGTTGTCATACCGATGTTCTTTCCATTAAGACCTGTATATTTTCCCCAACCAAAGGTTGAAAGAGCTTCAACAGATACTCTCTTTGTAACTGATGATGGAAGAACTGATTCCTTATATTCGTCACTCTGATCTTCGAAAAGATCTACACAAGGCATACTTACAACTCTTACATCCATACCCTCTTTAAGGAGTATCTCACGAGCTTCTACAGCAAGACTTACTTCTGAACCGGTTGCCATGATGATTCCATCTGGAACTTCCTTTGTGGAATCACAGAGAATATAAGCGCCCTTAAGAGCTTCTTTTGAAGAATTCTCAAGCTGAGGCATCTTCTGTCTTGAAAGAACAAGAGCAGATGGCTTTTCCTCACTAGTTTCAGCAAAGTACCAGGCAGCTGCTGTTTCGCATGAATCAGCTGGACGCCATACGTAGAAGTTAGGCATTGCTCTGAACATTGCAAGCTGCTCGATTGGCTGATGAGTAGGTCCGTCTTCACCGACACCGATACTGTCATGTGTAAGTACATATACATTAGGAACTTTCATAAGTGATGAAAGTCTGGCCATTGGTTTTAAGAAATCACTGAACACGAAGAAGGTTGAAACATATGGTCTTAATCCGCCGTGGAGATAGATTCCATTTCCGATGGCTGCCATGGCAAGTTCTCTTACACCAAAATGCATATTTGATCCTTCAGGTGTTTCCTTAGAGAAATCTCCAAGTCCATCCATATATGTTTTAGTAGATGGAGCAAGGTCAGCAGCACCACCAAACATGTTAGGAAGAACATTTTTCATAACATTGATGCACTTACCTGAAATATTTCTTGTAGCTTCTGGAACTGTTACTGTATTCCAGAATTCTTCATTGTCATAAAGCTCCTCAGCTAACTTTTTATCATAATACTTATCCCAGAGAGCTTTCTTTTCAGGGAATTTAGCTGAGTATTCAGCAAAGAGATTATTCCACTCTTCTTCATATTTAGCATTGTTTTCTGCAATTGATCTGAAGTTATCATAAACATCTTCTGGTACGAAGAAAGGCTCTTCATATTCCCAACCAAGATTTTCTCTTAAAGCTTTGATATTATCTGCTCCAAGAGGTTCTCCATGAGCTGAAGCTTTACCTTCCTTAGCAGGACAACCAGCACCAATCTTGGTTTTTATCTGGATGAATGATGGATGCTCTGTATCAGCTTTTGCTTCTTCAATTGCTTTTGAGATAGCATTAATATCTGTTCCGTCTTCAACAAGAAGTGTCTGGAATCCAAAGGATTCAAAACGTTTTGCAACATTTTCACGGAATGCGATATTTGTGCCGCCTTCGATAGAAATGTCATTTGAATCGTAAAGTACGATAAGTTTTGAGAGTCCAAGAGTTCCGGCAAGTGAGAAAGCTTCATATGAAATACCTTCCATCATGCAGCCATCACCACCGAGAACATATGTATAGTGATCAACTACTGGAAATCCAGGCTCATTGAATACTGTTGCAAGGTGCTTTTCAGCAGCGGCCATACCAACTGACATAGCCATTCCTGCTCCGAGTGGTCCAGTTGTTGCTTCAACACCAACAGTATGTCTATATTCAGGATGTCCAGGTGTGAGTGAACCGAATTGACGGAAATTCTTTAAATCTTCTACTGTAAGTCCATATCCAAAAAGATGGAGAAGTGAGTAGAGAAGCATGGAACCATGTCCACCAGATAAAATAAAACGGTCTCTGTTGACCCAATTAGGATCTGCAGGGTTATGTCTTAAATGCTTTGTCCAGAGAGTATAAGCCATTGGAGCTGCTCCAAGTGGAAGGCCTGGATGACCTGAATTAGCTTTCTGGATCGCATCTGCAGATAAAATCCTGATTGCATTAACTGATTTAGTGTCGATACTGTTAATCATTTTTGTTTCCTTTCGTTATTTACATATTTACATGTAAAACTTGCTTTTTTAAGAAGATTTTTAAAATGTAAAAACGTTCTCAAACAGCAAAAGTAGTATAACACAAAAAAATTATGGTGAAAAGTTAACTTTTATGGCGTATATGCTGAAAATTGTACCTATAAAAATACGAAGATTGTACAAAATTAAAAACATGTGTTTATGCTGTTGAAATAAAGATTTTAATGAAATATAATGCAAATGTAAGTTAAATTACTATTAATACGGTAGTCGACATGGGAGACTATCGAAAAAATTATAATAAATGTAAAGGAGAACAGAACATGTTAAATTTCGATGCATGGGACACATTTGAAGGTCGTCTTTGGAGAGAAGAGTGCGACGTACGTGATTTCATCAACAAGAACTATACTCCATATGATGGTGACGAGAGCTTCCTTGCTGGCCCTACAGAAGCAACAAATAAGCTTTGGGGTAAGCTTCAGGAACTTCAGAAAGCTGAAAGAGATAATGGTGGTGTATTAAAGGAAGATGCTGATGTTGTATCAGATATCGACGCTTACGGACCAGGATATATCAACGATGATCTTAAGGATCTTGAGCAGATCGTTGGTCTTCAGACAGATGAGCCTCTTAAGAGAGCATTCATGCCTTACGGTGGTATCAAGATGGCTGAAGAAGCTCTTGAGATGTATGGATATACACCAAATCCAGAATTCCACAAGATTTTCAATGTTTATCACAAGACACATAACCAGGCAGTATTTGATGCTTATACAGAAGAGATGAGACTTGCTCGTAAGACTCACATCGTTACAGGTCTTCCTGATACTTATGGTCGTGGACGTATCGTAGGTGACTACAGAAGAGTAGCTCTTTATGGTATCGATCAGATCATCGCTTGGAAAGAAGAAGATAAGAAGAACATCGGCTGCGGCGTTATGACAGATGATGTTATTCGTTTAAGAGAAGAAGTTGCTGATCAGATTAAGGCACTTAAGAAGATGAAGGTTATGGCTCAGTCATACGGTTTCGA
Organism: uncultured Lachnospiraceae bacterium; assembly: GCA_902789175.1. Lineage (GTDB taxonomy): Bacteria > Bacillota > Clostridia > Lachnospirales > Lachnospiraceae > Eubacterium_Q. Next base: position 51,165 of record CADANF010000020.1, read on the forward strand.
TATTTCTAAGCCAGCTACAACAGCTAAGGAAGCTGTTCAGTGGTTATACTTCGGATACCTTGCAGCTATCAAGACACAGAACGGTGCTGCTATGTCAGTTGGTCGTGTATCAACATTCCTTGATATCTACTTCGAGAGAGATCTTAAGAAGGGAATCATCACAGAGGAACAGGCACAGGAAATCATCGATCACTTCGTAATGAAGCTTCGTATGGTTAAGTTCGCCCGTATCGAATCATACAACCAGTTATTCTCAGGAGACCCAGTTTGGGCAACACTTGAAGTTGGTGGTATTGGATCAGACGGACGTTCACACGTAACAAAGAACGATTATCGTTTCTTACATACACTTGAGAACATGGGACCAGCTCCAGAACCAAACCTTACAGTTCTTTACTCATCAAAGTTACAGGATAACTTCAAGAGATATGCTGCTAAGATTTCAGTTCTTACATCTTCAATCCAGTATGAGAATGATGATGTTATGAAGCCAATCTGGGGTGATGATTATTCAATCTGCTGCTGCGTATCTGCAACACAGACTGGTAAGGAACTTCAGTTCTTCGGCGCTCGTGCTAACCTCGCTAAGGCTCTTCTTTACGCTATCAACGGTGGTAAGGATGAGAACCCTAAGTTCGCTGATAAGGAAACAGGTGCTCCACTTCAGTGCGGTCCTGCATATGCTCCTATCACATCAGAATATCTTGATTATGATGAAGTAATTGAAAAGTATAAGCAGATGCTTGACTGGATCGCTGATATCTATGTTAACATCCTTGACTTAATCCACTATATGCATGATAAGTACTTCTATGAAGCTGCAGAGATGGCATTAATCGACACAAACGCTAGACGTACATTTGCTACAGGTATCGCTGGTTTCTCACACGTTATCGATTCACTTTCAGCTATTAAGTATGCTAAGGTTAAGGTAATCCGTGACGAGAAGACAGGTCTTGCTACAGATTTCGAAGTTGAAGGCGATTTCCCTAAGTATGGTAACGATGATGACAGAGCTGACGAAATCGGTGTATGGCTCCTTCATGAGTTCATCACAGATGTTAAGAAGAGACATACATATCGTAATGCAGAGCCTACAACATCACTTCTTACAATTACATCTAACGTAGTATATGGTAAGTTCACAGGTAACCTTCCTGATGGAAGACGTGCTTGGAAGCCATTCGCTCCAGGTGCTAACCCATCATACGGTGCTGAGACAAGCGGACTTCTTGCTTCACTTAACTCAGTAGCTAAGATCCCATACAAGTGGGCTCTCGATGGTATCTCAAATACTCAGTCAATGAATCCAGGTGCTCTTGGACATTCAGAAGAAGAGAAGGTTACTAACCTTGTAAACGCTATGGATGGATACTTCGATCAGGGTGCACATCACCTTAACGTAAATGTATTCGGTAGAGAAATGCTTCTTGACGCTCAGGCTCACCCAGAGAAGCCAGAGTATGCTAACTTCACAATCCGTGTTTCTGGTTACGCTGTTAAGTTCATCAGCCTTACAAAGGAACAGCAGGATGACGTTATCTCAAGAACATTCCACGACAGACTTTAATCAGCGTGCTGATTAATGGTTCAGTAGATTAGATTTATATTACAGCCCTGTAAGGATACTCCTCACAGGGCTGTTTTTGAAAAAAAATTATTTACCCCCAAGGAGGTAGTTATGGCAGAAGAAAAGATTACAGGAATTATAAATGATACAGAAAGCTTCGGAGCTGTTGATGGACCTGGTATCAGATTCATCGTATTTATGCAGGGGTGCCATATGAGATGCCGCTATTGCCATAATCCAGAAACCTGGGCACTAACAGGCGGTACAGAAAGAACACCAGAAGATGTTCTGAAGCAGGCACTTAGATATAAAACATATTGGAAAAATGGTGGCGGAATCACAGTAAGTGGTGGTGAGGCCCTTGTACAGATAGATTTTGTAACAAAACTTTTCCAGCTTTGCAAAGAACAGGGAATCAACACCTGTCTTGATACGTCTGGAAATCCATTTACAAGAGAAGAGCCATTCTTTAGTAAGTTCAAAGAACTTATGAAAGTAACAGACCTTGTAATGCTTGATATTAAACAGATCGATAACTGCAAGCATAAAGAACTAACAGGATGGACTAATGAAAACATCCTAGACATGGCGAGATATATGTCAGATAACGGAATACGTATGTGGATAAGACATGTTCTTGTTCCAGGAATCACAACTAATGAAGAAGACTTAAAGAAACTTGCAGATTTTATAAGTACACTTAAAACAGTAGACAAAGTTGAAGTTTTACCTTATCATTCATTAGGTATACCAAAATATGATAAACTTGGTATAGAGTACTCACTTAGAGATACAGAAGCACCATCAGATGAAGAGATTGATCTGGCAGAATCAATTCTTGGTATTAAGAAAGCGTAGGGTTTATGGGACTACTTATTTTTATAATTATTTGGTACGCTCTTGTAGGAAAGAACAGTCCAAAATTTTATAGATTCTTTCACTCGGGTGTAAAGGGTATATTCTCCGTCTTCAGAGGTTGTGGAACAATCTTTGGAGTTATGATACTTGTGACCCTTTTATCCAGTAGTACAACATTTATCGGAGCGGGCTTTGTTATCGGATTCATATTACTTATCCTTTCACATATAAATAAGAATAAAGATAAGAAAAAGATTTACAATACGGCTGAAAAAAATATCAATGCAGATGATTATAAATTGCCTGAATCTGTTAAGAAGAGAGTAAAGATCATTAAAGATTTTGATTCAAAATACGAGTTGAATCTTACCGAAGATCAGATTTCAAGAATAGCAGAAGCTTCATATTACTCACCTTCCTGGAAGAAGGAAGTATTTGATATGAATAAATCATATCATGTGGCAAATGAGTGGATAACAACAGATAATTCATGGCTTCGTGCTTATCTTCACGCATTTACTGTAATGCAGATTTCTTCAGATTTTGAAATGCAAAAGCAGATAGTAGAGGATACGGTAAAAGAAATCCTTATGAATATCAGACCAAGGGATTTTCTTACTGTAGATGCATGTATTGATGCAATTAATAGAAAATATTTCACATTACTGGATGAACCTAAATTCATGTGTCTCATCAGATTTATGGAAAAAAGAGGTTATACTGTAGTGCTTCCAAATGGGGCAAAGAAGATGCAGATTGAAGATGTTGATCTTAAGAATCTGGAAAAACTTTATGACGAGATGGATGCAGCAGATAAGTATTACGTAAGAAATGATGAGAAAGATAAAAAAGATAAAAAAGATGATAAAGGAATGACTCCGGGATTTTAATATTATAAGAAAAAAGGCGCCTTTTAAAGCGCCTTCTTTTATTACTGGATCAAAAAAAGCTGAAACTTGTTCAGGTTACTGAGCCATTGATGAATCAAACATGCTTAATCTACGAATGTGTCTCTCATCATTTGAAAATGGAGTATCAATAAATTTGTCAACGATAAGATTTGCAAGACCTGGTCCGATAATTCTTCCGCCCATACAAAGAACATTTGCATTATTATGTTCTTTTGTAGCAGCTGCTGAGAATGCATCGTGGCAAAGGGCTGCACGGATACCTTCAACCTTATTAGCGGCCATAGACATTCCAAGACCAGTACCGCAGATAAGTATACCAAGCTCCGCCTCTTTAGAAACAACTGCAGAAGTTACTTCTTTTGCATATGTAGGATAATCAACAGAAGATGTATCATTACATCCAAAATCAATAAACTCGATTCCTCTTTCTTTTAAATGTTTAAGAACTTCAAGTTTAAGTTCATATCCGCCGTGATCACAACCGATTGCGATTTTCATTTTTGTTTCCTCCAAAAAAATGTGTAATATATAAATGACATAGATAGCATATATAAAGAATATATGCTATTTATTAATGAAGTAAGAAAATAATGTGAAAGACCTCATCAAACGAGAATAACCTTATGACCAGCTGATTTGATAAGTCGGTTCATTATGGCTCCACCGAGATCATCTCGATTAAATCCTTCACTATAAATATAATCTGCCTGAATGGCATCACATTCTCTAAGAGCAGCATAAAGTCTTGAAGCGACGGTTGTACCGTCACCTTTTTCTCCAAGAAGGATAATATTATCGCATTTATAAGAAGACATCTTATCCTTTGTAGTGAGAACAGCAACTTTAAAGCCTTCTTTAGACTTTTCTTCTACAAGAGAGTTGATCTTATTTATAACTTCCTCAGTAACAACTCTCTCATCTACAGATGACTCTACTATATAAAGTTGTCCTTGAGGAGCATAGTGGGTATATTTCATACCAGGTGCTTTTGGATGAAGATTCTTATCAGGAGAAATAAGGGCTTTATCAATCTCAACCTCGCCGATAATAGATTCCAGCATCTTCTTTGTTATAAAACCAGGTCGACAGATTGTAGGAATCTCACTAGTCATATCGACTATAGTAGATTCTATTCCAATCCCAACAGGGCCGCCATCAAGGATCATATCGATTTTTCCATCAAGGTCTTCAATAACATGTTCTGCAGTTGAAGGAGATGGACGACCAGAGGTATTGGCGGATGGAGCAGCGATATATACGCCGCTTTCTCTTATAAGTCTGGCTGCGTCTGGATGGGAAGGCATTCGTATTGCAACAGTATTTAATCCGCCGGTAGTTTCTTTAGGAACCACTTCCTTCTTATTAAAAATAAGAGTCATAGGACCTGGCCAGAAAGCTTCCATAAGAGCTTCAGCCTTAGGAGATACATTTTCGGCAAGGTTATATACATCTTTTTTATCTGCAATATGGACGATAAGTGGATTATCACTTGGACGCCCCTTTGCCTTATATATATGCATTGACGCATCAGGACGAAGAGCGTCACCCCCAAGACCATATACGGTCTCAGTTGGAAATGCAACAAGTCCGCCTCTTTTTAATATTTCACTGGCAACTTTTATCGCGCCATTTTCACTTGTTTTTTTAATTATTGTTTCCATTAGATTTATCTCTTTTAAAATATAATTTACAAAACACTCTAATAGGTATAACATTAAATTAATTGCAAATCAAGGATTTATAAGGGGTTTTTGAAATTTTTGGTTGACATTGGCAGTGGTCATTGTTATAATCGGAATGTAATGAGTTGTAACAATTTTGTAATAAATAGCGGCCAAATTTAAAAAAATCTTAACAAAATACTATATCTTGAGGTCGAGTTTTTAGGAGGACACATAATGTATAAGCCATCAAAGAAGCTTATAACTGTAGGAATCGCTACAATGTTTTTGGTTTCATCTGTAGCAGTAAATGCAGGACAAAGGTATGACTCAACAAATGTGGGAATTTCATCAAAGGTAGATGAATATTTAGAGGAAGGAAATTCTGCTTCTGGACTTACAGAAAAAACAGGTGTTGTAACAGAAGCAAAGACAGTATCATATAATCCAAATACAGCAAATCTTACTAAAGCAATTTCAGCAGTTAAAGGTGGAATTGTTTTAGATGAAAAGAAAGAGATAAATAAGGTTAAATATCCACAGTTTGAGAACAGAGCAATAGTTACAGCTGCCGGTACACTTAATATCAGAGCAGAGGCTAGTGCCGATTCTGAAATAATAGGTACAGTACCAACAGGCGGTATACTTTATATAGAAGAAAAGGGTGCAGAATGGACTCTTATCTCATCTGGTGACTGCTATGGATATGTTAAGAATGAATATATTGCATTTGGTGATGCAGCAGGTGACTGGGCAGCAGCAAATGGTTTATCAAAAGTAGTAAGAATAAATACTACAACCCTTAATGTAAGAACAGAAGCAAATGAAAATGCAGATTGCATTACTATGGTTGCAGAGGGTGAAGAATATGATCTTGTTAATAGTTCAAATGGATGGACATGCATCCTTATAAATGGACAGAATGGATATGTTAAGACAGAATATGTTGAAGAAAGATTTAAAGTAGAGTATGCTTCATCAAAACAGGGTGAAACTACTGAAGAGACAACATCATCTTCATCATCTTCAGAAGATAGTTCATCAGAAGACGATTCATATTCTGAAAGTTCATATTCTGAGAGCTCATCATCATCTTCTTCTTATGATGATGACGATTCAAGTTCATCTGAAAGCAGTAGTTCTCAGTCAACAGTTTCTGTAACAAATGATGGAATATCATCTACAAAGCAGGATCTTGTTAATTATGCTCTTCAGTTTGTTGGAAATCCTTATGTATATGGTGGTGAAAGCCTTACAGATGGAACAGATTGTTCTGGATTTACGATGCTTATATATAGACATTATGGAATTTCAATTCCTCATGGTGCTACAAGCCAGTCTTATTATGGAACACCAATTTCAGTATCAGATGTAGAACCGGGAGATCTCCTTTTCTATACAGATGATGAAGGTGGATATGGCCATGTAACAATGTATATTGGTAATGGCCAGGTTGTTCATGCAAGTACTTCAAGCACAGGTATTATCATATCTCCTATGGATTATAGAACACCTGCAGCTGCAAGAAGACTTATGGATTAATTTTATAGTTATTATGAAGTTTTGGCTCCCCGATCCTTATCTCCTTCGTAAGGTCGGGGAGTTTTTTATGTTTAATGATCAAATGAAAAATAAAGTGTTGCAAGTGTCAAACGATTTAAATTTGTTAATTTTGTGAAAATAGTATAAAATTATGAATAAATTGTTGATAACCATAAATATTAAATCATAAAGTTATCAACAATAAAAGATGCCAAAACAAGGGTTATGAACATATTTATCTACATTATCAACATTTTATGTGTTAACATAACGATGATTGTTGATAACTTTTATATCCAAAAAGTTTGTAGAATATAACAATTTGAGGTTATCTGATAGATGAAAATCAAAATAGTGCATATAACATTGGTTTTTGAAAGAATATTTGTCTGACAAAAAATAAATTGATTATTTTATTGATTGAATTTGGCAATTATGATATAATCAGTATAACGTTAGAGATAGTCGAAGAAATTTAATATGTATAAAGAAAAGGAGAATATATAGGGGTTCGGCTGTTTATAACTGATTTCGCGACAAAAGGAGTGAGTTATATGAATTATATAATCAGTGGGAAGAACATCGATGTAACAGAAGGTTTAAGAGACGCAGTCTACGATAAGCTTGGAAGACTTGAAAAGTATTTTAACGAAGATACAAAAGTTCAGGTAACATTCTCAGTTGAAAAAGATAGACAGAAGATCGAGGTTACGATTCCGATGAAGGGTCACATCATCAGAGCAGAACAGGTTAGTGATGATATGTATGTATCGATCGATATGGTTGTTGAGATAATTGAACGTCAGGTTACAAGATATAAGAAAAAACTCGTTGATCAGAAACAGGATGTACAGTATTTTAAGAGCGACTTCCTCGAGGAAGAAGATGCTGCTGATGATGAGGTAAAGATTTATCGTAGTAAGAGATTCGCTGTTAAGCCAATGTATCCAGAAGATGCTTGCGTACAGATGGAGCTTCTTGGCCACAACTTCTATGTATTCAGAAATGCAGAGACAGATGAAGTCAATGTAGTTTACAAGAGAAAAGGCAATACATACGGACTTATAGAACCAGAGTTCTAGAATTAGTGATTGATCATGAGGATCCGGGGTCATAGTAATAAATAATGGCTCCGGGTCTTTTTTTGTGCATATGATGATCGATTGTTTAAGAATATGAGGTTTTACGTATAAAAAAACAACTTGCTACAAAGGATAAAGCAGTGTATGATTGCAATGATATGAAAGAATAAATCCTTTATATCTTTATAAAGATGTTATGGGAGTAAAAATTGCGGAGGTTTATTAATCTATGAAAAAGTGTAACACTTGTGGCGCTGATATTGATGATAATGCTATCATTTGTAATGTTTGCGGCGCACCACAGCTTGCTATGGATACTAAGGAAACAGCAAGTAAGCCAGAGAATCAGACTCAGAATGATATGGGGATGGGTATGAATCAGTATCAGGTAAATCCATTTATGACAGGAAATCAGATGCCAGGAGCTATGAATCCAGGAGCAGTGGATTCATTTGGTAATCCAATCTCATCTGGTTATTCAAGACCAGCCGAGACATATTCATATACACCTGCACCACGTAAGAGTGGTTCAGCAATGAAGACAATTATTACTATAATTGTAGCAGCTGTTGTTTTAGTTTTTGCATTGGTAGCTTTTAAGAAGTTTAGTGGACCATCAGTTAAAAAATATGTTGAGAATTATTATCAGGCAATGGGTAATTTAGATGGCAAAGCATTTATTAGCGCTGCATTCCCAGATGAAGTAGTTAAATCATTAGAGCAGCAAATGGCAAATTCATATGTGGGGCAAGATCAAATGTACTCTTTACTGATGAAATATATAATGTCTGCTTCTGGAAAGAGCCCAACAGAAAGAGTAACTTATAAGAATTTTAAGATTAGCGGAACGAAATATGCTAGAAAATCGGAACTGGATGATTTTTCAGATGAATTTAATAGTATGTTTGGTTCTAATATAAAAGTTACAAGTGCCCGAACTTTTGATGTGTCATATAAATATTCAAAAGATGGAAATACATGGCTTGATGGTAAAGATAAGGCTGTTGCTTATAAAGTTGGTGGTAAGTGGTATATAGTTACAGATTTATTAGGCACAGCTAAATAATTTTTTGGCAAAAATAGTAAAAACAACTAAAATCCATGGCATTATATTTATAATGCCGTGGATTTTTTTTCTTGATAGTACCTTAAAGTAATGCTATATTTATACGAGTAGCATGGAATAGTTATAACCTTGCGTAGAGTTTTTAAATCGAAGATTTAAAATGAGGAATTTATATAAATTTTCTGGAGGAATAAATAAATGGGTCTTGCTGAAAAAATATTTGGCTCACATAGTGATCGGGAATTGAAAAAGATCGAGCCAATTGCAAGAAAAATCGAAGCCCTGGATGAAGAGATGCAGGCGCTTACAGATGAAGAGCTTAAAGCAAAAACTGAAGAGTTTAAGAAGAGACTTGCAGACGGGGAAACGCTTGATGATATTTTAGTAGAAGCATTTGCTGTTGTTAGAGAAGCTGATTACAGAGTACTTCATATGAAGCCATTCCATGTTCAGATAGTGGGTGGTATCATTCTCCATCAGGGACGTATCTCTGAAATGAGAACTGGTGAAGGTAAGACACTGGTGTCAACACTCCCGGCCTATCTTAATGCTCTTGAAGGAAAAGGTGTACATATTGTTACTGTAAATGACTATCTTGCAAAGCGTGATGCTGAATGGATGGGGCAGGTTCATAGATTCCTTGGACTTACAGTAGGCGTTATCCTTAATCAGGATAAAAATGAAGAAAGAAGAGAAGCTTATAATTGTGATATTACATATATTACAAATAATGAGCTTGGTTTCGATTACCTTAGAGATAACATGGTAATCTATAAAGAGCAGTTAGTTCAGAGAGGACTTCATTATTGTATCATAGACGAAGTTGACTCAGTTCTTATAGATGAAGCTAGAACTCCGCTTATCATATCAGGTCAGAGTGGTAAGTCAACTGATATTTATAAGATGTGTGATTATCTTGCACGTCGTATGAAGAGAGGTACCGCTTCAACAGAAATCTCAAAGATTGATGCTATTATGGGAACAGAAATTGAAGAAGATGGCGATTATCTTGTAAATGAAAAAGATAAATATGTTGTATTTACAGCACAGGGTGTTAAGGAGATAGAGCATTTCTTTCATATTAAAAACCTGGCAGATCCAGATAATCTGGATATTCAGCATACAATGCTTCAGTCATTAAAGGCACATGCCCTTATGCATAAGGATCAGGATTACGTAGTAAAGGATGACGAAGTTCTTATCGTTGATGAATTTACTGGTCGTATCATGCCTGGACGTAGGTTTAATGATGGTCTTCATCAGGCTATTGAAGCTAAGGAAGGTGTTAAGGTTAAGAGAGAAAGTAAGACTCTTGCAACTATCACATTCCAGAATTTCTTTAATAAATATGATAAGAAAGCTGGTATGACAGGTACAGCTCAGACAGAAGAAGATGAGTTCCGTGAAATCTATGGAATGGATGTTGTTGTAGTTCCAACAAATAATCCAGTTCAGAGAATAGATTATGATGATGCTATATATAAGACAAAGAAAGAAAAGATGAAGGCTATCGTAGAAGATGTTGCTGCTACTTATAAGACTGGTCAGCCAATACTTGTTGGTACTATCAACATCGATTCATCTGAGGAATTAAGTGCTCTTCTTCAGAAGAGAGGAATCCCTCATAAGGTACTTAATGCCAAGTATCATGAACTTGAAGCAGAGATAATCAAAGATGCAGGCCAGATTGGAAAAGTAACAATTGCTACAAATATGGCTGGTCGTGGTACCGATATTAAGCTGGGAGATGGAGTTAAAGAACTTGGCGGACTTAAGGTAATCGGTACAGAGCGTCATGAATCAAGACGAATTGATAATCAGCTTCGTGGCCGTTCAGGACGTCAGGGAGATCCAGGTGAATCAAAGTTCTATCTTTCACTCGAAGATAATCTTATGAGGCTTTTTGGTTCTGAAAGAATCATGGGAATATATGATGCATTAAGAATTCCAGAAGGTGAGGAAATTCAGCATAAGACAATCACAAGCTTCGTTGAGAAAGCTCAGAAGAAGATCGAGGCAAATAACTTTGCTGTACGTAAGAGCCTTCTTTCTTATGATCAGGTAAATAATGATCAGCGTGAAGTTATCTACGCTGAACGTCGTAAGGTTCTTGACGGTGAGAATATGCGTGGCGTAGTTCTCGGATACGTTAAGGATACTGTAGAAGAATATGTTGATAGAGTGGCAAGTAAGGAAGTTCCTGCAGAAGAGTGGAATCTTCAGGAATTAAATGATACACTTCGTCCTATCGTTCCATTAGAACACATTTCACTTACTGAGGACGAGTTAAAGAAAGCGGATGTAGAAGGATTCAAGGCGCGTCTTTTAGATGAGGCTGAGAAGCTTTATGAAGCAAAGGAAGAAGAATTCCCTAATCCTGAAACAATGCGTGAACTTGAGAGAGTTATACTTCTTAAGGTTGTTGACCGTAAGTGGATGGATAATATCGATGATATGGATCAGCTTCGTCAGGGTATCGGACTTCAGGCTTATGGTTCAAGAGATCCAGTAGTTGAATATAGAATGAAGGGCTATGAAATGTTCCAGGATATGAACAGAGCCATTCAGGAAGATACAGCCAGACTTATTCTTCATGTAAGAATTGAAGAGAAGGTTGAACGTGAACAGGTTGCCAAGGAAACAGGCACTAATAAGGACGATACAGTTAAGAAGGATCCTGTTAAGAGAAAGGCAAAAAAGATAGGAAGAAATGATCCTTGTCCTTGTGGATCAGGTCTTAAATATAAGAACTGTTGCGGGAAAAATCTCCAATAATCAGGATAAAAGTTAGGAGTTTTTAGAATGCTTGAACTTGACGAATATAAATTTCGTTATGGTGAATATAAGGGCCCTCTTGAAGAGATGAAACAGAATCTTGATGTAGAGGGAAAACAAAAAAGAGTAGATGAACTTGAAGAGGCTATGCAGGCTCAGGGATTCTGGGATGATATCGAGAATAGCGGTAAAGTCATGAAAGAAGTTAAGAATCTTAAGACAACTATTGAAGATTTTAAGAAGATTAACTCAGAATATGAAGATATTGGCGCTATGCTTGAGATGGCCGAGGAAGAAAATGATGATGATCTTACGATGGAAGCAGGAGAGATGCTGGATAATTTCGTAAAGGAATTTGAAACATTTAAGATTGAGACACTTCTTTCCGGAGAGTTCGATACAAATAACGCAGTTGTTACTCTTCACGCCGGCGCTGGTGGAACTGAAAGCTGTGACTGGTGCAGTATGCTTTTCCGTATGTATACAAGATGGGCAGATAAGCACAAGTTTACGGTTGAGGTTTTAGATCAGCTGGATGGTGATGAAGCAGGAATAAAAGCAGTTACATTTCAGGTAAATGGATATCATGCTTATGGTTACTTAAAAGCAGAAAAGGGCGTTCATAGACTTGTTCGTATATCTCCTTTTAATGCGGCCGGTAAGAGACAGACTTCATTTGTGTCTGTGGATATCATGCCTGAGATTGACGATAATATCGAGATTGAAGTAAATGATGCGGATCTTAGGATTGATACTTATAGATCCAGTGGTGCTGGTGGACAGCATATCAACAAGACTTCATCTGCGATAAGAATTACACATCTTCCAACTGGCATTGTAGTTACATGTCAGAATGAAAGATCTCAGCATCAGAATAAGGATAAGGCTATGCAGATGTTAAAATCCAAGCTTTATCTTCTTGAACAGCAAAAAAATGAGGAAAAACTTTCAGATATCCGTGGTGAAGTTACGGATAACGGATTCGGCAATCAGATACGGTCTTATGTTCTTCAGCCATATACTATGGTTAAGGATCATAGAACAAGCTGTGAAGTTGGAGATGCTGGAAGGGTTCTTGACGGAGATATCGATCCATTTATCAATGCATATCTCGGATGGATAAATGCTGAAAAGAACAAAACAGAGTAACACGCATACATTATGTATGTATTATTAAGAAATGAGAGGTGCTAAAGTGGTTAACGTTGCGATTCTTGGATATGGTACTGTAGGCTCAGGGGTATATGATGTAATAACAAGAAACAATTCCCATATAGGTAGACGCGCGGGTAAAGACATTAATGTTAAGTATGTTCTTGATCTTCGTGAGTTCCCTGGAGATCCAGCTGAAAAGATTCTTGTACATGATTTCGATACTATCTTAAATGATGACGATGTTGATATCGTAGTAGAAGTCATGGGTGGCGTTGAACCAGCTCATACATTTGTAAAGAATGCACTTCTTCGTGGTAAGAGTGTCTGCACATCAAACAAGGAAATGGTTGCCAAGTTTGGTGCAGAATTACTTGAGATTGCTAAAGAAAAGAATAGCAATTTTGTATTTGAAGCTTCTGTTGGTGGCGGTATTCCTATCATACGTTCAATCAATGAGTCACTTACTGTGGATCATTTTGATGAGATTTCAGGTATTTTAAATGGAACAACAAATTACATCTTAACAAAGATGGATAAGGAAGGCCTTGCTTTTGATGCAGTTCTTAAAGATGCACAGGATAAGGGATATGCAGAAAGAAATCCGGAAGCTGATATTGAAGGATATGATGCATGTCGTAAGATAGCTATCCTTGCTTCTCTTTGCTATGAGAAACAGGTTGATTTCGAAGACATTTATACAGAAGGAATTACAAAGATTTCAAGTGAAGACTTTGCATATGCAAGAAAATTAGGATATTCGATCAAGCTTCTTGGTACTGCAAGAAAGATAGATGGAAAGGTATATGCCATGGTTGCACCATTTATGCTTGATGAGGAAAACCCTCTTCATTCTGTAAGTGGAGTATTTAATGCTATCAAGATGCATGGCGATATGCTCGGAAATGTTATGCTCTATGGTAAAGGTGCAGGAAAGCATGCCACAGCTTCAGCTGTTGTATCAGATGTAATTGATTGTGCCAGAAATCTTGGACATAATAAAATAGTTTACTGGAGTCCTGAAAAAAGAACTCTTGGTGATATAGATACGTTTACAACAAAATTCTTCGTTCGTGTTAAGGGAGTGGTTGAGAAGACTGCTTTAGAGGAACATTTTGGCGGTGTTACTCTTGTTAGTGGAATTGAAAATGAGACAGCCTTTATCACTGAAGAAATTTCTGAAGCTGCATATAAGAAGGCGGCAGAGAATTTTGATGTTATCAATAAGATACGTATCAGCAAATAATTTCATAATTAAAAAAGCTCTTCATGATGGAAGAGAGAAGCAGGAGGAAATATGTTAGTAGTCAAGAAGTTTGGCGGAACATCGGTCGCAAATAAAGAGCGAATCTACAACGTGGCAAACAGATGTATCGAAGAATACAAAAAAGGAAATGATGTCGTTGTTGTTCTTTCAGCTATGGGCAAATATACCGATGAACTTATCGAGAAGGCACAAGATATAAACGAGAATCCACCTAAGAGAGAGATGGATATGCTCCTTACTATTGGTGAGCAGATGTCAGTTTCTCTTATGGCTATGGCTATGGCAAACCTGGGGGTACCAGCCGTTTCACTTAACGGATTTCAAGTTGCGATGCATACTACTTCTGTATATGGAAACGCAAGACTTAAGAGAATCGATTGCGAGAGAATCAGAAATGAGCTTGAGCAGAGAAAGATTGTTATAGTAACAGGTTTCCAGGGAATAAATAAATACGATGATTATACAACCCTCGGAAGAGGTGGTTCTGATACAACTGCAGTCGCACTTGCAGCGGCTCTTCATGCAGACAAGTGTGAGATCTACACAGACGTTGATGGCGTTTATACAGCAGATCCACGTAAGGTAGCAAAGGCACGTAAGATAAATGAGATTACATATGATGAAATGCTTGAGCTTGCTACACTTGGAGCGGGAGTGCTTCATAACCGTTCAGTAGAACTTGCTAAGAAATATGGTGTAGAACTTGTAGTTCGTTCTAGTCTTAATAAAAATGAAGGAACAGTTGTTAAGGAGGGTAAAAAGATGGAAAAGATGATCGTTAGTGGTGTAGCTTCAGATTCAGATGCAGCTAGAGTAGCAGTTGTTGGTCTTAAAGATGAGCCAGGTGTAGCTTTTAAGCTTTTTAACGCACTTGCAAAGAACAATATCAATGTTGATATGATCCTTCAGTCAGTTGGACGTCATGGAACAAAAGATATTTCATTTACATGTTCAAGCCTTGATGCAGATGATGCAGCAAGAATCATAAGTGACAGCATGGAATTTGAATCAATTGATGTTAATAAAGAGGTATCAAAGGTTTCCATCGTTGGTGCTGGTATGCAGTCAAATGCAGGCGTAGCTGCTAAGATGTTTGAGGCTCTTTATGATGCAAATATCAATATCAGACAGATTTCAACTTCAGAGATAAGAGTAACTGTTCTTATCGATGCTAAGAATACAGAACGTGCTATGAATGCAATTCATGACAAGTTTGATCTTGGAGAAAACTAAGATAATTTTTAAGTGAGGGGCCAGGAATATTTTTCTGGTCCTTTACTTTTTGTTAAAAGGGAGGGCATATGTCATCAATTAAAAGAACAGATTATATAAACTGGGACCAGTATTTTATGGGAATAGCTTTGTTATCAGCTGAGAGAAGCAAGGATCCACATACTCAGGTAGGTGCCTGTATCGTGGGTGAAGATAACAGGATCCTCTCTGTGGGATATAATGGAATGCCACAGGGATGTGAAGACGATGATATGCCTTGGGGAAGAGACGGTTCGGCCCTTGACAGTAAATATATGTTTGTGTGTCATGCAGAGCTTAATGCGATTCTTAACTACAGAGGAAATGAATCTGTACGTGGCGCTAAGGTTTATGTTACGCTTTTCCCATGTAATGAATGTGCTAAGGCACTTATACAGGCCGGAATAAAAGAAGTAATATATATTTCAGATAAATATGCTACTTCAGAATCTACAATTGCTTCAAAGAAGATGTTTGATCTGACAGGCGTAAAATATAGACAGTTTAAGCCATCTGGAAAAAAGATTGAGATAACTTTATAAAAAATAATATAGGATTTTTATCATAGGAATAAAAATGAGTACGATCATAAAAGAAACAAATAGTGAAAAAGAAACATTTGAATTTGCAAAAGAACTTTCTTCAAAAGCATTGGCAGGAGAGGTTTACTGTCTGGATGGAGATTTAGGAGTTGGAAAGACAGTGTTTGCTCAGGGCTTTGGGAGAGGGCTTGGAATAGATGAACCTATAGTCAGTCCGACCTTTACAATTATGAAAGAGTATCATGAGGGAAGACTTCCGCTGTATCATTTTGATGTTTACAGGATTGATTCAGAAGATGATATGGAAGAGATTGGCTATTTCGATATAATAGATAATGCTGAAGGTGTTGCACTTATTGAGTGGTCAGAACTTATAAAGAGTATAATACCTAAAGACAGGATTAAAGTTACAATAAAAAAAGATCTTACAAAGGGCTTTGATTATAGAAGGATCGAAGTTGTAAGAGAGGATTAGAGGTAAGAGATGAATATTCTTGGAATAGACAGCTCAGGTAATACTGCGTCAGTTGCATATATTACAGATGGAGTTGTTAAAGCTGAATTTAATATCAATAATAAAAAGACTCATTCAGAGACACTGCTTCCTATGATAGATACTATCTTAAAGGCAGCAAATATTGATATGGATGCTATTGACATGATAGCAGTGGCAGCGGGGCCGGGATCATTTACAGGTCTCAGGATCGGAGCTTCTACTGTTAAGGGACTGGGGCTTGCTTTAGATAAAGAGGTGATCCCTGTGCCAACGCTTCACGGCCTTGCGTATAATGTGCCATTTTCAAAAGGTGTTGTGGCTCCAATAATGGATGCCAGAAGAAATCAGGTCTATGCAGGCATTTATAGAACTGCTGATGATTTAGAAGTAATAATGGACCAGGATGCTTTAGATATCCATGATTTTATTGAAAAGATAAATGAAACCGGTGAGGAAGTAACATTTACCGGTGACGGAATTTCAGTATTTAAGGATGTTATTGAAGAAGAACTTAAGGTGCCTTATCATTTTGCACCTGCAGGAATGAACAGACAGAGAGCGTCCAGTATTGCAGCTCTCGGAGAGATATATGCAAAAAAAGGCCTTGCGGTTAAATCAGATGATTTTTCACTTATCTATCTTAGAAAGTCTCAGGCAGAAAGAGAAAGAGAAGAAAGATTAAAGCAGGGAGAATAGTATGAATCTTATCAGAGTCATTGCAGACATGGAGACCACTTGCTTTGCTGACGGCTGGGATGCTGATATGGTGGAACAGCTCTTTAGATATGAGAATTATAGATATTTCATCCTTTATTCTGATGGAAGCTTTGAATATTACGAAGGCGGGGATCAGCTCTGGTTTGTGGATGTAAATATGGAAAACAGGGAGTTGGCGGGATATGCGATAATTTCCTGTACTCCATTTGATGCGGATCTTGAGCGTATTGCGGTAATGCCAAAGTATAGAAAAAAAGGTAATGCCACAAAGATAATGGAAAAAGTTTTTTGGCAGGTAAGAGAAGAAAAGCTTGAATCTATTATGTTAGAAGTAAGAAAGTCTAATGAGTCTGCCATAAATCTTTATAAAAATAAAGGCTTTGAAAGTATAGCCGAAAGAAAAGGATATTATAAAAATCCTGTAGAGGATGCGATAATAATGAAGAAAATGATGCAGTGAATATGTTAGATGCGACGTTTTGATATATAAAAAAATTAGGAAAGAGAGACATAGATATGCTTGACGTATGTCTACTGGGAACAGGTGGTATGATGCCACTGCCTTACAGAGCACTTACATCGCTTATGGTAAGGTATAACGGAAGTACGATAATGATAGATTGTGGAGAGGCAACGCAGATTGCTGTAAGAAAGAGCGGATGGAGTTTTAAGCCGATAGATCTTCTTCTTATAACTCATTTCCATGCAGATCATATAAGCGGTCTGCCGGGACTACTTCTTACTATGGGAAATGCTGAGAGACGGGAGCCTCTTTATATTGCAGGACCCAAAGGGATTGAAAGAGTAGTAAACAGCCTTAGAGTTGTGGCGCCTGAACTTCCATTTGAGATTAAATTTATAGAGCTTTTAGAAAAAAAAGAAGATATAAACATGCTGGGGCTTAAGATAAAGGCTTTTAAGGTAAATCATAATATTACATGTTATGGATACTCTATAGAGCTTGAAAGAAAAGGCAGATTTGATGTTGAAAAAGCAAAGGCTTTAAATATACCGCTTAAGTGCTGGAATCCACTTCAGAAGGGGAACGAGGTAACATTTGAAGGTGTAACGTATACCAGTGACATGGTAATGGGACCTGACAGAAAGGGCCTTAAGGTTACTTATTGTACAGATTCAAGACCTACAGAGGCCATCGTAAGTAACGCCAGGGGTTCGGATCTTTTCATATGCGAAGGCATGTACGGTGATCATGAAAATGACTACAAGGCTAAGGATAAGAAGCATATGACTATGTATGAGGCGGCTGAAATGGCGAGAGAAGCTGATGTAAATGAAATGTGGCTTACCCACTATTCTCCTTCCATGGTGAAGCCTCAGGAATACGAAAATGAAGTAAAGAAGATATTCCCTCGCACAGTTATTGCAAAAGACAGGGAATTAAAGGAGCTTAAGTTCGATGAGTGATGTAAAGATACTTGGAATTGAATCTTCATGCGACGAAACAGCAGCGGCTGTTGTAGTTAATGGAAGAGAAGTTCTTTCAAATGTAATATATTCTCAGGTGCCAACTCATACACTTTATGGTGGTGTTGTGCCGGAGATCGCATCAAGACAGCATGTTGAAAAGATAAATCAGGTTATAAGAAAAGCACTTAGTGATGCGGATACAAGATTAGAAGATTTAGATGCCATTGCAGTTACATACGGACCTGGTTTAGTAGGCCCTCTTCTTGTAGGAGTTGGAGCTGCTAAGGCTATAGCTTATGCAAAAAATATCCCTTTAGTAGGTGTTAATCATATTGAAGGGCATATATCAGCTAATTATGTAGATAATAAGGAATTAGTGCCTCCATTTATGTGTCTTGTAGCATCAGGCGGACATTCTCATATAGTAATGGTTAAAGACTATGGGGAATATGAAATAGTTGGAAGAACTCATGATGATGCGGCAGGAGAGGCATTTGACAAGGTGGCTCGTGCCATAGGACTTGGCTATCCTGGAGGGCCAAAGGTTGATAAGATTGCAAGAGAAGGAAATCCACATGCAATCGAATTTCCAAGAGCGGTAGTGGATGGCTGTCCTTACGACTTCTCCTTTAGTGGACTTAAATCAGCTGTCCTTAATTATCTTAACGGGGCAGAAATGAAACATGAAGAAATAAATAAGGCAGACGTGGCGGCATCATTTCAACAGGCAGTCATCGATGTGCTTACAGATCATACAATAAGAGCGGCAAAAGACCATGGTATGAAGCAGGTAGCCTTAGCAGGTGGTGTTGCGGCAAATTCAGGCTTAAGAGAAGCTCTTAAAGAAGCAGCAGAAGCTAATGGAATGAAGTATTACAATCCGTCTATGATACTTTGCACTGATAATGGAGCAATGATCGCTTCTGCAGGATATTTTGAATATATGAAGGGGGTAAGATCAGATATTACCCTTAATGCTAATCCGAATTTAAAGATTGGAGAAAGATAAATGGTATCTGCAATTGTTCTTGCTGCAGGCAGCGGAAGCAGGATGAGACTAAAAACAGCTAAACAGTTTATTTCTGTTGGGGAATACCCTCTTATTTACTATGCTTTAAAGACTTTTGAGGCAAGTATAGTGGATGAGATCATAGTAGTAACAAGAAAAGAAGATATAGAATATCTGAAAAAGGAAATTGTTGAAAGATATCATTTTACAAAGGTAAGAAGGATCGTTGCTGGCGGAAAAGAAAGATATGATTCTGTTGAAAATGGAATTAAAGCCTGTGACAAAAGAAATAAGATTATAATGATCCATGACGGGGCAAGACCGTTTATCACCAATAAAATGATACTGGATTCCATATCAGCTACCAGAAGATACAAGGCGTGTACAGTCGCAATGCCGGTTAAGGATACGATAAAAGTTGTAGATAACGCTGGCTTTGGTGTAAGTACACCGGACAGAAGCACTCTTTATCAGATACAGACTCCCCAGACTTTTGATAGAGATCTGCTGCTGGAAGCTTATGACAGGCTTAGAGCATCCGGGGATAGAGATATAACGGACGATACAATGATAGTAGAGAGATATATAGACCAAAAGGTTAAGATAATAGAGGGAAGCTATGAGAATATCAAGGTGACAACTCCGGAAGATCTTTTGGTGGCCAAGGCATTATTAAAATCCAGATAAAATAAAATCAAAAAATTGTGTGTCCAAAATGACAATTTTTCTTCACATTAACAAAACTAAAATAAGAATCGGAGAAAAATCTCCGATTCTTTTATACTATATATATAGAAAAAATGGCTTATTTCCACAAGATATTGGCACAAAAAAAAGAGAATAAAAAAACTTAAAAAAAATTGTAAAAAAATGTTGACAATAGGTTTCGACTTTGTTAATATAGTCAATGTCGCTGATGAAAAGCGACACAGACAAGCGAATAATCGTTATGGAGAGATATCGAAGTGGTCATAACGAGGCGGTCTTGAAAACCGTTTGTCCGCAAGGGCGCAAGGGTTCGAATCCCTTTCTCTCCGCTTTCTTACATAACTTTTGGTGTAAGAGTTCAAGCGTTTGGAGAAGTACCCAAGCGGTTGAAGGGGCTCCCCTGGAAAGGGAGTAGGCCGGTAACACGGTGCGAGGGTTCAAATCCCTCCTTCTCCGTTAAAAATATGGATACAACATATTGAATGCTTGATATTGATCTTTAACAATTTAATAACATGACAACCCCGAAAATTCTTTTAAACAAAGTTTTTTCGGAATCGTAAATAAGATTTCTTATTTAGAACGAATCCAAA
>CADANF010000021.1 GCA_902789175.1 uncultured Lachnospiraceae bacterium
GGCTGGAACAACTTCTACAATAAGCGGTCCTAAGATTGGTGATGCCAATATAGATATGCCAGAAACTTTCAAGGTTAAAGAGCCGGAAGTTCATTCAGAGAGCCCAATGTTTGGTGAAGACTGGAATAGTTTTTTTAGAGAAAAGTATGGCGAAGGGAATGTAACTTGGGAGAGTGCGCCTGAAGGACATAGAGATAATCCTAATGCATTAACATATAAGTCATTTGAAAAAGAAACATAGCAGTATCTGGATGATTTCTCTTATAAGGAACACTTTGCTGGTGGGGATACAAATAGTGAAAGTTTTAATAGTGGCATAATTCTTTGAGAAAGTAAAAAATTAATGCATTTTCTTCTTTTTATGAAAAAAATTAAGGCTTTCGTATTGACTTATCGTAGGATTATTACTATATTAGTTTGGTGCGAAAAATAATGAAGGAGGGTCTATTTTAATGGACGCGAATAAACGAGGTACATTTTCTAGTAAGATAGGATTTGTACTTGCAGCAGCAGGAAGTGCTGTAGGTCTTGGAAATATATGGAGGTTTCCATACCTGGCGGCAAAATACGGGGGAGGAATCTTTCTACTTATATATATAATTCTGGCGGCAACTTTTGGTTATACTATGATCATTTCTGAAACTGCTTTGGGACGAATGACAAAGAGAAGTCCTGTAGGTGCTTACAAAGAGGCAGGAGCAGGAAGGCTACTTAGAACTGGTGGGTGGCTTAATGCTATCATTCCTATTCTTATTGTTCCTTATTATTCAGTAATTGGTGGATGGGTACTTAAGTATCTTCTCCAGTACATACAGGGAGATCAGGCAAAACTTTCAACTGATGCGGTGGCTGATGGCTCACCTTCTTTCTTTGAACAGTTTTTAGGAAGTGGAAAAGAACAGATCATATTTTTTGTGATCTTTGCAATCTGCACCATGACTATCATTTTCTGTGGTGTTAAAAATGGTATTGAAAGAGTTTCAAAGATCGCTATGCCGATTCTTGTAGTGCTTTGCCTTATAACATCGATTTATTCAGTTACAAGACCTGGAGCTATGGAGGGAGTTAAGTTCTTCCTTATCCCAAATTTTAAAGATTTTTCTCTTATGACACTTGTAGCTGCCATGGGGCAGATGTTTTATTCCCTTTCAATTGCTATGGGAATACTTGTTACCTTTGGTTCTTATATGCAAAAGGATCATGACATTGACGTTTCAACACATCAGGTAGCATTATTTGATACATTTATTGCTATTATGGCAGGACTTATGATAATTCCCGCAGTTTATGCATATAATGGTGGTGAGAATATCGGTAAGGGTCCATCTCTTATGTTTGTTGCTATTCCAAATGTATTTAATAGCATGAATTTTGGAAGAATAATGGGAATTGTATTTTTCTCACTGGTATTTTTTGCAGCCATTACATCATCTGTTTCACTGGCAGAGTGCGTGGTATCAACTTTCGAGGATGAACTTAAGTGGAAGAGAAAGAAAGCTTCTGTTGTTACTTTTATAATAATAGTTGTTCTTGGATCATTTTCAGCTCTTGGATTTAATGTGCTTTCAAATGTTACACCAATGAAACTGGATCTGCTTTCATTCTTTGATTTCCTTACTAATTCAGTAATGATGCCATTAGCAGCAATCTTTACCTGTGTACTTATTCTTAGAGTTGTAAAGATAAATAAGATTGAAGAAGAAGTGATGGTATCATCAAAGTTCAGATTAAGAGGACTTTACAGAGTTGTGCTGAAATTTGTTGCAATTCCGTTCCTCATCATAATCCTTATTTCATCTATTTGTGGAACATTAGCTTCTTCTTATGGAATCAAGGCTTTGGAAATATTTATTATATAATATATAAAGATTTTAATATTGTAAAATAATATTAGGTAGGGAGTTTCTTAAATTAAGAGACTCCTTACTTTATTTTAGGGCATTTTTTAAGATTGTATAGGTTTAGTTTTCTTGTTATACTAATTATGGATTTTTTGTGAAAGGATAAAAAAATGATATTTGTTGATGTTTATGTAAAAAATGAGGGGGGATTAAGATGAAGTATGGACCATTTCTAAAGAAGGGTGAAACTATTGGACTTATAGCACCTTCTTTTGGATGTACATTTGAACCATATCGTTCCTGTCTTGATAGTGCCATAGGAAAGATGGGAGAGATGGGTTTTAATGTGATATGTGGCCCAAATTGTAGAAAAGATGATGGAATAGGGAAAAGTACCGATCCTAAGAGCTGTGGAAAAGAATTTATGGATTTTTATCAAAATGAATCTAAGGTTCTTATTTCTTGTGGTGGCGGAGAGACTATGTGTGAAGACTTGGAATTTATTGATTTTGAATCAATAAAGAATAAGGAAGCAAAGCTTTTTATGGGTTACTCTGATAATACAAATCTTACATTTACCCTTCCTACTATTGCAGATACAGCAGCAATCTATGGACCTTGTATTGGTACATTTGGTATGAAAGAATGGCATGAATCACTTTATGACTCCATGGCAGTATTGACAGGTGAGAAACTTTCTATTCACGGATATAAAAAGTGGGAGAAAGAATCACTTAAGGATGAAGAGAATCCACTGGTTCCTTTTAATGTTACAGAGGATTCCATTCATCATAATTTTATTGTAGATCAGCAGGGACTTAACAGAGATAATGAGGCCGATATCAGATTTGAAGGACGTCTTATTGGAGGATGTCTTGATAGTCTTTCTTGTCTTTGTGGAACAAAATTTGATAAGGTTAAGGAATTTCAGGAGAGATATAAGAATGATGGTTTTATATGGTTCCTGGAGGCATGTGACCTTAATGTTCTTGCTATAAGAAGAGCAATATGGCAGCTCTCAAATGCAGGCTGGTTCAGATATTGCAAGGGGTTTCTGATCGGAAGGCCTAGAATATTTAATGAACCTGTTATGGGACTTGATCAATATAAAGCGGTAACTGAAGTGTTAGCTAAGTATAATGTTCCGGTTCTGATGGATCTAGACATTGGACACATTGCCCCAATGATGACTATTATCTCGGGAGCATACGGGAGAGTAAGGGCCAAAGGAAACTGTATAAATATTGAGCAGGTGCTTAAATAGAAAAGAATAACAAAACATATAGGCAATTTTTTGATATTTTAGTTGAAAAAATGGATATTCAAATATTAATATATGTGCTACTATCATAAAGTTGCAATAAAATAGAAAATAGAGAGAAAGGATCACTAAATACAATGGAAATTAAGATTTCAGAAGTAGATGTGAACAAAAAAGACACAGGTGTTAAAAAGGTTTTCCTTTATATCTGTGCGATCATTGGTCTTATTCTTGTTATTGGTGGACTTACCACTTTTGTGGCTAAGTATAAAGCAATTAAGAATACAGCCGGTGTTAAGATTGATGCTGATTATGGTTGGTATAATATAAACTTTCAGAAGTTAAAGCTTTCAGAACTTGATTTTGAAAATGAACCAAATCAGAGTATAACAATGCACGTTGAAAATTCAGATCTTCGTGCTGCATCCCTTTGCTTTGAGACTTCAAATATAGTATTCAAAGTAATGGTTGATGGTGAAGTAGTTTATGATTATCACCCGGAGATGCATAATTTCTATGGTAAATCATACGGATCAGATATTCATACTATCACAATCCCTATGGATGAGGGTGCGAACATCATGATCAAGGCTGAAAAGTTAAATGAATCTTTAAAGTCAACATATTTCAAAAATGTATATTTTGAAGATGGAGCTTCATATATCCATGAGCTTATGGATAAGCAGATGTATCAGTTCCTTCTTATGATGCTTGTATTTGTTGTAGGTGTTGCACTTGTACTTATCGGTACATTCTTTGAAAGAAACATAGACAGAAGACTTGAAATGGTTTCTCTTGGTTCTATGGCAATGGTTCTTTCAATATGGATTGAAACAGGATCTACAATTTTTAAATATCTTACAGGTAACCCTGGTTTATGTCGTGGACTTAACCACATTTCAATTGCTTTAATTGCTGTAACAGGTACCTCACTTGTAGCCTGCTTTACAAATGCAAAGAAGAGATGGCCTGTAGGTGTTGTAGCTGTCTTAACAGCTATTGACCTTATTATCAATATTGTTGCTGTATGGATTAATGGTAAGGATTATTCAGAAGTAATTATCTTTACACATATTGTATTTGGTATCGCTGTAATCCTCTGTGGATATATTGTTGTATCAAATAAGAGAGATGTAACTGATGCAGAAAAATCAAAAAATATTCTTGCTATCGTAGCATTTGCAGTTCTTGTATTATCTGGTGTTGCCGATCTTATAGTTTATTATGTAATGAAGAATGGTGACATGTCAGGATTTACTCGTATTGGTCTTGTTATTTTCGTAGCAATCCTTGGATACTATGAAATCAATACATTCTTCCAGGCAGCTCATAAGGCTGAACAGGCTCAGTTACTTGATAAGATGGTAAATGAAGACAGCTTAACAGGTCTCCTTAACAGACGTGCTTTTGCTACATTTGAAGCTAAGGTAGAAAATTCGCGCGAAGGTGCATGCATATTTGTTAACTTCAATATCAGTGATATGAAAGAGATTAATGAAAAATATGGTAGTGCAACAGGGGACGCAGTTGTCGTTTCTGGTGCTGATATAATTAACCGTACTTTCGGTGAAAAAGGTAAGGTATATCGTATGGGTGGCGACGAATTTATGGCTATCCTTGATGGTGACGATGTATCAGGTAAGACAACAGCTGAAAAGATAAATGTTCTTCTTCAGATTTATAAGAACTGTGAGAATAAGTTCATCACAGAACTTAATAGCTTTAACAAAGAAGGAGTTCTTCCGGTTTCAATAGAAATTCCTTACGGAATGGCTGAATATAATTTTGCAACTGGTGCTCCAGAAGCTGCTGAAAAGGAAGCTGCATTTAAGATGAATGACAGCAAGCTTCAGATAAAGAATATGAAAGTTAGACAGTCTCAGATGAATTCATAATCGATTTTAAGATTGTTTATAAAAAAAGAAAGCGGATTTGAACTTGCTTCAAATCTGCTTTCTTTTTTATATTATGATGAGTTAAAATATATAAAGAATTGATCTTTTGGAGATTAAAAAGAGGGGAGTTAAGTGAATGATAGTTATCAGAAAAGAAAGAACAACTGATCATAATGCTGTAAGAGAGATAACTGATTTTCACCTGATAGAGGATTTAAGAAAAAGCAGATCTTTTATTCCGGAATTATCTCTTGTAGCAGATTGTGACAATAAAGTAATTGGATATCTTCTGTTTGTTGAAGTAGATATTGGTGGTTATAAGGAATTGCTCCTTTCACATATTGCAGTTCATCCAGATTTTCAAAAACAGGGAATTGCAAGGCTTCTTATAAATGGTGCTCATGATAAAGCAAGAGAGTTGGGATACCATTTTGCTGTGGCAAATGGAGAGGCCGTATTTTTTAAGAAGTTTGGTTATGTACCTGCTGCAACTTATGATATAGATCAGCCTGTATTTGAAAAGAAAAAAGGAGTATATATGGCTAAGTATCTTAATTTTACACAACTGCCTATATTTGGAACTCCTGTTTATCCTGATGAGTATAACATAACAGGTACTAAGAGTGGGGATACAAAGCCTGCAGAAAATAAGATAAGAGAAAAAAATAAGATAAATGTATCAAAAGAGCAGGATGAAAATGTTATTAAAAGTGTAAAGGTAAAAATGAAGGAGGTAAAGAATATGTCAAGTGCGACCCCTCACAATGAAGCTGAGTTCGGCATGATCGCAGGCACTGTTATCATGCCTGGGGATCCATTGAGAGCAAAATATATAGCTGAAAATTTTTTATCAGGTGCTGCGCAATTTAATGCAGTAAGAAATATGTTTGGATATACCGGACTTTATAATGGAAAACGTGTATCTGTTATGGGAAGCGGCATGGGGATGCCATCTATGGGGATTTATTCTTATGAGCTTTATAATAATTATGATGTAGATACTATAATAAGAGTAGGAAGCGCCGGCGGTTTGCTGGATGATATTGATCTTCGCGATGTGATCATTGCTCAGGCGGCGTGTACCGATTCTAATTATGTATATCAGTATGACCTGCCGGGAAATTATGCTCCTATTGGGGATTTTGATCTTATATGTGATGCTGCAGAAGTGGCAAGAAAAGAAAAAAAGAAAGTAAGAGTAGGAAATGTAGTATCCACAGATATTTTCTATAATAAGTATCCGGATGTAAATAAGAAATGGGCTTCTATGGGTGTTCTTTGTATAGAAATGGAAACAGCCGCCCTGTATATGAATGCGGCGGCTGCTCAAAAGAAAGCTCTTTCGATTCTTACTATATCTGATCACCTTTTTAAGGAAGGTGAATTATCATCTAAAGAACGAGAAACAGGTTTTAATGATATGATAAAGATCACATTAGAACTGGTATAGTTCTTCTTTGGAGATCTCATCAGGAATCGTATCGATAATGGTTCTCTTTACTCTTCTGAAAAAGAGAAGTGAAACGGTAACAGAGGCAATCTCTGCGATAGGGAAAGCCCACCATACCATAGAGATATCATTTGCCTTTGAAAGAAGCCATGCTGCAGGAATAAGTACTACGATTTGTCTCATGATAGAAACTATGAGAGAGTACATACTCTTTGAAAAAGCCTGGAACAAAGAGATGATGACAATTGATACAGCGGCAATTGGGAAATGTATTGCAATTATTCTCAATGCCGGACTACCTATACTTATCATATAGTCTGATGCCTGGAAGATTCCCAGTAGTTTATCCGGAATGAGTTCAAAACATAACATTCCAAGTAACATGATAACGATAGCGAGTTTAACTGCAAAAAGAACGGATTCTTTAATTCGTTCTTTTTTCTTTGCACCTAAGTTATAGGCAAGAACTGGAATCATACCATTATTAAGACCAAATACAGGCATAAAGAAGAAACTCTGAAGCTTAAAGTATGATCCGAATACCGCCT
This sequence comes from uncultured Lachnospiraceae bacterium, assembly GCA_902789175.1. Taxonomy (GTDB): domain Bacteria; phylum Bacillota; class Clostridia; order Lachnospirales; family Lachnospiraceae; genus Eubacterium_Q. The sequence goes on from CADANF010000021.1 coordinate 6,996, forward strand.
GAGCTGTATCTGCTAAAATGTCAGGACTAAAGCTGCCGAGGATCTTATTCATCATGAAAGTCATGAAAGAACCAATAGACATCATAAGTATTGATGGAAAACCTACCAGATATATCTTTTTTACTATGTCTAAAGTAGGATGAAATACTTCTTTAAGTTTAAGGCAGATCTCTTTATTTTTTTTGATATTAAGTGTAAGACCGATGGTGGATGCAACTGTCTGGCCGAATATTGTTGCATATGCAGCTCCGGCAATACCAAGTTTAGGAAAGTCGAACAGTCCAAAGATCATAATAGGGTCAAAGATGATATTAATTATGGCACCAGTTATCTGAGATGCCATGCTGTACATTGTAAGACCTGTAGACTGAAGGAGTCTTTCAAATGTAACCTGCATGAAAAGTCCTATAGAAAGTAAACAACATATCTTTGTATAGGTGGTTGCATAGTCACATATCACAGCATTATTTGTCTGAGATGCGATAAATGGCTTAACTCCTAAGAGTCCGATGAAAACAAATAAGAAGTAAGTAAGAATGATAAGGAATAAGCCAGTATTTGCTGCCTGGTTGGTTCTTTTATAATTTTTTTCTCCCAAAGATCTTGAAAGAAGGGCATTTATACCAACACCGGTACCAGATGCGAAAGCTATCATTAAGTTCTGCATTGGGAATGCTATAGAAATAGCTGTAAGTGCATCCTGTGATATCCTTGAAACAAAAAGGCTGTCTACGATGTTGTAAAGAGCCTGAAATAACATAGATATCATCATAGGAACAGACATATTGATAATCAGTTTTTTTATGGGCATGACACCCATTTTATTTTCTTTTGTTTCCATTTTTTTACTCCCTTGTTGAAACTTTCTAAATACAGTAAGAAGAAATATAACATATTATGAATGATTATGTAAGTCAGATAGTCGGATTTTACACTTTTTACAATAATTTGAAAAAAATGCCAAGAAATTAGTGAAAAGTGTTTGAATTCTCTATAGAACCCTAGTATAATGGCTTGTATAGCGAAAGCTTGTAATAATAAGGAGGTTCAAAAGAATCATGAACAAGACAGAACTTGTAAATGCAATCGCAGAAGAAGCAAATCTTTCAAAGAAGGATGCAGACGCAGCAGTTAAGGCATTCGTTACTGTTGTATCTGATGAGTTACAGAAAGGGGAGAAGGTTCAGCTCATCGGTTTTGGAACTTTTGAAACAGGTAAGAGAGCTGCTCGTACAGGACGTAACCCTCAGACAGGTGAAACAATAAAGATCAAGGCTGCAGTTGCACCTAAGTTCAAAGCAGGAGCTGCTTTAAAGAATAAGGTAAACTCAAAGCCAGTTAAGAAAGCTAAGAAGAAATAATTAAATATCGGTATTAGATTTCTTAAGATAAGGAGCCATGTTTTCGTGGCTCTTTTTCTTATGCTTTTTTTGATGATAAGCTATAAATTTTCGGAAAAAAACAGGGTACCGTAAGGGGGCATCTTAGTTTCTGTTTTGACCAAATTCGAACTTTTTTTACTCTTTCCACTATGAATTATCGCCAAAATGTTGCATAATATCAGTATGGAACTAAACAAGTTGCACAAATTCTGGAGGTAAAATGTTTATAGACTTCACTCAGGAATATAAAGATAAACTATGTAGTCCAGAGGAGGCGGTTAAGGTCGTAAAATCTGGAGACTGGGTAGACTACACAAGTACTCTTGGAAAACCAGAGCTGCTTGATAAGGCACTTTCTAAGAGAAGAGATGAATTGTTTGATGTTAAGATCAGGGGAAATCTGATTTCGGGACCGATAGAAGTGGCTGAGTGTGATCCCACACAGGAACATTTTATATATCATAGCTGGCATTGCTCTTCTTATGAGAGAAGACTTTCTGATAAGGGGCTGTGCTATTACATACCTATGGTATTTCATAACAATGCGGCATATTATGAATATTTTCTTAAAGTAAATGTGGTCATGGTGGCAGTAAGTCCGATGGATAAACATGGCTACTTTAATTTTTCTGCCAATACCGGGGTTGCGGCTCCTATAGCAAGGACGGCAGATATAGTTATCGTTGAGATAAATGAAAATCTTCCAAAGGTAAGAGGTGGATATGACGAGAGTATCCATATTTCGGAAGTGGATTATATAGTTGAAGGTCATCATGATGAATTAGCTGATAACAGGCCTTCAGAACCTACAGAGATAGATAAAAAGATTGCATCTAATATCATTCCTTATATTGTAGATGGTGCGACTTTACAGCTGGGAATAGGAAGTCTTCCAAATGCAGTGGGAGAGATAGTTGCAGAAAGTGATTTAAAAGATCTGGGAATGCATACGGAACTATGTTCCGATGCTTATTTAAAATTATATAGATCAGGAAAACTTACAAATAAGAAAAAGGTTATAGATAAAGGAAAGGGCGTATTTGGATGTGCCAAAGGTTCCAAAGAGTTATATGAGTGGTTGGATGATAATCCGGGAATTGCGGCCTATCCTCTGGAATATGTTAATAGTCCTGAAATCATAGCAAAAATTGATGATATGGTCTCGATAAATAGCTGTGTAGCTGTTGACTTATATGGCCAGGTGGCGGCTGAAACATCAGGTTCAAGGCAGATAAGCGGAACCGGAGGTCAGCTGGATTTTCTTATTGGAGCTTCGGCATCCCATGGAGGTAAGGCATTTATATGTATGAGTTCCATTTATACAGATAAAGATAAGATACCTCATTCCAGGATACTTCCTCAGTTTAATGGGGATATCATCACATCTCCAAGAAGTCAGGTTTACTTTATTGCTACAGAATATGGAGTGGTAAATCTGGAGGGAATGTCTACCTGGGAAAGGGCTGAGAAACTGATATCCATCGCTCATCCGGCATTCAGGGATAAACTTGTAGCTGAGGCTTGCGCAAGGAAAATCTGGAGAAGATCGAATAAGAGATAAAAATCTGGAGAAGATCGGATAATAGATAAAAATGACATGTAAAAAGACATCATAGGTAAGGTTTTAAATGTTAGTCAGAGAAAAGAATTTTGATATAAAAAAAATAGCAGACTCGGGTCAGTGCTTTCGAATGAATGAGACTGGTGATGGAGTCTGGAAGATAGTAGCTAAAGATAAGCTTCTTATGGTAAGAGAGTTAGAAAAGATAAAAAAGGACTATGTATATGATTTTTCATGCACTAAGGAAGAATATGAGGAGTTCTGGAAGGACTATTTCGATATAGATAAAGACTACTCTGAATTTACCCAAAAAATAGATAAGAATGATAAATATCTTCTCCAAGCGGCAGATTATGGCTATGGGATGAAGATATTAAGGCAGGATGTATTTGAAACACTGGTTTCATTTATCATTTCCCAGAGAAAAAATATTCCAGCCATAAAGAATTCAGTGGAAAAGATATGTAAAAAGTTTGGACATGACATAGGTGGTGCTTATTCATTTCCAACACCGGAAGAACTGCTTCAGGCTGATTTAGAAGGCTTGAAGGAGTGCTCTTTAGGTTACAGGGCAGAATATATTTATAAAACTGTAAGAATGATCATTTCAGGAGAGTTTGATCTGGATACGCTTATAAGAAATAAAGAGTTAAGTAATGAGATGCTTCTTAGCAGTCTTATGAATCTGCCGGGGGTTGGAATAAAGGTCGCAAATTGTACAAGCCTATTTGGATTCCACAGATTAGAGGCGTTTCCAAGAGATGTCTGGATCAAACGTATTGAAGAAAAAAATTATAATGGACATTTTGATGAAGATAAATATCAAGGGTTTGCCGGGGTACTTCAGCAATATATGTTCTATTATGAAAGAACAAAATAAATGATATGCTTTAGGGCTTATTATAGAGAAAGGAAAATAAAAAATTATGGAAAAAACAGATGTAGCTGTTATTGGTGCGGGTGTTGTAGGATGCAGCGTTGCCAGAGAACTTTCAAGATATGATCTTAAAGTTACTGTGATCGAGAAATATGAAGATGTATGCTCAGGCACCACTAAAGCCAACAGCGGAATTGTACATGCCGGTTATGATGCACTTCCGGGTACAAATAAGGCAAAATTTAATGTTGAGGGATCAAGAATGATCCACGAATTATATAAGGAGTTGGATTTCCCATTTAAAGAAAATGGTTCTATGGTAGTCTGCTTTGATAAAGAAAATGAGCCAAAGCTTAAAGAACTATTAGAAAGAGGAATTACCAATGGAGTTCAGGGCCTTAAGATAATTTCCGGAGATGAAGCAAGAGAGATTGAACCTCATCTTTCAGAAAAAATCGTATCTGCACTTCTTGTTCCAACAGGAGGAATAGTAGATCCATTTCTTATGACTGTTGCATTTGCTGAAAATGCAGCGGTTAATGGCGCAGAGTTTAAATTCCTTAATGAAGTAACAGATATAAAGAAAAAAGAAGAAAAATATGTATTATCTCTTCTTCATACAGTGAAAAAAGATGGAAAGATAGTAAAAGAAGAAGACTCATTAGAGGCAAAGGTTGTAATTAACTGTGCCGGGGTTTATGCAGATCAATTCCATAATATGGTATCAGATAAGAAGCTTCATATTACACCTAGAAGAGGTCAGTATGTCCTTCTTGATAAAGAGGTGGGGGATATCGTTACTCACACGATATTCCAGCTTCCTACAAGTAAAGGTAAGGGGGTCCTTGTTACGCCGACAGCTCATGGAAATATAATGGTGGGGCCTGATGCTGAAGCGCTTATGGATAAAGAGGAAAATGAGACAACTTACAGTGGAATGGATTATGTTAAATCCAGCGCCTTAGATAGTGTGCCAAATATGCCTTATCAAAAGGCTATCACATCATTTGCAGGACTTCGTGCTTCTGAAGATGGACATGATTTTGTAATAGGTGAAGCAGAAGATGCAAAGGGATTTTTCGATGCAACAGGAATTGAATCACCAGGACTTACCAGTGCACCAGCTATTGGAAAATATCTGGCAGGCCTTGTGGCTGAAAAATTAAATGCTGAATCAAAGAGTGATTTTATAGATAAGCGTAAGGGAATTGTACATGTGATCGACCTTTCTGATGAGGAAAAGACAGCCCTAATAAAGGAAAGACCTGAATATGGTCATATAATCTGCAGATGCGAAAATGTAACTGAGGGTGAGATAATTGATGCCATAAGAAGACCTGTAGGTGCTACTTCTCTTGATGGAGTAAAGAGAAGAGTAAGACAGGGAATGGGAAGATGTCAGGCAGGTTTCTGCACACCATTTACAGTTTCAATAATAGCTAGAGAGCTTGGAATTGCAGAAGAAGATGTTTGTAAGAATATTCCTGGATCAGAGATCCTGGTCCGTGATTAAGGAGGCAGCAGAATGGAAAAACATGATCTTGTTATAATAGGTGGAGGTCCTGCAGGACTTGCTGCGGCAGTTAGTGCCAGAGAAAACGGGATTCAGGATATCCTCATTATAGAAAGAGATAAATATTTAGGAGGAATCTTAAATCAGTGTATTCATAATGGTTTTGGCCTGCACCGTTTTAAAGAAGAGCTTACAGGTCCTGAATATGCCCAGAGATTTATAGATAAAGTTCTTGAAAAAGAGATTCCATATAAGTTAGAGACTATCGTACTTTCAGCAACACCTGATAGACAGGTGACATATATGAATGAAAAAGAAGGAATCGTTACTATCCAGGCGGGAGCCGTTATCCTTGCCATGGGTTGCCGTGAGAGACCTAGAGGAGCTCTTGGAATCCCTGGATACAGACCAGCTGGAGTTTATACAGCTGGTACGGCACAGAGAATGATGAATATTGAAGGAAAAAAAGTTGGAAAGTCAGTAGTTATCCTTGGTTCAGGTGATATCGGTCTTATCATGGCCCGTCGTATGACACTTGAAGGAGCAAAGGTACATGCTGTTGCAGAAGTAATGCCTTATTCAGGCGGACTTCAGAGAAATATAGTACAGTGTCTTAACGATTATGATATTCCTCTTTACTTAAGTCATACCGTATCCAAGATTTATGGTAAGGACAGAGTTGAAGGAGTTGATATTTCCAAGGTTGATGAGAATAGAAATGTAATCCCGGGAACAGCAGTTCATTATGACTGTGATACACTCCTTCTTTCCTGCGGCCTTATTCCTGAGAATGAACTTTCAAGAATGGCAGATATCTCTATCAGTCGTATTACAAATGGACCGGAGGTTAATGATAAATTAGAGACTACAAGTGAAGGATTCTTCGCATGCGGAAATGTCCTTCATGTACATGACTTAGTTGACTATGTATCAGAAGAAGCCGAAAGAGCCGGAGTTACAGCTGCTGAATTTATAAAGAATGAGATTAAGAAAGAAGTTACTGCGCCGATACACTGTGAAGGTGGTGTTAGATATACAGTCCCTCAGACAATTGCTATATCATCAATGGATGATAAAGTGGTAGTAAGATTCAGAGTAGGTTCAGTTATTAAGAAAAAGAAGCTTTCACTTTACGTTAATGGAGAAAAGAAGATCAGTTTAGCAAAACAGGTTATGGAACCTGGCAAGATGGAAGAAATCCTTTTCCTTAAGAAATATTTTGAAAACTGTGGCTGTGATGCAAAGATAGAATTAAAGGTGGAAGATTAAGGAGGGCAATATGGAAAAGCATAATCTTACATGTATTCAGTGCCCTATGGGATGTGCACTTGAAGTAACAATAGGTGATAATGGTGAAGTTACAGTAACAGGAAATACCTGTCCTAGAGGTGAAGTTTATGGAGCAAAGGAAGTTACAGCCCCTACTAGAACTGTTACATCCTTTGTTAAGGTCCTTGATGGAGAGATAAATGTAGCTTCGGTAAAGACAAAAGCAGATATTCCAAAGAATAAGATCTTTGAAGTAATGGAAGAAATAAAAAAGGCTGAAGTTACAGCCCCTGTTAAGATAGGAGATGTTATAGTAAGCAATGCGGCATCTACAGGAGTGGATGTGGTTGCAACAAAGAATGTAGCAAAAGCTTAATAAAGACTTAAGGGTAGTCAACTTGTATTTAAAATTCATATTTGGTATAATCGTTTCCGAACTGTATACAATAAATATGCTTTAAATTGTAGTTCGACTGGAGGAAGTAGAAGTGAGCTTTAATAAATACAGTACAAAGAAGAAACAAAGACAGCTTGTTTCGAAAGAACAGAGAAATTTAAGAAGAGGACTGGTTTCTCTTTTAAAAATTGTATTAGTATTATTTATGCTTGGTATAGTTGTTATGGCCGGTGCGGGGTTCGGCATGATCAAGGGTATTCTTGATGATGCTCCTGATATCAGTACCATAAGCATCAAACCTAAGGGGTTTAAGACGGTAATCTATGATCAGGCTGGAAATGAGATTGATACACTTTCCACTGTAAATTCAAACAGAATTTATGTTTATTATGATGACATACCTAAAGATCTGGTAAATGCTTTTGTAGCCATCGAGGATGAAAGATTCTGGACACATAACGGAATCGATATGAGAGGTATTTTCAGAGCAGGTGCCCATTTTATAACAACGGGCAGATCTGATCAGGGGGCATCAACTATAACTCAGCAGCTGATCAAGAACTCGGTCTTTGATGTTGGTATGAATGAAGATACCAGCCTTAAGAGAGTTCAAAGAAAGATTCAGGAACAAAAGCTTGCCATAGAGCTTGAAAAGCTATATTCAAAAGAACAGATAATGGAATATTATCTTAATATCATTTATCTTGGACATGGCGTAAATGGCGTTGAGGCTGCTTCTTTAAGATATTTTAATAAACATGTATCAGAACTTACTCTTTCTGAAGCAACTGTAATTGCAGGTATCACACAGAATCCGGCAGCTTATGATCCTATCATTTTTCCGGAAGATAATGCAAAACGTCGTAAGTTAGTAGTAGATAAGATGCTTAATCTTGGATATATCGATAAGACTCAGTATGATGAGATAATGAAAGATGATGTATATTCAAGGATAAAGGAAGTATCGGAAGAAAAAGAAAAGACAGATACATATAATTCATATTATACAGATGCCATAATGGAATCTCTTGTTAAAGATTTCATGGAATTGTATGGAATGAGTGAATCAGAAGCTTATCATGAATTATATGAAGGTGGATATAAAGTTTATTCTGTTCAGGATCAGAAGATTCAAAAAATCGTTGATGATGTAATAAATGATCCATCATACTATCCGGATACAACTGAGGTGGCATTAAATTATAACCTTACTATCATTAAACCGGATGGAAAAGAAGCTGGATATGATGAAAATTCCATGGTTAGTTACTTTGGACTTGATAATTATATCTTTGATTCTGTTGAAGATGCCAGAAAGATGGCTGATAAGTATAAAGAGGCCATGTTAGACGAGACGAAGGGAACATTTTCTGCTGAAGAATTCAGAACTTCACCTCAGCCTCAGGCAACATGTACTGTTATAGATCAGCATACAGGTTATATAAAAGCTGTATGCGGTGGAAGAGGACAAAAGACAGCAAACTTAAGTTTTGACAGAGCAACTGATGCTATGCGTCAGCCAGGTTCATGTTTTAAGGTGCTTGCAGCTTTCCTTCCATATATTGAGACAAAGGGAAGTCTTGCATGTTCATTTGAAGATGCGCCATATGCATTCTCAGATGGTACGGAGATTAAAAACTGGTATTCAGGATATAAGAACAGTTACTGTTCTGTTAGAGCCGGTATAGCAGAGTCGCTTAATATTGTAGCTGTAAAAGCTATTACAGAGGCAACTCCGGAAGTAGCTTTTCAGTATCTTAAGGATCTTGGATTTACAACACTTGTTGAAAGAGAAGTTGGCAGTGATGGAAGAGTATATTCAGATATCACTCAGTCTACAGCTCTTGGTGGACTTACTTATGGTGTAACAAATCTTGAGATTACTGCAGCATATGCATCAATTGCTAATTATGGTACATATATTAAGCCGGTTTATTATTCAAAAGTTTATGATCATGATGGAAATCTCATCATAGATAATACAAATCCAAATGACCCTAAGAGAGCTAAGCGTGTTATGAGAGAGACAACTGCATGGCAGCTTATATCAGCCATGAAAGACGTTGTTAATTCCGCAGCCGGAACTGGTGGTCCTGCCCGTCCTGAATGTGGAGTAAGAGCAGCTGGTAAGACAGGTACTACATCAAGTACTTATGACTTATGGTTCTGCGGTTTTACACCATATTACACAGCTTCCATCTGGACTGGTTATGATTCTAACCAGGAATTAGGAAATGTAATCTATCATAAAGAGATGTGGGCAGACATCATGGATAAGATCTATGAGATTGAAGATCAGAGCACAGAAGCTGACTGGGAAATGCCAGATGGGCTTACTCAGGTTACTCTTTGTAGATATACAAATCTTCTTCCGGGTCCTGGATGTGATACATATACTGATTATTGTGCGGTAGACATGGTCCCATCCAAGAGGTGTTCTGGTCATAAGAAGATCAAGCTCTGTAATGAAACACATTTACTTGCCACAAATACATGTCCGAAGACTACTGAATATGTAGTTGTTGAAGATCCTAATAATCCTGGTCGTTTGATGCTTAAGGGAGCAAACTTCCAGTATGATCAGTCAATCTTTGAAGATCCGAATACTAAGAATACCTGTACGAAGCATCCGGCTAAGGCTGAGAAACAAAAGATCACAACCAGTGCCGGACCAGGAGGTACTATATCACCATCCGTTGAAGTTAAATTAGGTTCAGACGTAACTATTTATATTCAACCAAATAGCGGTTATACCATACGTGATGTTCAGGTCGATAATAAATCAGTTGGTGCAGTATCTTCGTATACTTTTACAAAAGTATCAGATCCTCATACTGTATTGGCTATATTTGAAGGCGGAGGTTCAGCAGGTCCGGCACCTACTGAGGAACCAACGGAACCAACTCCTCCACCTACTGAGGAACCGACGGAGCCAAATCCACCTTCTGAAGATCCAACGGAACCAGAAGAACCTTAAGGGTTAAAATTAAAAGGTAAATAATTAAGGCTTGCAGATTTTCTGCAGGCCTTTTTAAGTGTGAGGTGAAGATGATGAAAGTACTTATTTATGAGAAGAATGAGAAGGAGGCGGGGGTTTTTGAAGCATTTATACGTAAAAGGATAAAAAGGTCAGAGGTATATAAATGCTATAATGTTAAAGATGCATTATATATTTCTATGATGGTAGATGTTGATCTTTTTATTATCAATGCCTGTCCGGAAGCTGAAAATAGGTATGATCCTCTGGGGCTTAAATTTATTGAATATATCAGGAAACATGAGAGCACGAAATTCACGCCGGTAATTGTAACTTCAAAGCTTTATGATGATTATAATTCTGTGATAAAAGAATTATGCTGCAATGCTTATATTGAGAAACCTTTTGATCTGGAAAGTAATGAAGAAACTATCGATTACTGTATAAAACTTGCAGAACATGTATATGAGAAAAGAAAGTATTCGCCGGGGCTCTTATTTCTAAAAGATAAAGATGCCATAAGGGTTATAAATGAAAAGGATGTATTCTGGGTAGAGAAACATACTCATGACTTTATTTTCCATGGATGGCATGAGGAAATAGAAGTAGATAGAAGGGCTGCAGATATTGTGATAAAGAAACTCGATAAGAGAAGGTTTATCACAGTTGGAAGAAGTGACATTATAAATATAGATCATGTAGAATATATAAAAGGAAGCACGGTAACATTTGACAGAGGTCACATAAGCATTTCTATTGGAAAAGGAGCAGCCAGCAAACTTAGGTTTTATCTTGATGAGAAAAAAATGATACATTGAAGCTGATTTTTTTTATAAGAATGTCTTTATAAATGGGCTTTCTTGCATAAGAGGTTTCTATCTGATAAAATAATCAATTAGGATTTTGATATATTAACCAGGTTTTGGAAATGAGGAAACGATGAATCTTATTATTAAAAATGGTACTATTGTTGATCCATCTCAAGGTATCCATGGAGTTGGAAATGTCTATATTAAAGATGGAATCTTAGAAAAAGTGGTTTTAAAAGAAGAAAAAGTAAGCGGTGAAGATGCAGAGGTTATTGATGCTGCCGGGAAATATGTATTTCCAGGATTTATAGATCTTCACGTTCATTTTAGAGATCCGGGTTTAACTTATAAAGAAGATATTGTTACAGGCGCAGAAGCAGCGGCAGCCGGGGGAGTTACAACAGTATGCTGTATGCCTAATACTAAACCTGTAGTAGATTGTGTTGAGACTTTGAGAGATATTCTTGACAGAGCTGCCACACTTCCAATCAGATTAGAGCAGCTTTCAGCTATAACTGTTGGAGAAAATAATGAGGAATTAGTTGATATTGCAGCTATGAAAGAGGCTGGTGCTATCGCATTTTCAGAAGATGGAAAGAGCGTTATGGATTCAGTGCTCTTTGAAAAAGGGCTTAAAGAAATAGCAAAGTCCGGTCTTGTATGTATGAGTCATTGTGAAGAAAAGAATCTGGTTCAGGGCGGTGTTATAAATTACGGTGTTGCTTCTGAAAAATATAACGTAAAAGGCATTAAAAATGATGTAGAAGATGTTATAGCTGCGAGAGATATCTTTATGGCAGCTGAGGAAGGAGCCCGTCTTCATCTTTGCCATTGTTCTACAAAAGGAACTGTAGAACTTATGAAGATGGCTAAAAATATGGGACTTAATGTTACAGCAGAAGTATGTCCTCATCATTTCGTGCTTTCTGATTCAGATATAACTTCAGTAGATGGTAATTTTAAGATGAACCCTCCACTTCGTTCAAAGGAAGACGTGAGGGCCTTAATTGAAGGATTAAAGAGTGGTATCATGGACTGTATTTCTACTGATCATGCACCTCATAGCGCTGAGGAAAAATCCCATGGTTTTGATTCGCCATTTGGTATCGTAGGCCTTGAGACTTCAGCAGCGCTTACATATAATTATCTTGTCTTAAAAGAAGATATGCCGGTTGATCAGATGGTACGTCTTATGTCATATAATCCTGCAAAGGTTTTAGGATTAGATTCTGAAAGAGGCACACTTAAAGCAGGTGCTAAGGCTGACATAGTTATCTTTGATCCTGAAAAGGTATGGACAGTTGATGTAAATAAATTCAGATCCAAGGGAAAGAATACACCATTTAATGGATATGAATTAAAAGGCAAGTGTGTAACAACAATATGCCGCGGTAAAGTGGTATATGATGAGAATCAGCAGTAATTAAAATTATATATAAGGAGAACAGCAGATGATAAGCAAACTTATTAAGAAAATTGAAGAGAAAGATGCACCAATAGTAGTAGGACTTGATCCACAGATGTCATTTCTTCCAAAATATCTTCTTGATGAAGCAATCAAAGAAAAGGGTGAGACTCTTGAGGCAGCCTGTGATGCAGTTGTTAAATACAATAAGGGTATAATCGATGCAACCTTTGATCTTATTCCTGCTGTTAAGCCACAGATAGCAATGTATGAGCAGTTTGGATGCGCAGGCGTTGCAGCATATAAAGAGACCTGTGACTATGCCAAGTCAAAAGGACTTGTTGTAATTGGTGATATCAAGCGTGGTGATATCGGATCAACTTCCGGTGCATATGCTACAGGGCACATTGGAACCATCGAGATCGGTTCAAAGACATATGCTCCGTTTGATGAGGATATGGTAACGGTTAATCCTTATCTTGGTTCAGATGGTGTACAGCCATTTATCGATGTCTGCAATAAATGTGATAGAGGTATTTTCGTTCTTGTAAAGACTTCTAACCCTTCATCAGGAGAATTCCAGGATAGACAGATCGATGGAAGACCTCTTTATGAATTAGTTGGTGAAAAGGTAAGGGAATGGGGCGAAACATCAATGGATGGGGACTATAGCAACGTGGGTGCTGTAGTTGGAGCAACATATCCTGAAATGGGTAAGATCTTAAGAAAGATCATGCCAAAATCATATATCCTTGTACCTGGTTATGGAGCGCAGGGAGGTAAGGCTGAAGATCTTAAATGCTTCTTCAATAGTGATGGACTTGGTGCTATTGTCAATTCTTCACGTGGAATCATTGCTGCTTACAAGAATGAGAAATATCAGAAATTTGGTGAAACAGGATTTGCTGAAGCTTCACGTGAAGCTGTAAAGGATATGATCGCTGATATAAACAGTGCCAGATAATTAATCAGGATAAGAGGTAGAAAGTATGTCTAAAAGGAAAGTCCCTTGTGAAATAATGAGTCAGTCAAAGATTTCTGACGATATTTTCAGCATGGTTTTTAAAAACAAAGAGATGGCAGAGGAGGCTCGTCCAGGTCAGTTCGTTGCTCTTTATACAGCTGATCCTTCAAAGCTTCTTCCTAGACCTATCAGTATCTGCGATGTTAACAAGCAGAAGGGAACAATAAGACTTGTATATAGAGTGGCTGGAGGCGGAACAAAGCTTTTTTCAAGTCTCAAGGGCGGAGATAGTATAGAAGTTATGGGACCTCTTGGAAATGGCTATGTTATCGATGCTGAGGAACCGGTACTTATGGGTGGAGGAATAGGTATCCCTCCAATGCTCTACCTTGCAAAAAGTTTCTATGAACGTGGAGTAGCTAAGGGAAATATCAATGTTATACTTGGCTTTAGAGATAAAGGCTTTTTGATCGATGATTTTAAGAAATATGCTACTGTACATATAACAAGTGATGCGGGAACCATCGGAATGAAAGGTAATGTTATAGATCTTGTTAAGCAGGAGAATATCACAGGAGATATGATATATGCCTGTGGCCCTACACCTATGCTTAAAGGCGTAAAAAAATTCGCTTTCTTAGAAGATATTCCTGCACAGATCTCTCTTGAAGAGAAGATGGCATGTGGAATCGGTGCATGTCTTGCCTGTGTATGTAAATCTTCTGAAACAGATGAGCATTTCCATACAAATACCAAGAGAGTATGTAAAGATGGGCCGGTATTTTATGCAGAGGAGGTAGAACTGTAATGGATACATCAGTTAAAATCTGTGGAGTTGAGATGAAGAATCCGGTAACAGTTGCTTCAGGAACCTTTGGATCAGGTCTTGAATTTTCAGAATTTGTAGATATTTCAAAGCTTGGTGCTGTAACAACAAAGGGTGTTGCAAATCAGCCATGGCAGGGAAATCCTACTCCTAGAATAGCCGAAACTTACGGCGGTATGATGAATGCAGTAGGACTTCAGAATCCGGGAATTGAAGAATTCATAAAGACAGATCTTAAATTCCTCAAAGATAAAGATACTAAGGTTATCGTAAATGTCTGCGGCCATTCAGTTAAGGACTATGTTGAAGTTGTTGAAAGACTTTCGGATGAAAAAGTAGATCTTCTTGAGATAAATGTATCCTGCCCTAATGTAAAAGAGGGTGGAATAGCATTTGGCGTTGATCCGCAGGAACTTAATAATATAACAAAAGAGATCAAGGCAAAGGCTAAGCAGCCAGTGATAATGAAGCTTAGTCCAAATGTTACTGATATAACAGAAATGGCCAAAGCTGCAGTAGATGGAGGAGCAGATGCTCTTTCTCTTATCAATACTCTTACCGGAATGAAGATTGATATCAATAGAAGATGCTTTGCTGTAGCAAATAAGACTGGAGGAGTGTCTGGTCCTGCGATAAAGCCTATTGCTGTAAGGATGGTATATCAGGTAGCTCATGCTGTAGATGTACCTGTTATCGGTATGGGTGGTATAAAGACAGCAGAAGACGCCATTGAATTTATCATGGCAGGTGCAACTGCTGTTTCTATCGGAACAGCAAATTTCCATGATCCTTATGTTACTGAAAAGGTAATAAAAGGAATTGAAGATTTCATGGAGAAGAATAATATCGAAACTCTCGATGAGATAAGAAAGTGCTTATAATATGGCATTATTTAAAAAGAAAAAAAGAAAGATCAAATACAGATTTGCAGATGATGTATTAGCTAAAGACACAGTGGTATCCCTTATTATGGGGATACTTGCTGCTGCAGCTATTATTATTTCTGTAGTCATAGCTGTGGCGAAACTTGGAAGAGCGGGAGAAGAAGTAGGTCTTTTACTACTCAGTGCTATCGTAATGAGCGTAACAGGACTTGTATTCGGTATCATTTCACTTTATACAGTTGAAGGTGGTACTAATTCAAAGCATATATCCATAATGATCTGTCTTATTGATCTTGCTCTAATAGTTTTATTTTACGGTTTTTCTAGAATATAAGAAAAAGGAAGGTTGTTAATGATGGGATACGAAGAAGATTTTGCTCTTCTTGAAAGATTTGAATTATCAGCTAAAAGAATAGCTGAATTAAATGAGGAATCCATAAAGCAGGAAATGGGTGAAAGACGTGAAAACTTTGCAGATTATTTTGCTAAGATGGCACGTTATATCAATTCCTGCCTTTTTGTTTATGATAAAGTAAAAAAAGGACTGGATGATATTTCTTTAGATGAGTTAAAGAAGATAAATAGTGATCTTTATGCAGATCTTAGAAATGATTATGATAAGTGCTATGCCAATACTGATTATGCTGAGAAGATGCTGGGAACTTATGGACAGAGTTTGGGATTCCTTGCTGCAGAACTTTATGGCCTTTCTCAGTATATCTTTGATGATTCATTATTGGATATAGTGATCATTTTAGAATTATTCTTAGAGATCTATGGTCAGATGAAGGGGCAGGAACTCCCTAATATATCAGATATTGAAGAAAGCATTTACTATTTTGCATTTGATTACATTGAGCCTCTTATGGAGAAAAGAACAAAGGATATCCTTGTTTTTAATGAAGACTCCACGGCTTATAAGATAATAATGAAATCAGATCTGAGTGATCTTAGATATTTATATCATTATGGAGAATATATCTCTGATGATGAAGTGCGTCTTGCAGAGTACATGAATACTCTTTCTGACAAAGAAATCGATGACATGGCTCGTACATATACAACAGGTATGAGGCGCGGTTTTGAGACAATGAGAGTGCCATTTGATGATAAGAGAAGTGTTAATATAAGATATCATCTTGGACAGGAAAGAATGGTTAAACGTGCCATTGAGCAGTTTAAAGACATGGGACTTTCTGCTATCGTTAACAGATATGCAGTGAGCCGACTTGTACGTAAGGGCGTTGTTAAGCAGGGATATGAAAGTACTCCTGCCAATATGCAGTTTGAATATGATCATAGAATGGATGAGGCTTTATTCCTTGATAGAAGATTTATGGATAGAAAGCTTAATGCCATAAGAAATGCTTATGAGATATATAAGAAAGAAGCTGCAGAATATGCAGGACCTGCTGTTATAGAGACATTTGGAGAAGAGACATTTCTGCCAAAAGCAAAGGATACTATAGTCCGCCTTTCAGATGAACAACAGAAGATATTTACTGAGCTTTCATCACGTTCTGGTCAGATTGCAAATGAATATATTCCTGGAGATAAGTATAGTTTTACTATCATCAGCTATCCACTGCCATCTATCGGTGATAAGTTTGAAGAGATATTTAATGAGACTGTTAAAGTAAATAATCTTCCAAATGATAAGTATACTGACATCCAGCAGGCGATGATCGACGTGCTTGACAAGGCTAAAGCTGTAAGAGTCGTAGGTAAAAATGGTAATGAGACAGACCTTTATGTGCCTATGAGAGTGCTGGAGAATCCAGATAAGGAGACTCAGTTTGAAAACTGTGTTGCAGATGTAAATATTCCTGTAGGTGAGATATTTACGTCACCTGTTCTTAAAGGATTTAACGGACTTCTTCATGTTTCTTCAGTATATCTTAATGGATATCTTTTTAAGGATCTTAAGGTATGGCTTAAGGATGGAGTTGTTGATGACTATAGCTGTAAGAACTACAGCGATATGGACGCCGGAAAGAAGTATATAAAAGAAAATATCCTTTATAATCATGAGACACTTCCTGTAGGTGAGTTTGCCATTGGTACTAATACAACAGCCTACAGAATGGCAAAGGATTATGATATTATGGGATGTCTTCCTATCCTTATAATGGAAAAGACTGGTCCGCATTTTGCATTAGGGGACACATGCTACAGTCATGCTGAGGATAAAAAGGTTTATAATCAGGATGGAAAAGAGATCGTTTCAAGAGAAAATGATTTTTCTATCCTTAGAAGTACTGATGTTTCAAAGGCATATTTTAATTGCCACACAGATATAACAATTCCTTTCGATGAGATTGGAAGAATATATACAGAAAATCATGATGGATCAGAGACTGATATAATAGTAGATGGAAGATTTGTGCTTCCTGGAACTTTAGATCTTAATATTCCGCTTGATAAATAAGATAAAGGGACCTTTAATTTTTTAGAGGTCCTTTATAATTTTAATGATATTTAGGGGTGATGATATGAGAATAATCTGGATAGTAATTGACAGTGTGGGTGTTGGGGCCCTTCCGGATGCTGATAAATACGGCGACGTGGGGGCGGATACATTAGGGCATATTGCCTTAAAATCAGAGTCATTTAAGATCGATAATCTGAGAAAAATGGGTATTGGAAATATACCCGGAGTAAATGAAAAGATAGGTAAAGTTGAAAATCCGATTGGTTTATATGGAAAATCAAAAGAAATATCTTCAGGTAAAGACTCTGTAACCGGACATTTCGAGATGATAGGGATAAATACGATAGTTCCATTTAAGACTTATCTTAATGGTTTCCCTAAGGATCTAATGGAGGAATTCCTTAGAAGAACAGGCCTTAAAGGGTATCTTGGAAATAAAGTCGCTTCAGGGACAGAAATAATAAAAGAGCTTGGAGAAGAGCATGAAAAAACAGGTTTCCCTATAATATATACTTCTTCTGATTCGGTTTTTCAGATTGCTGCATCTGAGGAAACATTTGGACTTGATAATCTTTATAGAGTGTGCGAGATCGCAAGGGAGCTGCTTAAAGGAGAGAATCAGGTTGCAAGAGTTATAGCCAGACCATTTATAAAAGAAAATGGAATAATAAAAAGAACTTCTAACAGACATGATTATGCTATAAAGCCTGATAAGGATAATCTTTTAAAGTATCTTAAAGATGATGGGATCATGGTTTATGCAATAGGAAAAATAAATGATCTTTTTTCTGGTTGT
The DNA here is from genome assembly GCA_902789175.1 of uncultured Lachnospiraceae bacterium. Taxonomy (GTDB): domain Bacteria; phylum Bacillota; class Clostridia; order Lachnospirales; family Lachnospiraceae; genus Eubacterium_Q. The sequence goes on from CADANF010000021.1 coordinate 25,087, forward strand.
GGCATAACTCGTGCGGTCCATACTGATAACAATATGGACGGAGTTGATAAAACTCTTAAAGCTATGGATGAAGTTGATCAGGGGCTTATATTTACAAATCTTGTGGAATTTGATTCTACCTGGGGACATAGAAGAGATGTAAGTGGATATAGACAGGGACTTGAAGATTTTGACAGAAGGCTTAATGAGATAATGGATAAATTAAAAGAAGATGATGTTCTTATAATAAATGCAGATCATGGCTGTGATCCGGCTTTTAAAGGAACGGACCATACCAGGGAATATATACCGATACTCTTTTTTGGTAAAAATATAGAGCCGGGATGTATAGGAGTAAGAGATACATTTGCTGATATTGGGGCAACAGTAGGAAAACTGCTTAACTGCAGCAGGTGTTTAAAAATCGGAACAAGTCTTTTATAGGGTTGATACGGTATTAAATTTTAAAATATGTATGTTATCCGGGGTGATACAAATGAGAATGTATGACATTATTGATAAGAAAAAATATAAGAAAAAAATATCTGATGAAGAGATCAGCTTTGTAGTTAAGGGATATACTAAAGGAATTATTCCTGATTATCAGATGGCTGCATTTCTTATGGCAGTATGGTGTAATGGGATGGATGAGGAAGAGACACTTTCACTTACAATGGCTATGGCGCATTCGGGAGATATGCTGGATCTTTCTATGATACCGGGAACAAAAGTAGATAAGCATTCCACAGGGGGAGTAGGGGATAAGACTACGCTTTCAGTGGGGCCGATTATTGCCAGTCTTGGAATACCAATGGCTAAAATGAGCGGCCGTGGACTGGGACATACCGGTGGAACTATTGATAAATTAGATAGTATTCCTGGTTTTTCATCTGATATTTCCGACGAAAGATTTATCGAGATAGTTAAAACTGTAGGTTTTTGCGATGCATCTCAGACCAGGGACTTAGCTCCTGCAGATAAAAAGATATATGCTTTAAGGGATGTTACTGCCACTGTAGATGATTATTCTCTTATAGCTTCTTCTATCATGAGTAAGAAGATCGCTTCAGGGGCAGATGCTATACTTCTTGATGTTAAATGCGGAAATGGTGCATTTATGCAGGATAGATCCAGTGCCATAAAACTTGCAGAGTGTATGATGAATATTGGAAAACTGGCAAAAAGACAGGTGAACTGTATAATAACTGATATGAATGAACCTTTGGGAAATACAGTAGGTAATTCTATTGAAGTTATTGAAGCTATAGACCTTTTAAAATATGGCTTTGACAGTGATAAGGTGGATAAAAGATATAGCGAGATAGTACTTTATGTCTGCCGTGAAATGGTTCTTATGTCAGATATATTTAAAAATGAAAAATATAAAGATATGACAGAAGAAGAAAGGGTGTCTTTAGCTGAAAAACTTGTAAGAGAAACTGTAGATAAGGGATGTGCCCTTGAAAAGATGAAGGAATTCATAGCAGCTGAAGGCGGTGACAGTAATGTCGTGGAGAATGAAGACTTGCTGCCTAAAGCAAAATATATCTACGAAGTAACATTTGATAGGGATGGATATTTAGATAAAGTTGATACTAAAGAAGTTGGAATGGCGTCACTTATGCTGGGAGCAGGTAGATTAAAGAAAGAAGATGACATCGATCCTGCAGCGGGCATTAAGTTATTTAAACATTTAGGAGATAAGGTAAAGAAAGGTGAGAGATTTGCTTTGCTTTATACCAATAAAGAGGAGACTATTAAGGAGGCTGAGGACAGGCTTCTTAAGGCTTACGAGGTTTCAAATGAAGCCGGTAGTTCAAAAAATGTGATCATAGATATTTTAAGGCAGAATTAATGTAGAATCTTTTAGTTTGTATTATATGCTATTTTTGTATATAATAGAGTCTAGTGGCGGCAAGTAATAAGCCTAAATCAATAATAAGAGTGGTTATTTAAAGGAGGAAGTTTTATATTATGGGAATCATTCAGAGATTTAAAGACATCATGTCAGCTAATATTAATGCACTTCTTGACAAGGCAGAAGATCCAGAAAAAATGATCGATCAGACAATGAGAAATCTTACAAGAGATCTTGGTAAGGTTAAAGAAGAGACTGCAGCTGTTATGGCAGATGAGCAGAGAGCTAAGAGAGAACTTGATGAATGCACAGCTGAGATGCAGAAGATGCAGACTTATGCAGAAAAAGCAGTACTTGCTGGAAATGATGCTGATGCAGCTAAGTTCCTTCAGGAGAAATCAAAGCTTCAGGTTAAGCAGCAGTCATTACAGCAGACATATGAAGTAGCTACAGCTAATTCAATGAAGATGCGTCAGATGCATGATAAGCTTGTTAATGATATTAATGAACTTAATTCAAGAAGAGATGCTATCAAGGCTAAGATCAGAGTAGCTAAGACACAGCAGGATATCAACAGAATCCAGTCTTCAGTTAGTGATTCAGCATCAAGCATTTCAGCCTTTGAACGTATGGAAGCTAAGGCTGATGCAATGCTTGACAGAGCAAATGCAGAAGCAGAACTTAATTCAACTGAAGCTACAAGCGAAGTAGATGCACTTGCATCAAAGTATGATGCAGCTCCAGACGCAGCCGTTGAAAGTGAGCTTGCAGCACTCAAGGCAAAACTTGGAGTTACTTCATCTGATCAGTAATGGACGGATTAAATAAAAAACAAGAAGAGGCCTGCTCGTATACCGAGGGGCCTCTCCTTATTTTGGCGGGAGCAGGATCAGGCAAGACCAGAGTTTTAACCCATAGGATTGCCTATCTTATCAATGAAAAGTCAGTAGCTCCTTATAATATTCTGGCTATCACTTTCACCAACAAGGCTGCAAAAGAGATGCGTGAAAGAGTTGATAAGATAGTAGGTATGGGATCGGAAGAAATATGGGTAAGTACTTTCCATTCAATGTGCGTGAGAATCTTAAGAAGATTCAATGAAAAAAGGGGAGGAACCAATAATTTCACCATCTACGATACCGATGATCAAAAAACAGTTATTAAAGAGACTCTTAAATATTTAGGGCTTGATGAAAAAAGATATCCTGTAAAGGCTATGATATCAGCCATATCTAAAGCAAAAGAGGAATTCCTGGATCCGGAACAATTTGAAAGAACTGCAGGGGCTTCATTTTATGATCTTCAGGTAGCAAAGGTATATCATGAATATCAAAAGCGCATGAGACAGAATAATGCCATGGATTTTGATGATCTTATCTTTAATACTATTCAGTTATTTACATTCCAGCCTGATATTCTTAAACTCTATCAGGAAAGATTTAAATATATCATGGTAGATGAGTATCAGGATACAAACCATACCCAGTTTTTACTGGTTAAAATGCTTGCTTCAAAATATAGAAACCTGTGCGTTGTGGGTGATGATGACCAGTCTATCTATAAATTCCGTGGAGCAAATATTGAGAATATCCTTAGCTTTGAAGATGTATATCCTGATGCCAAGGTAGTAAAACTTGAGCAGAATTACAGATCTACAGCTAATATCCTCAATGCGGCAAACGGAGTTATAGCCAATAATGAAGGAAGAAAAGACAAGTCTCTCTGGACAGAAAATGAAGATGGAGAGAGGGTATTCTTTACCAGATATGAAAATGAAAGAGAAGAGGCTCTTGGAGTGGCAGATCAGATGATCGCCGATATGAATGATGGAGCACTTCTTAATGATATGGCAGTTCTATACAGGACTAATGCTCAGTCAAGAGTAATAGAGGAAAGACTTATCAGAGCAAATATTCCTTATAGACTTGTAGGTGGAACAAACTTTTATTCAAGAAAAGAGATAAGAGATATAGTTGGTTATCTAAAATGTATCGCCAACCCTGATGATGATGTATCTCTTTCAAGGATAATAAATGTTCCGCGTCGTGGTATAGGAAATACCACAATTGAAAAGTTAGCTGACTTTGCTGAAGGAAATGGCCTCAATCTTTATGATGCTATTGCTGATTCAGAGATGGTGCCTGGAGTTCAGAGAGCAGTGGCAAAATTATCTTCTTTCTATGAGATGATGGAAGAATTTAAGAGAGAAGCATTTGATGAAGAGACAAGTCTTTTAGACCTCTATAATGATATTCTGGATAAGACCGGTTATATGGCGGAATTAAAGGCTGATACTTCAGTTGAAGCACGGACCAGGGTAGAAAACTTAGAAGAATTCAGAAATAAGATAACAGACTATGAAAAAAGTGATGAGAATCCAACACTTACCGGACTTTTAGAAGATGTGGCATTGGTGGCAGATGCGGATAAGGATGATGATCCTAACAGTGATAAAGTTACTCTTATGACTCTTCATAGTGCAAAGGGGCTGGAATTCCCATATGTTTATATGGTGGGAATGGAAGAGAGATTATTTCCAAGTGGAATGTCTCTTGATTCAGATGATCCTGATGCAGCGGAAGAAGAAAGAAGACTTTGTTATGTAGGTATCACCAGAGCCATGAAAAAACTCTACATGTCTGCTGCAAAATCAAGAATGGTAAATGGAATCACGCAATATGCGGCAGTATCAAGATTTGTTAAGGAAATTCCTAAGAATCTTATCCGATATAGGGGTCTTACTATGGAAGATAGAGATGATTCCTATGAGAGGGATACAGCAGGAGGATATGGTTTTGGATCATCAAGGGGTTCTTTTGGTAATAGAGATTCCTATGGAAGCAGTAACACGTATTACGATGACTATCAGTATGACAGACCGACATCTTTTAGAAAACCTAAGAGAACAGAATATACAGGTAAAAAATTAGAAAAGCCTCATATTTATGGACTATCTAAAGGAATGCCAGAGAAAGTTGATCTGGATTATACAGTTGGAGATACTGTTAAGCATATTAAGTTTGGTAAAGGAGTTGTTACAGAACTCATTCAAGGCGGAAATGACTATGAAGTTACAGTGGATTTTGAAACAGCCGGAGAAAAGAAAATGTTTGCATCCCTTGCCAGATTAAGGAAAATTTAACAATAAAATATCTTTTTTCTGTGGAACATGATGAAATTCTGTGATATAATCAAATCACATTTAGATCTTTAGCGAAAGGTGGGTCGTTACTTTATGAAGAAAGAAGAACTTAGAGAAGAAGGTGCTGTTGAGGGAGCAAAGAATGCGATTATCTCAGTAGCAATCATTGTAGGTATTATCACACTTATTGTTGGTATTGCTGTAGCAGTTTACAAGTATCTCACACCAGATTATCTTGATGATTTTGATGAATTTGATGATGATTTTGATGATGATTTCTTTGAAGATGATGATCAGGATGAGATTACAGAGGATGTAAAGCCTGAAGCAGTAACTGCGGAAGCTTAATCTACACTTTAAGAATCTTTTAAAATATCCGCGATGGAAATTCCATCGCGGTTTTTTTGCGTAGACATCGAGCCGTCAGGCGAGAGGGATATGTTATTTAAGAAATTATTAATAACTTTACATATATTATATTAATTATTATGAATTATTATATGGGTACGTTATAATTATTAAATATAATTTTAACAGTTTTATGAGGAGAACCAAAATGGCAAATATTCTTGTATGCGATGATGACAGAGAAATAGCTGATGCTATTGAGATTTATCTTAGAAGCGAGGGACATAAAGTAATTAAGGCATATAACGGCCAGGAAGCTTTAGACAAGATGGAGGGAGAAGAGATCCATCTTGTTGTGATGGATATCATGATGCCTGTTTTAAATGGCATTGAGGCAACTCTTAAATTAAGAGAAAAGTCACATGTTCCTGTAATCCTTCTTTCAGCTAAGTCAGAAGATAATGATAAGATCCTTGGACTTAATATCGGAGCTGATGATTATGTTACAAAACCTTTTAATCCACTTGAACTTGTTGCAAGAGTTAAATCTCAGTTAAGAAGATATACAGAGCTTGGTGCGGCCCCTGAGGAAAAAGACGATAAGGATGAGATAATTGTAAATGGTGGCCTTATCATTAATGACAGTACCAAGGAAGTGGTCTGTGATGGAAGAGAGATAAGACTGACACCTATTGAATATAATATCATTAAGTTTCTGGCAGAAAATGCAGGAAGAATATTCTCTACCTCAAGACTCTATGAAGCTGTATGGAATGAAGAAGCCATTGGTTCGGATAATGTAATAGCTGTTCATATAAGGCATATTCGTGAAAAATTAGAAATTGATCCTAAGAGCCCAAGATATCTGAAAGTTGTCTGGGGTCAGGGTTATAAGATTGAAAAGATGGAGTAGTGTATTAAGTGGAATCTAAGAAAGCAAAAGTAAAAGTTTTAAACATAATATTCTTTATACTTAGTTTTATTGCTGTAATGATGATGGGATGTGCTTATATCTCAGCTTATGGAAGATACAGGTTCTTTCAGGATGGCAATCTGGAAGTGGTAAATGACTATAGAGAAACTGATTATGTTAAAGAGTATTTGGGAGAAGCTGTAAAGGGGTTTGTAAGCAATCTTAATACAAGGGATGATTATGCTTCAATTCCTAAATATGGAAAGATTGAAACGATCAATTATGATACTGGAGTTTATCTGGAAATTGATGTTTCGGATTATGCAAAGAGTATTGGTAAGAATTATTATTCTTTATTAGATGAGATATTTATAAATACAGGTTTCTCTGATAAGAGAGGTATGTATCACTATGTTGATTCAAGTTTTAATTATGCATATGATTCCTTTTCTGATCTGAGCGGTTTTATTGTGATGAAACCTTCGGATTATCTGGATCTATTATATACTTGTGGAACTGAGTATAAATCCGGAACTGAGTATTCTGATGTACAAAAAGAAGTAATCTCTGAAATAGAAGATAATTATGGTGTAAAACTTGAAGATGGTGATAGATTCTATATATATGATTCGAAGAAATACTTTATATTCTTTAAGGATGCCAGACAATATATAAATAATTATCTTGGATTCTGTGATATTGATTCTATAGAGTATTATGACAAACTGTATATTCCATATGATTTTGTATATACAGAGTATCAGATGAGAAATATTACACCGGCAGAACTTATAGAAAAACAGGAGATAAAAAACAGAATCCTTACAGCTCCATTTTTTGAAAATGAGATGTTTGCTTATATTTCGACTCTTTCGAGCACACAGTTGGAAAGTTTAAAGGGTAATAGTAATGTCTCTTTTGATTCTCTTATGAGTGCTCCATATGTATATATTAATTATGGAAGAGGCCGCAGTTGGGATGGACAGACCGTTGACAAGAGTAATTATAAGAATGAAAGACAGAAGATTATAAAGACTAAATGTGATTTCTATGTAAGTTTTGACAATGGTAAGATAACTACATTTACATATGATAATAAAGGCGATATAAAGCAGCTGGATGCACTTTATCAGGATGATATTACAGAATTGGAAGCTAATGAAAATAGTGATGAAATATCTTTCATTATCGGAATTAGACCAAATTCCCTTAGAGTTGGACAGTATTATACACCTTTTAATCTTGAAGAATTACAGTTTACATTTGAATTCTGTAAATATATAGCTAATCCTTTGGCGGTTATAACTCTTGGAGCTGTTGTATTTTTGATATGTATCATTTCAATGACGATCCTTGCAGGCAGAACTTTTGATAAAGATGGAAATGCAAAAGTAGAAATTGTACCGGGGGATAATATTCCGCTTGAATTCCTTGTCTTTGTGCTTCTTATGATGGTGTCTGGATACTTTTTCTTAAAAACAGTGGCTGTCCAGTATATAAGATCACTAAAGATTGAAAATGACAATACGCCGCTTCTTATCAGCATCTGTTTTGCTGCGGGCCTTATGTATGCCATTTTCATCATGATCTATCTTTCAATCGTAAGAAGGATAAAGTTAAAGATTTTCTTTGGAAATACTTTAGTAACAAGCTTTTTTAGAAAAGTGTCCAAATCTATTGACTATTTTTCTTTAAAGAGCAGAGGTAAGAGATGGGCAGCAGTAAAGGCAGGAATATTATTTATAGTTAATATAGCAGCCTTTTTCTCTATCTTATTTATTGACGGGGATGATATCTGGTTTATTATATGTATAGCATTAGTATTTGATGTTATTGCTATGGCAAGGTACATAAAGTATTCTGTCCAGATAAATAAGGTTTTAACTGAATTTGATAAGCTTGATCAGGGTGATTTTGATGTATTTATCGATACATCTGAATATTCAGGTGATTTAAAGGCTCTTGGTGAATCTGTTAATAAGATTGGTGAGGTTCTAAGAAATAAGGTTGATATTTCGACTAAGGATGAAAGACTTAAGGCTGAACTTATCACAAATGTATCTCACGATATAAAAACCCCTCTTACGTCTATAATCAGCTATATAGATCTGCTCAAGAGAGAAAATATAGAAAATGAGAATGCTAAAAAGTATATTGAGATCCTTGAGAATAAGTCTCTTAGACTTAAGAATCTTACCCTTGACCTTATTGAAGCTTCAAAGGTAAGTACAGGTGCCATACAGCTTGAGAAGATGGATTTTGATCTTTCAGAGTTCCTTAATCAGTTATGTGGTGAATACGAGCAGAAATTTGTAGATTCAAATCTTACACTTGTAGTAGATATTCCGGAAACTCCTGTTATAATAAATGGGGACGGAAGAAGGTTATTCAGAGCGTTCGGTAATCTCTTCGTCAATGCATATAAATATGCTTTATCTTCAACAAGAGTATATATCAGTTTAAAAGTTGTTGATAATAGTGCCATTTTCAGGATTAAGAATATAAGTCGGGATCAGCTTAATATATCTCCGGAAGAATTGAAGGAAAGATTCGTAAGAGGAGATAAATCCAGATATACCGAAGGATCAGGACTGGGACTTTCAATAAGTGAAAATCTTATAAAACTTCATGATGGTGAACTTAATATCATCATAGATGGAGACTATTATACAGCTGAGGTTATACTTCCTTTAAAGGAGGCAGAAGATAAAGAAGAGTAAATAGTACTAACAAAGGGACTGATTTTATGAATAATTTTATCTTCAGTGTAAATGTAACTCTGCCAATCTTTATAGTGATCCTTTTAGGCTGCGTCTTAAAGAGCCTGAAACTTATAAATGATAACTTTGTATCAGTAACAAATAAATATGTATTCCGTGTCGCATTGCCGGTTCTCCTCTTTAATGACATTGCGACATCGGATATCCTAAGCCAGGCAAAGGGGAATTTTGTGCTTTTTTGTATGCTATGCACTATAGCCATGTTCCTTATTGTTTGGCTTTTTGCATTTCTTTTCCTAAAGGATAAAAGCATGGTTGGAGCTTTCGCCCAGGCGGCTTCAAGAGGAAGCGCAGCAATACTTGGAGTGGCATTTGTGGAAAATATCTGTGGCAATGCTGGTATGGCGCCGCTGATGATTGTTTCAGCAGTGCCGCTGTTTAATATATTTTCGGTTATAATTCTAACCTTCTCGTCTGAAATGGGTAAGAACTTATCTGAAATGGGTAAGAAATCGTCTGTAAGAGGGGACGGTGCAGTAAAAGAAGAGACAAAGAGAGGCGTGGCAGAGGAAGATAAGAAGGAGAAAGATGCGGCTGCCAGAGATAGAAAGAAGACCATAAAGAAGGCCTTGGTGAATATACTAAAAAATCCTATTATTATAGGGATCGTCCTTGGAATTCCGTTTGCATGGTTTAAAATAAAAATTCCTGTGATGCCATCCAGGGTGATCGATTATATAGGCCGTACAGCGACTCCTATGGCCCTAATAGCCATTGGTGGAGGATTTAATAAGAAAGAGGCTCTATCGCGCCTTAAACCGGCTGTAGGGGCATCTTTAGTCAAATTGGTAGTGCTTCCTATGGTTTTTCTTCCAATTGCCGTTAAAATGAAATTTGCGTCAAGTGAGATGGTGGCAATTCTTATCATGCTGGCTTCACCTACGACGGTTAGTGCCTATGTAATGGCAAAGGAGATGGATAATGATTGTATTCTTACTTCAAATGCTATTATGCTTACCACATTATTTTCATCCGTTTCGCTTACTTTTTGGATCTATCTTCTTAGAAGTATGGGAATAATCTAGAAACAGTGAAAACTTTTTTCGCCCAGAAATGACGTATAAATGCGGGCTGCAGAGGATACTAAAAAAAAATTAAAAAAAGTTGTATTTTTTTGTTGACAATTAGGGGGCTCATCTATATAATAGGAAAAGTGCTGAAAAGCAATGGGATCTTAGCTCAGCTGGGAGAGCATCTGCCTTACAAGCAGAGGGTCACAGGTTCGAGCCCTGTAGGTCCCATAGATTTAAAAGCACAGAACGAAGTGCCTTATGGCGGGATAGCTCAGTTGGCTAGAGCATGCGGTTCATACCCGCAGTGTCGAGGGTTCGAATCCCCCTCCCGCTACTTCAAATCTTTCAAAAAACTTTTTGAAAAAGATTTGAAAAAAGTTCTTGACAAGGTGTTCGGTACTTGATATAATAAGTATCGCGTCGTTGAGAAAGAACGGGGTGTGGCTCAGCTTGGCTAGAGCGCCTGATTTGGGATCAGGAGGTCGCAGGTTCGAATCCTGTCACCCCGACTTGGGTTTAACATCCTAAACAAAAACATATTAACGTATGTTACAACAGCATATTGATTATGCGGGTGTAGTTCAATGGTAGAACATCAGCCTTCCAAGCTGAATACGTGGGTTCGATTCCCATCACCCGCTTTTTGTGTGAGAAATCGCACAAAGTGATTATCCAATCATGTGTCCGTAGCTCAGCTGGATAGAGCAACGGCCTTCTAAGCCGTGGGTCGGGGGTTCGAATCCCTTCGGGCACATTTTTGATTATAATTTTTTATGATCATCGTAATCTTTTAGATTACATGGTGGGTATGGCGCAGTTGGCTAGCGCGCCAGATTGTGGCTCTGGAGGCCGAGGGTTCGAGCCCCTCTACCCACCCTAAGGGTAAAAAATGCAGTTCCTAAACTTACTTATACATTGGGCTATAGCCAAGCGGTAAGGCACAGGACTTTGACTCCTGCATTCGTTGGTCCGAATCCAACTAGCCCAGCTTCCTCATATAGAGGACACATAATTTAATATGGGCTACTAGCTCAGGTGGTAGAGCACTTGACTTTTAATCAAGTTGTCGCGGGTTCGAGTCCCGCGTGGCTCATAACTTAGAAAAACCGTCACTTCTTAGTAAATACTAGGGTTGTGACGGTTTTATTTTGCCGTAAAAGTATTGCCAAATTTACCGAAAATAGATGTAATCATCGTGTAATCAAGGCTCCATTTTGACCATAATGTGTAAGTGGTAAATAGCTCGTGGATGGTATTCGACCTCCAAATTTAGGATAATGTTGTGAAGTGTAATTTCACACTTTACAAACTTTTTACAGTTTTCA
>CADANF010000022.1:0-1019 GCA_902789175.1 uncultured Lachnospiraceae bacterium
GGCAATTCCCTTAAATCCGTTCCTTCCTACCAAAAAGCCAAAGATCAGTCTCATAATGACTTCGAGCCCGCCTGAGAGCATTGGTATAAAGGTATTGCCAAACCCCTGAACAGAGTATCTGTATACAAAAAGCCAGCCCAGGGCAAAAAAGCTTATTCCCATGATCGGCATGAAATCGGAACAATAACCGATTATCATGTTGTCAGTCAGCAGCATCCTTGCCAGGCTTCCGGGCATAAATATCATAAGGAGCGATATAGGCACATTCACAAGTGTAGAGAGCATCAGGCCCTGTCTTACTCCTGTGCGTATCCTGTCATATTTGCCAGCGCCCTTGGCTGAATAGGCTGCCACATATGCGCTTCCCATAAGATTTACGAAGTACTGCAATACCATGGCCCCTGCAGCTGTGACCGAATTCATAAGTGCCACAGGAAGTCCTATTTTCATCAGTTCAACCAATATATTCTTTTCATCTGCTATTTCTGACGTGTCTTTTCCCAGACTCATAAAATCGATGGTTCTAAGCTTTTTAAGGCACAAAAGGTATGATACAAACTGAGAGACCACTGTTGCCACTGCTGCTCCGACAACTCCTGTGCCAAAGGCCATTATGAAAATAATATCAAGCATGATGTTCACGAGTGATGAACAGATCATAGCAGTGAGGGGCGTTCTGGAATCTCCCATTGACTGGAGAATTGTAATCTCAAGGTTATTCATAACCGTCACTACAATTCCCAATAAGATCACAGCAAAATATCTATACGAATCGTCAAAGATATCTTCAGGAGTGTTCAAGAACGTCAGCATCTTATTGAGCAAAGAAACGCATACAACAGTAAAGGCTATTCCAAACGTGATACTGAGCTTCTTGGCTGCTCTGATGTATGCATTCAGCATAGCCATATCGTTTTTTCCAAAGCTCTGGGCAAAGGTTATGCCAAATCCTCTGGTCATCCCCACAACAAATCCAAGTATAAGGAAGTTAAGTGTCCCGGTTGCCCCAACAGCAGCCA
>CADANF010000022.1:1027-37346 GCA_902789175.1 uncultured Lachnospiraceae bacterium
CACAAGACTATATAGTTGTTGGAAAAGATTTCCCCATAATAAGGGCAAAAAGAACAGTATGATCTGTTTCATACTGTTTCCTGAGGTCATATTTTGTGTAGTCTGTTCTGTATTGGTCATGGCCGCTCTCTTTGGTCTTTCTCTTGATGTTAATTATTTAATAGTTAAGATTATTTAAGTATCCAGGCTATTCCCTTTGCAAGGCGCAGATCCGCATCTTTGAAATGATTACCTGGATTCATTTCAAACGTATTTAGATTTATCCCCTCCAAGATTATTTATCAGCCCCTCTATATTACTTATATGTACATTTGCTTCACACGGAATCCAGCCATCAGTTTCTATATACTTAGCTAATTCACTTTGACTTTCAGCCCCAGTTTATCGATTATGCTGAAATTCTATAACTATAGATTTTTTACTACTATATTTCATCCTCTGCTTGCACTTGTCTTTTTATACACTATAATACAATTGCTTTGGGCTCTTTGGCTTATCCGGAATGCTCAACTTTATAAGGCCTTGTTCCACTAATGGCATCACATGAGTCTGAATGGCATAAGTAACAGAACTTAGTCCTAAAAACTCACATATCTCATTTCGTGTCCTCGGAATCTTACAAAACAAAATCAATTCATTGTTTTTACTAATTTCATTCTGAATAGACAATGTGTTTTCTCTACACCTATACAGCTTTACAATAAAACTACCTCTCTCCTCTAAAAACTCTGGCTGTGGCAGTCCATATTCATGCATTGCTCTTCTAATTGTCGGAATTCCAGAGTATCTGTTCTCTGTTACTTTCAACACTTCCAGTTCATTTGCTATTATTGGATTGCGAGTATCTGGTTGAACTTTCCCTAACTGGTCTATCTTGATTCTTCCATATAAGCCGCCAGGGTTCCTAATCTCGATTCTGTCTTCATACATCGTTATTTGTATGGGCATTCCTTCAGTATGAACACTATAATCACGATGAACCAAAGCGTTAAGAATAGATTCTCTTAAAGCTGTAATCGGATAATCAGTTCGGTCTTCTCGTTTTCCGGTATTTGGATCTATAATCGTTTTTGTATGCATGTTCCTGTTTACAAATTGCATAGCACCATCCAGCATTTCCTGGATATTTCCCTCTATACGTTGATTATCCAAAAATCTCTCGCCCTGCTCTCCTATTTCTCCCATTTCTTTACCTGGAACAACTGTTGCAACGATGCAGAGTTGCGGAAAATATGCCTGTGGATATGGGCTGAAGTTCATTACTGTACTCAGTGTAATTTGACCATTCCTCTTGATACTCATTAACTCATATATTTCATCATCAGGAATTGCTGCCAGCTTAGGTTTTCCAATTTTTAGTAATTCAATATAATTTAAGATTGATTCTTGATTTAACGCTGCAAAAGTAGCCCTCTCAATAACTCTAATGTCATCCTGATACTTTTTTCTATAGGCTTCGTAGCTATATACCTCGTATTCCGTCATAGGTTCGTCGCTATCGCCCACTCGAACGAATGAACCTTTTACTCTACCTCTACCCTGATAAAATACTGGTCGTTCTGTAATATCTGCACCTGGTATCTCTGCTGCCACAAAAAAAAGTCCGTTTTTTTCAGCCACAGTAAGTAATGGTCTAACAACAGGCTCCATTTGTAGACATTGTTCATTAATTTTCTTTTGTATATCCTGCGGATCATATACTCCTACTTCTTTAAAATCTTGTTCCTCATCCACACCAAATACAATCACTCCACCATCATCTTGATTAGAGAAACTTGACAATGAATCATAAAGATGCTTGGGACATCCTTTTTCTGCACTTTTTATTTCTAATGTTGGTGTTTCGCATTTTAGTTTCTGTATCAACTCTAATTTTTCAATTAATTCTTCAGTTGTCATTTTAGTTCCTCCAATCTCTTTTTATATTTTAATACTATATTTAAGTTAAGTCAATGAACTAAAAATTTCAAGCAACAACTAAAACAAAATCTTAAATTAGTTCCGATAACTAAAAAATGAACTCAAATAATTTGAGTTCATTTAAGGTAATACATTAAATCTATAAAAATGTAGAATTCTACATTTTTATAGATTTACATAATGAAACACCCCAGGACAGTTGCCCTGAGGTGTAATAAGTCGTATATGATTGTCCAAAGAGTAAAACGATTATCTCTTTGAGAACTGTGGTGCACGTCTTGCACCCTTGAGACCGTATTTCTTTCTTTCCTTCATACGAGGATCTCTTGTAAGGAATCCAGCCTTCTTTAATGCAGGTCTGAACTCTACGTTAGCTTCGTTAAGAGCTCTTGCGATACCATGACGGATAGCACCAGCCTGACCTGTGTATCCACCACCGTATACGTTAACTGTTACATCATACTTACCTTCTGTACCAGTTACAGCGAATGGCTGTCTAACGATAACCTTAAGTGTATCAATTCCGAAGTACTCTTCGATATCTCTCTTATTGATTGTGATCTTTCCGTTTCCAGGTGTTACATAAACACGGGCAACACTGCTCTTTCTTCTACCTGTTCCGTAAAATCTTGTAGATTTTGCCATGTCTTCTTCCTCCTAATTAATACTTGATTACAAGTGTTTCTGGTTTCTGAGCCTGATGCTTGTGCTCTGGACCAGCGTAAACAAAAAGCTTCTTAGCCATCTGTCTTCCAAGAGGTCCCTTAGGAAGCATTCCAACAACAGCATGCTCTACAGCAAATGTAGGCTTCTTCTCAAGAGCCTCACGAAGTGTCATAGTCTTAACACCACCGATGTACTCTGAATGTCTGAAATATGTCTTGTCATCAAGCTTAGCGCCTGTAACCTTAATCTTTTCAGCATTTACGATAATTACATAATCACCTGTATCAATATGAGGTGTATAAGTTGGCTTATTCTTACCTCTTAAAACCTTTGCAACTTCGCTTGCAAGACGACCTAATGTCTGTCCTTCAGCGTCAACAACATACCACTTTCTTTCAATAGTAGATGGGCTTGCCATAAAGCTCTTCATAGTGGTCTCCTCCTTAAAATCTAATTCTTTATAATAACAATATATAAGAAACTCAATTCCGGGGCATTGGTTTGAGTAATCTTTTCAGTTGTCACAGACATACATTTTATACCACGTTGTCTGGTGTGTCAATATCATTTTTATGATTTATATGTGCAGAATTTATGGCTTTGTCATCGCCATCTATATATTGCAGGCCTATCATTGTAAGGCCACAAGCTTCTGCAGTTGGCCCTGCCGTCTGCCTGTCACATGCCTCTAACATTTCCTTGATAGACTCCTCTTTTTTTAAGTTCATTCCTACATTCAACAGACTTCCTGCAATTATCCTCACCATATTATAGAGGAATCCATTTCCCTTTATCCTTATGGTTATAAGACAGCCTTCTTTTTCAATATCTATCTTATAAATGGTCCTCACTGTAGATTTCACTACAGTATTTACTGAACAAAAGCTTTTAAAATCATGTTCTCCCTCTAGATACGCGGCTGCCCGTCTCATCTTCTCCACATCTATTGGATAATAACAAAACTTGGTATAAAGCCTCATTATAGGATTCATGAATTTATCATTCCATATGCGATATTCATAGGTCTTAACTGATCTGCAATGTCTGGGATGAAATTCAGGGCTTACTTCCGTAGATTCTATAACTCTTATATCTAATGGGAGTCTCTGATTAATGGCATATACTATCTTTTCAGCAGGAATTCTGGTTTCTGTATCAAACACGCACACATTTCCAAGAGAATGAACTCCTGAATCTGTTCGGCTTGCCCCTATAACATGGATATCTTCTTTCAGAAGCCTTGATAATTCTCTATTTAGTACTCCTTCTATTGTTTCACCGTTATCCTGCACCTGCCATCCACAATAAGCCGTGCCATCATATGCAACCTTAAGCTTTACCCTTTTCAATTTACTATCCTCATATCAATATCTGTAAAATAATAACAAGAGCCACATAAACTGCCACTAAAATAGCAGCCAGCCTGTCTCTTTTTTTAAATACCAGTTCATATACTCTGGTCTTTTCTGTGTCAGCATCGTAATTTCTTATATCCATAGCATCTGAAAGTTTTCCAGCCTTTGCAATGGATATTCTGAATAATGGACCTGCTAAAGGAATAAAATCCCTTATCTTTACAAAGAAGCCCGCTTCACTCATATCCACTCCACGAGAAGCTGCGGCTGTGCGTATCCTGTCCACCTCATTTGAAAGACCTGGCAGGAATCCAAAAGCTATAGCAATTGTCATGGAAAGCTCCTCTGAAAGATGCAATCCCTGACGCAGAGCATCCAACATATGATATGGCTTAGTGGTCATAGAAAAAACTGTTGACACAGCCATTATCATAATAAGTCTGATACCGAGTAAAAGCGGTGAGATACTCGAAAATGTAACCGCACTTACTACCGTAAAGAATATTATCACCAATAAAAATCCGTGGATGGATTTCAGCATTGAAAGTATATTTATCTTAGACAGATATATCACTCCACATCCTACCATGATTGATAAGATCATTGGTGCTATGTTGTTAAAAAAAAGCACCAAAACAATATATAATACCAAGAAATATAACTTTAACCTTGAATCCAGCCTGTGGATTATCGTGTTGTTCTTTTTGTATTGTCCCATCACTAAATTCATATATTAATGTCCTGTAATAATTACAGTATGTCCCTTTTCAATATATTCATGGATCATTTTCTGGATCTTCTCAGTTTTTTCTCTGTCTAATCCTGAAAACGGCTCGTCCATAAGAAGAATATCCGGACCCATTGCCAGAATTCCGGCAATAGCTGCGCATCTCTTCTCTCCCCCTGACAATTTAAATGGATCCATGTCCCATTTCATTTTTTCAAGCCCTACCATATGTAAAGCTTCTCTTGCTTTTTTTCCTGCATCATCTTTACTGATCCCCATTCTTAAAGGACCATACATCACATCTAAAAGAACCGTATTTTCAAATAAAGTATCTTCAGGGAATTGTGTTACAAGTCCTGCATTTCTTCTAATAGAATTTATATAATTATATCTGTTTTCTGTTTCAATCCCTTGCCATCCGTTTTTACCCTTTTGTGGTATCTTATTTTCTTTAACATAGATACTTCCGGCTTTAATCTTTTTAGTACCATTCATAAGTGATAAGATTGTTGTTTTGCCGCTTCCTGTAGGACCGGATAGTCTGTACAGTCTGCCTCTCTTAAAATCAAAGGAAAAATCAGATAAAATACTATTTCCGGAATAATCAAAGGTTACATTTTCAAATCTGATAAGACTTTCATCCGTAGGATCATCTCCCGGATATTCATAAAGAGTTACATTTTCATTTATAGAATAAATATTAGTACTGTTTCCAAAGAAAACTCCACCCTCATCAGAACTAAGACTTAAACCTTCTTCTTCCCCAAGTTCTCCATGTTCTTCAAGATTTCCAGCAATACGACCTTTTTTAAGAGTATATATCTTATCAAAGAGATTAAAATAATCGCTGTCATGAGAAACTACAATAAGAGTCTGGCCATATTTTTTTGCAGTCTTAACAGTCCAGCGTATCAGCTCATCTCTTTCATCTCTATCCTGCATGGAAAATGGTTCATCTAAAATTATTATCTCCGGCTTCATCGCAAATATAGCCGTAAGATACGCTCTCTGTCTTTCTCCACCGGATAAATTGGAATAGTCCTTATGTCGTGTGTGAAAGACATTAAACTTCTTTAAAAGTCCTTCTGTCCTCTTAAGGATAGTATCCCTGTCTAACCCCAGATTTTCAGGTCCAAAGATCACGTCTCTTCTTACATGTCCGAATACTATTCCGTCCTGAGGATTCTGAAGAGCAATAGAGACCTTTTTATGGATCTTAGGTAAGTCAACCGTATGAAATGGATCAAGGCCTTCTATTATTATCTCCCCCATCTTTTCTGGTCTGATAAGTCCCGATAAATATGCTGCAAGCAGTGATTTACCGGATCCATTTTTTCCGGTTATACCTACAATCTGACCTCGTTCAATCTCAAGTGAGATCTCACTTCCTGGTATATATTTCAATTGTAAATTTTTAACCTTTATCAATGCGCTCATAACAGATATTTTAACATAGAACAGGTTATTTTGCATAGAGATATGATAGATTTAGATGCATCTCATACCTGAGAAGACTTATGATCATTCTCCTCAAAAAAAAACAGCAGATCTTTCGATCCGCTGCTTAAAATTTTATCTTAAATTAAACTAACTCAAGAATTACTTCAAGAGCTCCATCACCACGTCTCTGACCGATCTTAACGATTCTTGTGTAACCGCCCTTTCTGTCAGCGTACTTTGATGCATACTCATTGAAAAGCTTCTCTGTAAGGTCAACCTTCTTTGTAGCTGCTTTCTTTCCAGCTGCGTCAGCAGGAACTTCAACTACAGGGTAAAGAACCTTGAGCATTTCACGTCTAACGTGAAGTTTTGAAGGCTTATCCTTCTTAATTGTCTTTGACTCTTCATGGTACTTTGTTACCTTCTTGCCATCAACAACTTCTTTGATTCTCTTTCCGTCTTTATCCTTATCAGCAACCTTAACCTGAACTGTAACTTCTTCGAAGTTATCCTTCTCATCGATAGCGTTCTTGATAAGCTTTTCAGCTATCTGACGAACTTCTTTAGCTCTAGCCTCAGTTGTCTTAATCTTTCCATGATAAATAAGCTGTGTTACCTGGTTTCTAAGAAGTGCCTTTCTCTGATCTGACTTCTTTCCAAGCTTTCTGTACATTGCCATATGCTTTATCCTTTCTTATCCGTGTTACGGATCTTCACTATGCGTACTTCTTTAAAATCAACGATTCCAAAGTAACCTTCCGCCTAAGTGGTAATTTATATTATTCTTCGCTTGTTGTTCTAAGTGAATAACCTAAATCAGCAAGCTTGTTTAAAACTTCATCTAAAGACTTACGTCCAAGATTACGAACTTTCATCATCTCTTCTGGAGTCTTATTGCAAAGTTCCTTAACAGTATTGATGCCAGCTCTCTTAAGGCAGTTGTATGAACGTACTGAAAGTTCAAGTTCGTCGATTGAAACGTCCTTACCTTCTGTCTTTTCAACTGCTTCTGGCTCTGCAATAACATCAATATTATTAGATGCCTCTGAAAGACCAATGAAGAGTTTAAGATGCTCAACAAGAACCTTAGCTGCAAGGCTCACTGCATCTTCTGGTGTTATAGTTCCATTAGTAAATACGTCAAGTGTTAACTTGTCGTAATCTGTCATCTGACCAACACGAGTATTTTCTACAGTCATGTTAACACGCTCGATTGGAGTAAAGATTGAATCAACTGCGATAACATCGATAGCTGTATCAAGTTCTTTATTCTTATCAGCGCTTACATATCCTCTACCATTTCTAATAGTAAGTTCCATCTCAAGTCTGGCATCAGGTCCGCTAAGGTTAGCTATAACAAGATCTGGGTTTAAGATCTCAATATCTCCATCTGTACGGATATCTGCTGCTGTAACAACGCAGTTACCAGATGCTTCAATATAAGCAGTCTTTGGCTCATTTGAAGAAGAATTGTTCTTAAGACAGAGTTCCTTAATATTCATAATGATCTCTGTAACATCTTCCTTAACGCCTGGAATAGATGTGAACTCATGTAATACGCCCTTGATCTTAACTGCACTTACAGCAGTTCCAGGGAGTGAAGAAAGCATAATTCTTCTAAGAGAGTTACCGAGTGTTGTTCCGTAACCTCTTTCTAATGGCTCTACAACAAATTTTCCATACTTGTTGTCATCTGATTTCTCAGCTATTTCAATTTTTGGTTTTTCGAATTCGAACACGGTCGTCGCCCCTCCTTATGAATCTGACTATTCTTTACCAAACTGCAGGCCGCATACAAAAATAATGCAGCCATACAGAAATCTATCAATGGTTTACTTAGAATATAACTCGACGATAAGGGTTTCATTTACAGGAACGTCGATCTGCTCTCTTAATGGAAGCTCAACGATTTTTCCTGATAATGTGTCTAAGCTAGCTTCGAGCCAAGCAGGAACTGAAACACCATTGTTAGCCTCAACAATATCCTTGAATCTCTGGATATTCTTTGACTTCTCTCTGATTTCGATTGTGTCACCTGGCTGAACCTTGTATGATGGAACATTAACTGTCTTACCATTTACAAGTACGAATCTATGTGTAACGATCTGTCTAGCTTCACGTCTTGTTCTAGCAAATCCCATACGGAAAATGATGTTATCGAGTCTTAACTCGAGTAACTGCATAAGATTTGTACCAACAAGTCCTGGCATTCTCTCTGCTTTCTCGTAAAGATTACGGAAAGGCTTCTCCTGAACGCCATAAATGAACTTAGCCTTCTGCTTCTCACGAAGCTGAAGTCCGTATTCAGAAACTTTTCTTCCACTTCTCATAGATTTTCTATAAGATGTTTTATTTACTCCAAGATAAGCAGGCTCCATATCGAGGGATCTGCATCTTTTAAGAACAGGGGTTCTGTTAATTGCCATTTTATAAAGTACCTCCTAATCAGACTCTTCTTCTCTTTGGTGGACGGCAACCGTTGTGTGGAACAGGAGTAACATCTTTGATTGTTACAACCTGAAGACCACATGCAGCGAGTGCACGGATAGCAGCCTCACGGCCTGATCCTGGTCCCTTAACCATAACGTCAACTGTCTTTAAGCCATAAGGTGCAGCAGCTTTGCATGCTGTCTCTGCTGCCATCTGAGCTGCATAAGGTGTTGATTTCTTTGAACCTCTGAAACCAAGACCACCTGCGCTTGCCCATGAAAGAGCATTACCTTCAGCATCTGTTAATGTAACGATTGTATTATTAAAAGAAGACTGAATATGGGCCTGTCCATGTTCAACTATCTTTCTATTACGCTTCTTAGCTACTTTTTTTGTAACTTTTGCATTAGCCATGAACTAAATTCCTCCAAATATTTTATTACTTCTTCTTGTTTGCAACTGTCTTCTTAGGACCCTTACGAGTACGAGCATTGTTCTTTGTGTTCTGTCCACGTACTGGAAGGCTTCTTCTGTGACGGATACCACGATAGCATCCAACTTCCTGAAGACGCTTAATGTTAAGTGCTGTTTCTCTACGAAGATCACCTTCTACTGTAACTGATTCATTGATTACATCGCTGATCTTACGTACTTCATCATCTGTTAAGTCGCGAACTCTTGTATCTGGGTTTACTCCAGCTGATGCAAGGATATTCTTTGATGTTGCAAGACCGATACCATAGATGTATGTGAGACCGATCTCTACACGCTTGTCTCTAGGTAAGTCTACACCTGAAATACGAGCCATATTGTTTTTACCTCCGAAAAAATTAAAAAAAATTGCCGCGATACATTCTCCGAGTAACTCCTGTATGGACGCAGGAGGTGAAATATATACCCATAAATGTACTCATCCACATGTAGTATCACAAGAATATGACGAAACTCGTGTACCCGTCGCACTTACAATTTAAGTGCTCTGTTTTTTAACGCACAAATAGACAAGGTATTTATATATGATGGGCTAAACATCAAATACCCTGCTCCTCATTCGTTCAAAGCTATTAGCCCTGACGCTGCTTGTGCTTAGGATTCTCGCAGATTATAAGAACTCTGCCTTTTCTTTTAATGACTTTGCACTTATCGCAAATTGGTTTTACTGATGCACGAACCTTCATTAAAATTATCTCCTTTCATGAGAAGTCTTTGCAAAAACTCATTCTAACAAAAAAAGTCAAGTATTGCAAGAAAAACTTATAACTTCTTATTATCAGATGAGGCAAAAACTGAATCTATTTCGCTCTCCAAGTGATTCTACCCTTTGTAAGATCATATGGTGAGAGAACTACCGTTACTTTATCCCCAGGAAGAATCTTAATATAATTCATTCTGAGTCTGCCACTTATAGTAGCAAGGATTGTTGCGCCATTTTCAAGTTCAACATTGAACATGGCATTTGGAAGCTTCTCTAATACAACGCCTTCACATTCAATTTCATCTGCTTTTGACATTTTCTACTAACTCCCTTTTCTTAATTAATCACCAAGGATTGCTGTGATATCAGCAAAAACCTTGTCCATATCCTGTGTTCCATCTATATTTCTAACGATGCCGGCCTTATCGTAATAGTCAATAAGTGGCTGTGTCTGTTTATGATAAACATCAAGTCTGTTAAGAACTGTTTCAGGCTTGTCGTCATCACGGAGAATAAGATCTGCTCCGCAGTGATCACATTTATCAGCTGTCTTAGGAGCATTAAATACGATGTGATATGTAGCACCGCAATTTACGCATGCTCTTCTGCCTGACATTCTGTTTACGATATTCTCATCCGGAACATCTACATTAATTGCAAAGTCAACTTTCTCGCCGTTAGCTGCGAGAGCTCTATCAAGTGCTTCTGCCTGTGGAATTGTTCTTGGGAATCCATCAAGGACATAACCTTTAACACAGTCATCAGCTTTAAATCTATCCATGATAAGGTCAACAACGAGCTCATCTGGTACAAGCTCCCCCTTATCCATATATGTCTTAGCCTTATTGCCAAGTTCTGTACCATTCTTTATATTTGCTCTGAAAATATCTCCTGTTGAGATATGTGGAATACCGTACTTTGAAGCTATCATTTTAGCCTGTGTGCCTTTTCCTGCACCAGGTGCGCCAAGCATAATTATTTTCATAACAGATTCATCCTTTTCTTTTAAAATGAAAAATTAGGGATCAAAGCCTGACACATTGCCAGGCTTTTAGTCCCCGATCTTTTGTCTACTAATTATTCAAAAATCCTGAGTAATTACGGACAACCATCTTAGATTCGATCTGCTTGATTGTCTCTATAATTACACCAACGATAATGATAAGTGATGTTCCACCAAATGATACATCTGCACCAAATCTTCCGTTAAAGAAGATTGGAATCAGAGCTACTATCATTAATCCAACTGCACCGATGATTACGATGTAATTAAGTATATTGTTGAGGTATTCCTGTGTTGGCTTACCTGGTCTGATACCTGGAACAAATCCGCCGCTCTTCTTTAAGTTCTGAGCTATTTCCATTGGATTAAAAGAAATAGATGTATAGAAATATGCAAAGAAGATTACAAGTACAATATATAATGCCAGTCCAATGTAAGCCCAAGGATACCCTGGTTTGAACCAGAAATTTTGATTAAGCCCCTCTAATATACGTGTCCCCACAGTACTCTTAACATTTACACTGAATAAGTTAATTATTACAGATGGCACCGACATTAATGTTGAAGCAAAAATGATCGGCATTACATTACCAGTATTTACCTTAAGAGGAATATGAGTTGACTGACCACCTACTCTTCTTCTGCCAGCTACGCGCTGTGCATAAGAAACAGGGATTCTTCTCTCAGCATCATTAAGTAAGATTGTAAGAATTGTTGTAACAAGAATGATAGCTGCAATTACTACTACTGCTATAACCTGTAAAACAATATTCTTACCTGATACAAACATAACCTTAAGACTATGTAAGTTCTCAGGAATTCTTGAAACGATATTGATAAGGAGGATGATAGAAATACCATTTCCTACACCCTTTTCAGTGATCCTGTCACCCAGCCACATTATAAATGTTGAACCTGCTGTAAGTACTACTACTATAGTAATAACTGAAAAAGCATTGTAATTATTAAGTGCTCCCTGACGTCCAAATCCGATTGTAAGTCCGAGAGACTCAATAATTGCAAGTATTACAGCAACAACTCTTGTGATAGCTGTTATCTTTTTTCTGCCGTCCTCGCCATCCTTCTGCAGATCTTCTAATGCAGGGATAGCGATTGTGAGCAGCTGAATAATAATCGATGATGTGATATAAGGTGTTACACTAAGCGCAAATATGGAAAATTTTTCCATTGATCCACCGGTAAATGAACTAAGTAAATTCTTAGCTGCTTCACCAAGTGAATTGGCCATAATCTGTTCAATAACAGCTGCGTTAACACCTGGAGCTGGAATTTTGGAACCAAGTCTAACTACAACTAAAATAAAAAGAGTGAACAGTAAACCATTTCTAATCTCTTTTATTTTAAAAGCGTTTCTCAAGGTTTTAAGCATTGATTATTTCACCTCTACTTTTCCACCAGCAGCTTCGATCTTTTCTGCAGCAGCAGCTGAAACAGCGTCTACAGAAACAGTGAGCTTCTTTGTTAACTCTCCATTTCCTAATATCTTAACTCCATCACGTGGATTTTTTACAATACCAGCTTCGATAAGGCTGCCTACTGTGATTTCAGCACCATCTTCGAATCTGTTAAGAACAGAAACATTTACAGTTACGATCTGCTTTGAATTTCTGCACTTGAAACCTCTCTTAGGAAGACGTCTGTAAAGAGGCATCTGACCACCTTCAAATCCTGGTCTTGGTGCGCCTGAACGAGCCTTCTGTCCTTTATGTCCTTTACCTGCAGTTTTGCCGTTTCCTGATCCATGTCCACGTCCGCGTCTGAAGTCATCACGTGTTACTGAACCTTCAGCTGGCTTTAAACTTGATAAATCCATGACTGTACCTCCTTATTATGCTTCTTCTACCTTTAATAAATAACTAACCTGAGCAATCATTCCCTTTGTAGCAGCATTGTTAGGAAGTTCAACAGTCTTGTGCATCTTAGTAAGACCAAGAGCTTCAACTGTTCTTCTGTGCTTTGGAACAGCGCCGATAGGTGATTTTACAAGTGTTACCTTAATTGTATCTGCCATTGTTTCTTACCTCCTACTTAACTATCTCGTCAACTGACTTACCACGAAGTCTAGCGATTTCAGCAGGATCCTTAATCTCACTAAGACCAGCAAGTGTAGCAAGAACTACGTTCTGCTTGTTGTTTGATCCAAGTGACTTTGTACGGATATTTCTGTATCCAGCAAGTTCAAGTACTGAACGAGCAGGACCACCAGCGATAATACCAGTACCTTCTGGAGCAGTCTTAAGAAGTACGTGAGCACTTCCATAAATTCCTGTATATCCGTATGGAATACTTCCATTCTCATTGATAGGAACTTCGATCATGTTCTTGATAGCGTCCTCTTTAGCTTTGCGGATAGCTTCTGGAATTTCAGCAGCCTTTCCAACACCAGCGCCAACATGTCCGTTACGGTCTCCAACTACTATAAGTGCAGCAAATCTCATGTTACGTCCGCCTTTTACAACTTTTGTAACACGCTTGATAGCTACTACATTATCTGCAAGTTCTAATGAATTTGCATCGAATTTTGTATGCTTCATTTAAGTCTATTTCCTCCTTATTAGAATTCGAGACCAGCTTCTCTTGCTGCATCAGCTAAAGCCTTGATCTTACCCTGATATATAAATCCGCCTCTGTCAAATACAACTTCCTTAATACCGGCAGCTGTTGCTCTTTCAGCGATTACCTTTCCAAGGTATGCTGCAGCATCAACGTTGTTTGTCTTCTCTACTTCTGACTTAACAGCTTTTTCAAGTGTTGAAGCAGCTACGAGAGTCTTACCAACTGTATCATCAATGATCTGAGCGTATATATGATTGTTGCTTCTGAAAACTGCGAGTCTTGGTCTCTCAGCAGTTCCACTGAAACGATTGCGAATCTTTAAATGTTTCTTTTCACGAATTGCGCTTCTAGATTCTTTTGTTATCATTCTAGTTCACTCCTTTATTATTTCTTACCGGTCTTACCAACCTTACGTCTGATTACTTCATAATCGTACTTGATACCCTTGCCCTTATATGGCTCTGGTGATCTAGTATCTCTGATTTCAGCAGCGTACTGGCCGACCTTTTCCTTGTTGATACCTGTGATGATAATCTTGTTATCTTCAACAGTTGTTGAAATTCCTTCAGGATCTTCCATCTCAACAGGATGTGAATAGCCGAGTGAAAGAACAAGCTTCTTGCCCTGCTTCTGAGCTCTGTAACCTACACCGTTAACTTCGAGTGTCTTCTTGTAGCCGTCTGTAACACCAACAACCATGTTATTGATAAGTGTTCTTGTAAGACCATGAAGAGACTTCATTTTCTTTAAGTCATTTGGTCTTTTTACAAGGATCTCAGCACCTTCAACAGTGATTTCCATCTCTGATGGAAGAACTCTTGAAAGCTCGCCCTTAGGACCCTTAACAGTCACCTTGTTATTTTCTGCTATATCAACAGTAACACCTGCTGGAATAGCGATAGGCAGTCTTCCGATTCGTGACATTTGCCTTTACCTCCTAAAAAATTATGTATACTAATTATTACCAAACGTACGCAAGAACTTCTCCGCCAACACCGGCTTTTCTTGCTTCCTTATCAGTGATAACACCCTTGTTAGTTGAGATGATAGCTGTTCCAAGTCCACCGAGAACCTTAGGTAAATTCTCTTTATCAGCGTAAATACGAAGACCTGGCTTTGAGATTCTGCGAAGTCCCTTGATTACTCTTTCACCAGACTCCTTATCATACTTAAGTGTGATTCTGAGCTGATCAAACTTACCATCATTTACAACCTCAACTGCCTTAACATATCCTTCGTTAAGAAGAATATCAGCAATCGCCTGCTTCATCTTAGAAGCAGGTACATCTACTGTATCATGCTTTGCAGTATTTGCATTACGGATTCTTGTAAGCATATCTGCAATTGGATCGCTTATTGACATTTGTTTTGCCTCCTTAAATTAATCTTACCAGCTGGATTTCTTTACTCCAGGGATTTCACCCTTGTATGCTAATTCACGGAAGCAGATTCTGCAAATTCCGTATTTTCTTAAAACAGCATGTGGTCTTCCACAGATCTTGCAACGTGTATATTCTCTTGTTGAGAACTTCTGTGGTCTAGCCTGCTTAACTTTCATTGAAGTCTTTGCCATGATAATCCTCCTATTACTTTCTGAAAGGCATTCCGAACAGTCTAAGGAGCTCTCTTGCTTCCTCATCTGTCTCAGCAGTTGTTACGAAAATGATATCCATACCTCTTACTTTATCTACCTTATCGTACTCGATTTCTGGGAAGATGATCTGTTCTTTGATACCAAGTGCGTAGTTACCTCTACCGTCGAATGAATCAGCGCTTACGCCTCTGAAGTCACGTACACGTGGAAGTGCAAGATTTACAAGTCTGTCTGTGAACTCGTACATTCTCTCACCACGAAGTGTAACCTTACATCCGATTGGCATACCTTCACGGATCTTGAAGTTAGCAACTGACTTCTTTGCCTTAGTAACAACTGGCTTCTGACCAGCGATTTCTGTAAGATCCTTAACAGCTGAATCAAGAACCTTTGCGTTATCTTTAGCTTCGCCAACGCCCATGTTTACAACAACCTTAACGAGCTTAGGAATCTGCATAACGTTCTTGTAGCCGAACTTCTTAATCATTGCGTCTTTTATTTCATCATTATATTTATCTCTTAATCTACTCAAAACTGTAAGCCTCCTTCCTTAGGATTAATCTAACTTTTCGATCTTGCCATTTACTTTGACAACTCTTACTTTATCTTTCTTCTCACCCTGGAAGCTTACTCTAAGTGGTGTCTTATCGTCCTTTGTGATTGCGACATTAGAAATGTCTAAAGGAGCTTCCTTCTCGATGATTCCACCCTGCTGGTTAGACATGCTAGGCTTTGAATGTTTGAATACCTTGTTAACACCCTCTACAACAACCTTATGGTTCTTTGTATCAACAGATAAAACTGTTCCAGGTGTTCCCTTATCCTTACCGGCGATAACTATAACTCTATCGCCCTTCTTAATCTTAGATGTTGCCATTACAGCTACCTCCTTACAGTACTTCAGGTGCAAGTGAGATGATCTTCATGAATTTCTTCTCTCTTAATTCTCTTGCAACTGGTCCAAATATACGTGTTCCCTTAGGATTCATATCATCCTTTATGATTACTGCTGCATTCTCATCGAACTTGATGTAAGAACCATCTTTACGATGTGCTCCCTTTACTGTACGAACTACAACTGCCTTAACAACGTCGCCTTTTTTAACAACTCCGCCTGGTGTTGCATCTTTAACAGAAGCTACGATGACATCACCAATATTAGCATATCTTCTTGTTGAGCCGCCCATAACTCTGATGCAAAGAAGTTCTTTTGCGCCAGTGTTATCAGCAACTTTAAGTCTTGTTTCCTGCTGTACCATGACTCACGCGCCTCCTTATTTAGCTCTCTCTATAATCTCAACAAGTCTCCATCTCTTATCCTTTGAGAGTGGTCTTGTTTCCATAACTTTAACTCTATCGCCTACTTTACACTCGTTGTTTTCATCATGAGCTTTAAGCTTGTATGTTCTCTTAACGATCTTGCCGTAAAGAGGATGCTTAACGTTATCGATGATTGAAACAACAATCGTCTTATCCATCTTGTCACTTGTAACTAATCCTACACGTGTTTTTCTAAGATTTCTTTCCATTGTCTATTTCTCCTTTCGATAAGATTAAGCATTTGCCTTTTCAGATATAGCTGTCTGAATTCTGGCAATGTTCTTTCTAACTATTTTAATTCTGCTTGTGTTCTCAAGCTGATTTGTTGCATTCTGGAACTTTAAGTTGAAAAGCTCCTTCTTGGCAGCTACGAGATCACTATTTAATTCTTCAACAGATTTAGCTTTTAATTCATTAACATAATCCTTAGTTTTCACTGTTGCTGCCTCCTTCTAACTGTTCCTTTGAAACGATCTTACACTTAACTGGAAGTTTGTGTGTTGCAAGACGAAGAGCTTCTCTAGCTGTCTCTTCTGGAACACCACCAACTTCGAAAAGTACTCTGCCTGGCTTAACTACTGCTACCCAGTACTCAAGAGAACCTTTTCCTGAACCCATTCGAGTTTCAGCTGGCTTAGCTGTAACTGGCTTGTCTGGGAAGATCTTGATCCAAACCTTACCCTGACGGCTAAGGTAACGGTTAATAGCTACACGGGCAGCCTCAATCTGATTTGATCTGATCCAAGCTGGCTCAAGGGCAACGATACCAAACTGACCCTGAGTAATCTGGTTGCCTCTTAAAGCTTTACCAGCCATTGAACCTCTGAACTGCTTTCTATGTTTAACTCTCTTAGGCATTAACATAATTATTTATCGCTCCCTTCCTTTTTTCCTTTAGTAGGAAGTACTTCACCATGATAGATCCATGTCTTAACTCCGACTTTACCGTATGTTGTATCAGCTTCAGCAAAACCGTAATCGATATTTGCACGAAGTGTCTGAAGAGGAATTGTTCCATCACTGTATGTTTCTTTTCTTGCAATATCAGCACCACCGAGACGTCCTGAAACTGATGCCTTGATACCAAGTGCTCCAGCCTTCATTGTTCTTCCCATGCATGACTTCATTGCACGTCTGAAAGAAATACGATTCTCAAGCTGCTGTGCGATGTTTTCAGCTACGAGCTGTGCATCGAGATCTGGCTTCTTGATTTCCTTGATATCGATGATAAGCTTCTTTGCTGTAAGCTTCTGAACGTCTGCTTTAACCTTCTCGATTTCAGCACCGCCCTTACCGATTACAACACCTGGCTTAGCTGTGTAAACACTTACTTTAACTCTGTCTCTTGTTCTCTCTATATCGATCTTAGATACATTTGCATCATAAAGTCTCTTCTTTAAGAACTTTCTGATGTTGTAATCTTCAACAAGGTTGTTTGAGAATTCTTCATTCTTTGTATCTGCATACCACTTAGAATTCCAATCCTTGATGACGCCGACTCTTAAACCATGTGGATTAACTTTCTGACCCATGCTTCTCCTCCTATCTCTCGTCAAGTACTACTGTAATGTGACTTGTTCTCTTTTCGATTCTGTATGCTCTACCCTGAGCTCTTGGATGAATTCTCTTCATTGTAGGGCCCTTGTTAGCGAAGCATTCAGCTACGTAAAGGTTTTCAGCTTTCATGCCGTTATTATTTTCAGCATTTGCTACAGCAGACTTAAGAAGCTTTAAGATAACTTCTGAAGCATATCTATTGTTATAAGAAAGAATACCAATTGCTGTATTTACATCCTTGCCTCTGATCGCATCAAGTACGAAGCAAGCCTTTGTTACAGAGACCCTAGCGTAAGAAATAGTAGCTGAAGGTCTTACATCTTTGTTCTCATTTCTAAGTCTTTTAATCTGACTTCTATGTCCCTTTGCCATTTATTTCTCCTCCTTATCTCTTCTTTTCTGCGTCCTTGCCATGACCTCTGAAAGTTCTTGTTGCAACGAACTCACCGAGCTTGTGACCAACCATATCCTCTGTAATGAATACAGGAACATGCTTTCTACCATCATATACTGCTATTGTATGACCAACGAATGAAGGGAAGACTGTTGATCTTCTTGACCATGTCTTAACAACTTCATTTTCACCCTTCTGGTTAAGCTCATCAATCTTCTTTAATAAGCTTGCATCTGCGAATGGTCCTTTTTTTACTGAACGAGCCATAATCTTCCTCCTTACTGACCGATGTTCTTGCCTGATCTTGTTCTAACGATCATCTTGTTAGATTTGTTCTTAAGCTTTCTTGTCTTAAGTCCAAGTGCTGGCTTACCCCATGGAGTTAATGGGCCAGAACGTCCGATTGGAGCTCTACCTTCACCACCACCGTGTGGATGGTCATTAGGGTTCATAACAGAACCACGAACTGTTGGGCGGATACCCATATGACGCTTACGTCCTGCTTTACCAATGTTAACAAGTGAATGCTCGATGTTACCAACTGTTCCGATTGTTGCACGTGCTCCAACTGGAACATATCTCATTTCGCCTGAAGGAAGACGAAGTGTTGCATACTTTCCTTCTCTAGCCATGAGCTGAGCTGAGTTACCAGCTGAACGAACAAGCTGTCCGCCCTTGCCAGGAACGAGCTCTACGTTGTGTACTTCTGTACCAACTGGAATAGATGAAAGAGGAAGGCAGTTACCAACCTTAACTTCTGCGTCAGCACCGTTCATTACTGTATCGCCAACCTTAAGTCCTGATGGAGCAAGGATATAAGCCTTCTCACCGTCAGCATAAGCGATAAGAGCGATGTTAGCTGTTCTGTTTGGATCGTACTCGATACCAACAACCTTAGCTGGAATACCATCTTTATTTCTCTTAAAATCAACTAATCTATATTTCTGTCTGTTTCCGCCACCATGGTGTCTAACTGTAATCTTACCCTGATTGTTACGGCCTGCAGTCTTCTTCTTTGAAACAAGAAGAGACTTCTCAGGAGTTGTCTTTGTGATAACAGCAAAGTCAAGACCTGTCATATTCCTTCTAGAAGGTGTATATGGGGTATAAACTTTAATTCCCATTTTGTTTCTCCTTTCAAAATCCTAATTAGTTTTTACAGACCTTCGAAGATCTCGATGTCCTTTGAGTCTGCTGTAAGCTGTACATAAGCTTTCTTGAACTTAGCTGTCTTACCTGTTGTAGCTCCACGTCTCTTTGTCTTTCCGTCGTAGTTAACTGTGTTAACCTTAGCTACCTTTGTTCCTTCGAACATCTTCTCTACAGCTTCTGCTACCTGATTCTTTGTAGCTGATGGATGAACAAGGAATGTGTACTTCTTTTCTGACATAGCGTTCATAGATTTCTCTGTAAGAACAGGTTTTAATATAACGTCATAATACTTGATATCTGCCATTATGCGTACACCTCCTCAATTGCTTTAACAGCATCCTTTGTAATAACTAATGAATCATGCTTAAGGATGTCATAAACATTTATTGTGCTGCTAATTGTTGTATCTACAGCTGGGATATTTCTAGCTGAAAGAACAACATTATCATTCTTATCTTTTGTAACTACTAATGCAGATTCAGCCTTAAGGTTATCAAGAACCTTTACGAAGGCTGCTGTCTTAGGAGCTTCAAGATTTAATTCATCAACAACGATTAACTTGTTGTCCTGTACCTTTGATGAAAGTACTGAGAAAAGAGCGATCTGCTTCTCTCTCTTGTTAAGCTTCTGAGAATAATCTCTTGGCTTTGGTGCGAATACAACTCCGCCACCTGTCCACTGTGGAGATCTTGTTGAACCCTGTCTTGCATGTCCAGTACCCTTCTGTCTCCAAGGCTTCTTTCCGCCTCCTGAAACTTCTGAACGAGTCTTAGCACTCTGTGTACCCTGACGATTGTTAGCAAGAATTGTAACAACTGCCTTATGGACGATATTTTCATTTATTTCAACACCGAAGATGTTGTCAGAAAGGTCGATCTTCTCAACTTCTTTACCATCAGTGTTATAAACTGCTACTGTTGCCATCTAAATGTTTCCTCCTTCCTAAAAAGTACTATTAATTAGACTTTACTGTTTCGCGAACAATAACTAATGACTTCTTAGGTCCTGGGACAGCACCCTTGACTAAAATTACGTCATTCTCTTTATCTATCTTAACTATCTCAAGGTTCTGAACAGTTACTCTAACTGAACCAGCGTGTCCGGCCATCTTCTTGCCCTTTCTAACACGACCTGGAGTAGTTGCAGGACCGTTTGAACCAGCATGGCGATGATACTTTGAACCATGTCCTGAAGGACCTGACTTAAGGCCATGTCTCTTCATTCCACCAGCGTATCCTTTACCCTTTGAAGTAGCAGTAACATCAATCTTGTCACCCTCTTCAAAGATATCAGCTGTAATAACGCTTTCACCAGCCTTATATTCAGCTGAATTCTCAAACTTGAACTCTCTTACGAACTGCTTTGGTGTTGTTCCGGCTTTCTTTGCGTGTCCAACTTCAGCCTTTGTAGCACCATGAGGATTTCTGATAACTTTCTTACCAGCGCCATCCTTTGTAGTTACTTTTTCTTTCTTTTCTTTGAAGCCAACCTGAACTGCTTCATATCCATCGTTTTCAACAGTCTTAACCTGTAATACTGCACAAGGTCCAGCCTGTAAAACTGTTACTGGTGTAAGAACACCCTTTTCGTCGAAGATCTGAGTCATTCCGACTTTCTCAGCGAGTATCGCTTTCTTCATTTGTTTTTCCTCCTAAATAGAATTTACAGCGGATTACCATCAACACAGGTATTGGTAATCATACTAAATCGCATCATTCCGTTCATTCTTAAACGGGACTGCTTTTAGGTACAACTGTTTGTCTTTTTTTGTGGTAGATTAGACCACATCAATTTACATTGGTTAAGAAGATTTATTTCATCTTCATATCGATATAAACACCAGCTGATACATCCATCTTACGAAGAGCATCAATTGTCTTCTGATTTGGATTGATGATATCGATGAGTCTCTTGTGAGTTCTCTGTTCGAACTGTTCTCTTGAATCCTTATACTTGTGAACAGCTCTTAAGATTGTAACTTTCTCAACCTTTGTTGGCATTGGAACAGGCCCTGAAACCTTAACGTTTGTTCCCTTAACAGCGTCGATAATCTCCTTCGCTGCCTGATCAATTAACTTATGATCATATGCCTTTAATGTGATTCTCATGATCTGATTTGCCATAAAAAAAGCCGCCTCCTTTTCGCACTTTTTGATAATTTAGTACGACAAGCGGTGACTGTACAACTTTCCCGTGTGTGTCCTAATAATAATATCAGAACAAAACACGTCATCTCTGAATTTATTCAGATGGTAATTGTTACAGTGACTTGTCGCCAGTTTCTCTGAACTTGACATTCGCTCCACGAAATTACCTGCGAGGCCGCAGCAACTTCCGTTTCCACGCTATCAATGTCACAGCAAGAGTTATTATATAACAGAAAAAAGCCCTTTGCAAGGGCTTTTTTTTAAATATTTATATGAATTTTCTGTGTTAATTACCTGCACCAATCCACCTTCCAGATGCACCACATGGAAGAACCAGCCCGGATTCTGTTACCGGAAGTCCTACTTCATCCGAAATAACATCTCCCTCATGCTTCTTTCCTATAAGGGTTCCTATCATATAAGTAAGAACCGCCGGCTGAAGTCCTGTTGTATAAGAATTTATAAGAAAAAACAAAGGATCATCTGATAACAGCATTGATGCTTTTTCAATAAGAGGATAAACACTTTCCTCTATCTTCCATATTTCTCCTTTAGGCCCTCTTCCATAAGAAGGAGGGTCCATTATTATAGCATCATAATGATTGCCTCTTCTTATTTCTCTTTCAACAAATTTCATGCAGTCATCCACAAGCCATCTTATCGGTGCTTCTGCAAGGCCAGAGGAAGCAGCATTTTCTTTAGCCCACGAAACCATTCCTTTAGAAGCATCTACGTGAGTAACTTTGGCTCCTGCCGCAGCCGCTGCAATTGTAGCACCACCCGTATAGGCAAAAAGATTTAATACCTTTATCTCTCTTCCTTTATCAACCGCTCTCTTTATAATAGGAAAGAACCAATCCCAGTTAGCTGCCTGTTCCGGAAAAAGTCCGGTATGTTTAAATGAGAAAGGTTTTAAATTAAATGTAAGGCTGTCTCCTGAAATGCCCTTGTCTATAAGCTTATAATTTATAGACCACTCTTCTGGAAGATCATGGAATTCCCATTCTCCTCCCCCTTTGGCACTTCTATGATAATGGCCGTTCAGCCTTTTCCACTCTTTTCTTTCTCTTGGAGTACTCCATATTACCTGTGGATCCGGACGAAGTAATATATACTTTCCCCATCTTTCTAATTTTTCTCCACGAGAAGTATCAAGCACTTCATAATCTTTCCATCTATCTGCTATAAACATTAATCTACCAGTTTCTTTCTTCTATAGGAAGATATTCTTTATGACTGCCTACATATTTATAAGCAGGACGAATTATCTTTCCATTATTAACAAGTTCCTCAATTCTATGTGCACTCCAACCTGCAATACGTGATATTGCAAAAAGAGGAGTAAATAATTCCATAGGTATCTTTAACATTGTATATACGAATCCACTATAAAAGTCAACATTCGCACATACCGGCTTCTTTAAGTCTCTTCCAGCTGAAAGAAGCTCTTTTGCTATATTTTCTACTCTTTCATAAAGAGCAAATTCTTTTTCATATCCTTCTTCTACAGAAAGACGTCTTGCATATTCCTTTAAAATGATAGCTCTAGGATCAGATACCGAATAAACCGCATGTCCCATACCATAGATAAGTCCCGAATGGTCAAAGCCCTTTCTATCAAGAAGGCCCTGAAGATATTTTCTTATCTGCTTATCATTTTCCCAATCAGAAATGTTACTCTTTAAGTCAGCAAACATCTGCTGAACTTTGAGATTTGCACCGCCATGTCTTGGTCCTTTAAGGGAGCCAAGAGATGCAGCAACCGTTGAATAAGTATCTGTTCCCGTTGATGAGATAACATGTGTAGTAAATGTAGAGTTATTACCACCACCGTGTTCTGCATGTATCACAAGACAGATATCAAGCACCTGAGCTTCAAGTTCTGTATACTTTGCATCTGGTCTAAGAAGTCGAAGGATATTTTCTGCCGTTGATAATTCTGTCTTTGGTCTATGCACGATAAGCGATGAATCAAGGAATTTATGCCTGTAAGACTGATATCCATAAGCCGCTATTACAGGAAATCTTGCAATAAGCGATAATGACTGTTTTAATACATGCCTTACACTGATATCATCCGGATCATTATCATAAGAATAAAGAGTAAGTACACATCTCTCTAAAACATTCATGATATTCTTACTTGGAGCTTTCATGATAACATCACGGTTGAAATTATCCGGAAGCGCTCTTAAGTCTCCAATGACCTTCATGAATTCATTTAATTCATCATTAGTTGGAAGTTCACCAAACAAAAGAAGGAATACAGTTTCTTCAAAACCATGCTTACTCCCATGGAATCCTTTGACAAGATCTTCAACATTATACCCCTGAAAGTATAATTGTCCAGGAATAGGCACGCGGCTTCCATCGCTCTTCGTTTCAAAACCATTAACGTCTGAGATTTCTGTAAGTCCGGTAAGTACACCTTTACCATTAGCTTCACGAAGTCCTCTTTTTACATCAAACTTTGAATAAAGTCTCTGATCGATCTGACCTGAATCTGCGCAAAATTCAACGTATTTATCAACGAGATCATTAAATTCCGAGCTGCTGTACATGCCCTTTTTCCTCCTGTCTTATATCTGCAAACAAAAACTTCTTTCTATAATTAGTAATTCTATAAATTGTAATTCTATAAATTGTAATTCTATAAATAGCAATTCTAAATCTTAAAACCCGACTATAATTTTCTTTGATCAGATTTCAATTATAAGCCGCTCATAAGCGTTATATACTGTTGTATTCTTATACTTGTCTTCTCTTTTAAAATCCCTGCCATAATTTTTATGGACATGTCCATGAATAAATGCCTTAGGACTATATTCATCCAACAGATCTCTGAAACATTCAAACCCCATATGAGGTCTGTCCTCACAGTCATTTATCCCCCTGGCCGGGGAATGGGCAACCAGAATGTCAAAGCCTCCTGTTTTTTTCAGCTTTTTCCTTAACTTCTTTACCCTTTTATACATATCTTTCTCACTATACTGATACTCACCGTAGTTATAAAGCATACTTCCGCCAAGCCCGGCAATTCTCAGTCCCTTATAGACAATAACTGTATCTTCTAACGAATCACAGCCCTCCGGAGGAGTATCATCATAACACGAATCATGATTGCCATGTACATATAACAATGGACATTTGGCATAGGTGGCAAGAAAAGATAAATATTGCGGTGCCAGATCTCCTGCAGAGATGATAAGGTCGATACCTTCTAATTTACTTTTTTCAAAAAAGTCCCACAAATAGCGTGACTCAACATCAGCTAATGCTAATATCCTCATCGTCATCATTAAGCACGCCTTTTAGTTCGACTATGTCGCGTGCTTTCTCCTCAAGATTTTCTATATCAGGTATCTGTCCTTCAACATTATCAACGAGCCAGTCCATCTTTATGATATTCTCAATATCTACACGATTTTGTGCCTGGTTTACCACGTTGCCGTTCTGATCCTTTATTTCACCTTCAAATGGAGCGAACTCTCCCTTGATTATCATATTCTTAAGGAATTCCACAAGCCTCACTGTTTCCTGTGGCGCCTTATTAGAAATAATGATATCCGTTACACCGGCTGACATTCCCCACCAGTAATTGATGGCTCTTTCGCCACCACCCGAAGAATTCCAGCTGCCACTTGTTATGAGCTTTACAATTTTTTCGTAAAGCACACCCCAGTTAATGACCGGCATGGCAATATTTATAGGTTCATCCTCCATTATCCTGTACATACCAAATCTTCTTGAAGCATGTTTTGGCGTGATCATATCCTGATCCGATACATAGTCAATTCCCTGCTCAAAGAAATCATGATATATAGAATTTCTGCTGGCTCCCTTTTCGGTAGTCCATCTCAGATAAACTCTCAATGTAGGATTTACCATCTTTGCTCCCAAAGCAAAAGCATTGATATTGGCTGTCACACCATAGATAGGGTAGTCTGCTATATAACCTAATTTTCCAGTTGTTGTAAGAGCCCCAGCTATGATTCCTGAAAGGAATTTAGTCTCATAAAGACGGGCATAGTAAGTTCTTATATATCTGTGGGAAGTATTCAGCGAACAGTTAAGTATCTTAACATTAGGATACTTAACCGCCATCTTAAAGCTGGCTTCTACATGTTTTGAAGTAGTAACAAAGATCACTTCAACCTTTTCTTTATTGATAAGATCTTCCATAGCTTTCATGGCATTCTCTTCCGTATCAGCTGTTGTGATCTTTATCGTACTTATATTATCGCCAAATGTTTCTTTAAGATGAGTTCTTCCCAATTCATGTCCATAGAGCCAGTCAGATGTAGCCGGATCTCTATCATAGATAAATGCTACCCTGAGAGGATTAGACGCTGAAGGCTGGCTTGAGAAAATATTAGAAATGATGGAAGCCTTCCTTTCCTCTGGAGGATCCAGCGAAACCTCAACTTCAGAATTCTTATTCATCATAACGAATTCTTCCCACATTTCTGAGATATATCTCTTCATCTCATCTTTTGTCATGGAGATTACATTTCCGTATTCTTTCGCTTCAATAAAAGCAAGAAGTGCATCTCCGGTAGTAATATTCTCCAGTTTTTTTCCGCCTTTTTCTTCAAAAGCCTTGGAAAAATTATAATAAGCTGATGTAAGATTAAGTATTGAATCATCATCCCACTTTGGTCCTTCCGGATCAAATTCTTTACCAGCTTCCTGAACTAATTTCTTGAAATTTCCTTCCTTTGAGAACCATATAATATTGATACCTGTCATCTTATTAAAATCCATAAATTCATAATAGATGCGGTTTTCAAGATCATCTGTTCTTGCAGGTAGTTTTCGTATGACAATAGCAGGGACTGACGCTGCGTCAAAGAATTTAAGAACACTGACACGCTTATTTCCCTCTATTACGTAATAATAATTCATATATTCATAAACCTTTATAGGATCATGAATACCTTCCTCCATATGGGCATCACTAAGGAGATTCCATTTAACACCAAATTCGGAATTGATTCCAAGTATCGGCATGAAATTATTAGCAAATGCCGTTGTTCTCCCCTGAGTGCTTGTACCCACCACACGGGAAAGAGGAATATTAACAAGGCCAAGATTTACTTCGCCTCTTATATCTACCTGAGAGAGTATCTCATCAAGTACAGGAAGATATGGGCTCTTACCTTTTTGAACAGCCTGTCTGAAGGCCTTGTCACCCATTTTCTTCGCTTTCTCATATTCTAAATATCCCATTTAAAATATCACTCCGTTAATCATTTTGCTACACCACTGTTATAAGCTTCATCCGCCACAGCCTTCGCTACGGCTTTTGCAACTTCCGGATTAAATGCATCTGGAATAATATAATCTTCTCTTAACTCTTCATCCTTAACTATAGAAGCGATAGCTTTTGCAGCTGCCACCTTCATAGGCTCTGTTATCTGTCTTGCCTTTGAATCAAGAGCACCTCTGAATATTCCAGGGAAAACAAGCACGTTATTGATCTGATTTGGATAATCAGATCTTCCTGATGCAATAACTCTTGCTCCCCCCTTCTTAGATTCCTCAGGCATGATCTCAGGCACAGGATTTGCCATTGAAAATACGATGGCATCACTCGCCATTGTACTTACCATTTCTGCAGTTACTATTCCAGGTGCAGAAACACCTACGAAGATATCCTTGCCCTTCATTATCTCGGCAAGATTTCCTCTTTCTTTATTTTTATTTGTGATCTCTGCCATTTCCTTCTGAGCTGTATTCATCCACTCTTCGCCCGGGCAGAGAGCTCCGTTCTTATCAACAAGCACAACATTTCCAATGCCAAATTTAAGCATAAGTTTACAGATAGAGATGCCGGCTGAACCAGCTCCACTTATAACTGCAGTTGCATTCTCAAATGTTCTGTTAGTAAGACGAAGGGCATTGATAAGGCCTGCACAGACAACTATAGCTGTACCATGCTGATCATCATGAAATACCGGAATATCAAGTTCTTCCTTAAGTCTTCTCTCCACCTCGAAGCATCTTGGGGCAGAAATATCTTCAAGATTTATTCCTCCAAAGGATGGAGCGATCCTCTTTACTGTCTCAACAATCTCATCTACATCCTTTGTATCAAGGCAGATAGGAAATGCATCTACTCCCGCAAATCTCTTAAAAAGAACTGACTTTCCTTCCATAACAGGAATAGCTGCAAGAGGTCCGATATCTCCAAGACCAAGTACCGCAGTTCCATCAGATACAACTGCTACTGTGTTAGCTTTACATGTATATTTATAAACATCAGATGGATCAGCAGCAATCTTTCTACAAGGTTCTGCTACGCCTGGTGTATAAGCTGTTGAAAGATCATCTCTTGTCTCAATACGCACCTTTGAATTAACTTCAAGTTTACCTTTGTTTTCTTCATGCATCTTAAGACTTGCTTCATTAAAATCCATCTTTAATTCCTCCATGTCACTCGTTAGTATTAGTTAGTAGTTAGTATTTATTATATATATCATTATGGCACTTTACCGAGACAAAGTGTTTTCAACAATAATAAGACCATTTACAGTACTATGTCAAATCAAAAAGGGTAAGCTGTACGCCTTCTGTTCGATTTTCATACTTTCTTGCATAATCCTGTATATCCTTACTTCCAAAAAGTATGCCATTTTCTCTGCAGAAATCCACATAAAAACGGCCCATTTCCCCACTCTTATCAACTAAGAAGCTGTCCTTAAGTCCTTCTTCTTCATAGAGGAAATAAGTATCTTTATCCCTTTTTTTAAGTTCCTGATAAAAATATTCCTTCATCCCACTCTGAAGTACCGTCTTAAAGTCATGGGTATCGATTGCTTTAACCCTGTACTCTTTCCCTAATTCAAGGATTTTTTCCAAAGATGAAACATCTGCATTAATATGAGGAAGCATCGGAAATATATCCAGTATCACATCCACTCCAGTGTCCTTAAAGCCCTCTAAGATCTTAAGAACATCCTGAATATCTTTTTCTTCCCCTTCTATAATGGAATATTTCTTTTCATCCAAAGTAGGAAGTATCACTCTTATCACGCATTTTGTATGACTGGCAATATCTATCAGTATATCTCTATCCCTTAATATCAGTGATTCCCTTGTAGTGATATCTATGCCAAAATCAAATCTTGCTATTGCCTTAAGGCACTCTCTCATGATCTGATACTCTTCCTCAAGAGCATTATAGGGATCCGAAAGTCCCGTATAGATAACACCTCTATTACGTTTCTTCCTTAGTTCCTGAGAGATAAGGGCAGGCGCATCCATCTTGATCCCCATCTCCTCAGGATTCTCAATCCGCGCTCCCTTGGCACGCACCCTTGATACTATGCAACCATCCGTGGCACCCCTATATATATTAATACCATTTTGCGCGGTAATAATTGATTTCGCCGAAATCTGATACATTTTAACCTCTTATCATATTAAATAAAGTCAAATGTTGCCTGTTCATAATCAAGTTCGTTATATTCAAGCTCTTCGCCATTGGTATGGCTGTCATATCTGACAACAACTGTTACCTGTTTACCTGATGCCATCTGCTGTCCTAAAACATAATTAACATCAAACTTTCCTGTTATCTCAGGTGTCGCACCACGAGAAGGAACAATAAGCTGTACATGGTTTGTTCTAAGAAGTGCAAATATAGGCTCCCATATATAAATATCCTTAGCGGCACCGAAAGGATTATCTATAAATATAGTCTTTGTCCTCTTTTCAGGATCTGATATAGCATACATACCTGAAATGTAATTAATGACTGAAACTAAGAACTGTATATAGATACCCTGAGACTGTCCGGTAGAACCTACCGCCTCTTCATATTTAAGATAACGGCTCTGTTCTTTGATCCTTTCTCTCTTATAAAGCTGAAGCTTTATCTTATTCATATCAGTTACAATTACAGAGAACATCCTCTTTATGGCAAGTTCTGACTGAAGGAATTTAATACGTTCTGCATCATTTTCCTTCTTATCCGCCGTCTCAACGATCTTATCGATATAATCCGCCATTCTTTCTCTTATAAACTCATCTTTAATATAAGGAATAGAAAGCTTTATCATCTGGATAGATTCATTTCCGATAACGATCTGAGATAATTTTGGCAGCTTATCAAGTTCCGTCCTTACATCAAGACATCTCTCAATACACTGATCCACGAAATTATTCTTAAGTCTCTCCATATCCAAAAGACTGCTGTCAACTCTCTCCTTCTCAAGTCTGATAAGATCCTTCATAGAATCCAGATTATTAAGAAGATCAGTTGCCTCAGCATAGGTTTTCGGCATTTCTATATCATCTCTTATGGATGCAGCCAGCTGGAATGCTCCCAGCATACTAAGGCTTTCAGTAACCTGCCCTTTAGTTTTTAACATCTGACTTCCGGCTCTCTCTATGGACTTTTCTATCCTGTCATAAGAAAGGAGCAGTTCTTCAAAATGATCCCTTAAGCTTTCTCTATCCCCTTCTATAACCACAGCATAGCTTGTATCGATATTGTTTCTCTCAACGATCCTCTTAACATCCCTATAAAGATCCGCCATGATATCCTGCTGCTTCTTATAATTGTCTAATTTCTCCTCAGCATCTTTCGCCGCAGCCCTGGCTTTCTTTAATTCTTCTTCTTCGCTCTTTATCGCTGTGTCATATTCATCATAAGAAAGATCAATAAATTTAAACTCTCCATAAGCCGCATTGATGTTCTGGATGGCATAGTCAATGGAGCCCGAAAGCTTCATTGCATCATCCTTCTTCTTTGAAAGCTCTAAGGAATTATCTTCACTCTGCTTTTTTATCTTGTCAATTTCAAGCTTTAACTGACTAAGCTCATCTTCTTCAGTCTTTACAAATGTTCCCTTACTGTAATCCTCCATAAGAGCCTCAAGACTGACACCGGTCTCTTTGATGCGTGCCTCCTGCCTTCTGATACTGCTTTCAAGAGTATCGAGAAGCATGGCATTTTTCTCCTCATCAACAGCCTGCTGATCATAGTCATTTATATAACTCTTAAAGATATAGATAAGTTCTTCTTTTCCCCTATTATCCTCATGATAATTCTTTTGTTGATAATAAGGCTGATAATGGCTATTCCAGTCATCCTCTTTAGCCTTTAATTCCTCTTTTCTTTCTCTCAGAGCTGTACCAAGTTCCTCTTTTTTATTTAATTCATCATCAAATCTATCCTGGATCAGAGTACTCTCTTTAACAAATCTGGCTCTGCCAGTTTCTGCCTTATCTAAAGCTTCCATCTTTTCATCATATGAATTTTCTAAGATAAGTACCTTTTCTAAGATCTCTATATCAGATGCAAGGCATTTAATCCTTTCTTCATCCTTTGAAACAGCTTCTTCTATCTCTTTTCCCTTAACTTTAAGATTCTCTATATTTCTTTCTATCTTTTCTATTCCAGAGATGATCTTTTCAATTTCTGCCTCTACTTCTTTAAGATTCTTAGCCGCACTGACATTTTCCTTAGATCCTGTACGAAGTACAAAAAGGAGGTCTTCTCTTTCAGTCTTTAGAGCATCGGAAAGAAAAAGCCTTTCATTGCAAAGATTATCGATCTCATTCTTTACATTCTCTAAATACTTATCCTTTGCTTTATCATCAAGAAAATGATCCCCCGGAGTTTTTACAACCAGAGCTGCATCGGTCAGATCAAGAGCCTTACTTCCTAATTTTTCCTTATCATATATAATGACTGCACTTTCATTTACAGCCATCTCCATAAGTCCCGGATCAAGCACAAGATCCGCAAAATTATCTGCAATAACTGAATATGGAAGTTCTGGATTCTTTAATAGCAGTTCCTCTCTTCTCTCAGCCGAAAGCGCCGCAAGATAATCTGTTCCAAACATTGCAGTGCTTCCATGTCTTGTAGTGATATAATCTATCACTCTCTCCACATCACTGCTCATCTTTATTATCCTGCCCTGCCTTATCTCTTCGGCTCTCTTCTTATTC
Source organism: uncultured Lachnospiraceae bacterium (assembly GCA_902789175.1). GTDB lineage: Bacteria > Bacillota > Clostridia > Lachnospirales > Lachnospiraceae > Eubacterium_Q. The sequence goes on from CADANF010000022.1 coordinate 32,468, forward strand.
TTTCTTAATTCTCTTTCAATATCCGCTATTCTGATTATATCCTTCTCAGTCTTTTCTCTGATAAGATCTGAAAGAATGTACATATCCGTTCCTTCTGGATCATGGGATGCATAGATATTTCTGATCTGCTTTAATTTACCCTCGTTGCTTCGATATATCTCATCACGTTCTTTATAAACATTCGCTTCACGCTGCAGATTAAATAACTTATCATTTTCAGCAGCAACACTTCCCTTGGCAAGATCTATCTCTTTATTTATCTGTTGTAGTGAAAGCATCTTATTATTTACAGAAGAACATAAACTATCCTTTTTTAAAGTTTTAGCCGCAATTATATTTTCTGTTTTATCAAATGCTACTTCACTTAAACCTTCCCTTAAAGATCTGATATCTTCCTTGATACGCTCTGTTTCTTCTTTAAGGTAAATGATATTACTATCCGCAACTGCAGCACCAACTCTTGCCTCTTCAAGAACCTTACTGTCTTTTTCTATAATGCTGCATATTTCATCATAATTTTCTGAAAGGACCTTGATCTTATCTATCAGATCCTCTTCTTCTTTTTTAAATATCTTATAAAGAGCCCCAACAACCATAAGGAGTTCCTCTTCATTTTCAATATGTTCAGCCTTAGTTTGAGCCATAACCTTTTCATACTTGGCTTTATCATTTAAAAGATCCAGGAAATAAATAGCCGCCTTCTTCTCCTTAAGGTTTCTGTCTTTCTTTTCCATAAGGTCTTTCAGCCTTATAGCTTCAGACTGTAATTCATCCAGTTCCTTTACTATCATCTCATATTTCTTTTTATCTCTGGATGTCCTTAAATTCTCTAAAGAAGCTCTCTTTTCAGTAAGACATTCATGGGTCTTTTCTTTATTCTTCTTTAATGAAAGAAGATATTCTTCGGAATTCTTTCTTTCCTCCTCACCTGTAACATAGATATCTCCAAGCTTTTTAGATATCTCTTCCTCTTCTTTATAAAGATCATTAAAGGAAATGATCCTGTCATAGAGAAGGGATATAAGTTCAGTCTCATGATCAAAAACCGCAATATCTTTCTTCTTCTCAGCCAGATTCTTAAGCTGATCTTTAATAGACATAAGAAGATCTGCCGCAGAGTCACGACTTCCCTCTTCTTTATTTGTCTTTACCCTGTATGCTTTCTCAATTATCTCCTCAATAAGAAGATCCTCTATCACCTTACGGGTTGTCTTATAATTACTTTCAAAATATGTTCTTACGTGTCCTTCAGTCTTATTGATACCTCTGATTATCTCCCACTGGCTTTCATGAAGCCCATAATTACTGATAAACCTCTGATATTCCCCTTTTCTGTCAAACACAAAGACCCTGATATTATTATCTTTCCTTGAAAGATCCTGAAGATAGTTTTTTAAAGTCTGATAGGAAATCCTCTCCTTATCCTTGATAAGTGGAAGATTAACAATATCATTTCTGTTATATTCCCTATAAAAAATGCAATAGTTAAAATAATCTATCGATGCTACATCTGACTTCTCAGCCTCCTGATCCCTGTCTCTTGATTTTCTCGCGCAGAAACCGGTAGTCATATATTTATAACCATCTTCTATATCCGGTTCATCCACCTTCCATTCAATAAGTGAATGGATAGTGGTATTACCGCAATTTTCTCTAAACAACTTCTCTATAGGCTGCTTTTCATCCAGTGTGGAATTAGGGATCACGCACTGCATAAGAAGAAGCATGAGTACAGACTTACCACCGCCATTGGCCAGATCATAGAGAGTATCCCTTCCATAAAGACGCATGGTAAAGTCATCATACATCTGTGTGCCGAAGTTGTATTTAACATTATTTACTCTTATTCTGTTAATACTAGGCATTATCGGTTCCTCCCAAAATGGTAAATATCTTACCCTTATATTCTTCAAAATAATTCTCAGCTATGGCTCTGAATCTGTCCGTTGGATAAAATCTCTCTTCAACAACATTAAATAATTTCTGTTCCTGAAGGAAATTAAAGCTAAGCTTTACAAATCCAAGTTTAGAACCACGTGAAGCTTTATTTCTGTCTTTATCTTCACTGGTAGCTGTAGGAAGTTCATGCCAGAGAAGGCATACATTTCTAAAAGTTTCTTTAGAAGCTTCTAAATCCTTCTCAAATATCTCATCTTCCTTCGCGATCCTCGTTGCCGCTTCCGTAACAAGAGCTATCATTTCATCAAGTTTAATATACTCTTTGATCTGATATGTACTTGAATCCGTATAGAAATAAAGCAGCGCCTGATACACGATTAAATAAAAAAGGAAAAGCTCTCTATTAACCTTAAAACCCATAGCCCTTTTTAGATCATCATTTGTATATCCAAATACTTTATTTCCGTCTCCTGCTGAGATAAATATCGAATCATTATATTCATAAAGATTCAGATTAAGACTTTTTAACAGCCTTACAGTGATATCATACACCTCTGAATCAGAATAAAAATCATTATAAAGTTCTCTTGTTTCTTTATTTTGTTTTGACACATTTTTTCCTGTGATCAACACACTATATATAGCTAACGCTTTTTCAAGACTCTTTTCTTCCATCTTATTTCCCTATCCACTATAGAATGATCATCTTATCTTTCTAACATCTATGAAATGCCATATTGCGTATCAGCATTTTTCCTTCCTTAGATGCCTCATCCTCTTCTGATTCATTTTCTCTATCCCCGATCACTATCTCATCAGGCATATATTCAATGTTAAAACTTATATCCTTATACAATTCCTTATCCGCATCTGAAAGCGTCTCCCAGGCCATTTTCTCAAGGAAAGTCTCGGTTTCATCCTTCATAATCTTCATGCTGTATGAATCTTTCTTTGCCAAATGTACCAGGAATGAATAATAATCTCTATTTTCATATATCTCTTTCCCAAACTTGATCTCTAATATGGCATTAAGTTCAGAAAGAGTAACCTTTTCCCACCTAAGCAGTCGATCCAGTAATTCCTTAAAGAGAAGTCCAAGATTCTTTCCTACAACTTTAGAGAACTTTTCATCCTCATATTCAAAATTAAGATCCACCGGTTCATTTTCCCTCACTTCTCCCTTCAGATTATCCTCACTCTTTGAAGTAACGATATTATCTACAAGGAATGCCGAAAAACTCTTTTCGATCTTTGGCATAAGAAATGGCATAAATATATGAGCCATATCCTCAGGACTGTCATTCTTTTCCATTACAGAAAGAGCATTATTAAAATCAAATACCGTTCTAAGCTGTTTTAATTTTGATCTTTCCACTAATTCATCCGTTATCCTCGAAAGTTCGGCAGTTGCAGCAATAAGTTCGCTGTGGCTTTCAATGGTCTTCTTTAATTCTGTTTCAAGAATAGTGATATCCCTCATTCCTTTAGAATCATGACCTGCCGCCATTCTTCCTACTGCCTTATCCACAAGAGCTTTATTTTTAGCAAAAGATTTTCTTTCTTCCTCGAACCAGAGAGAGGTACTGTCCATATAATCCTTTGCAGCCTTTGTTCCTTCATATATATCACGAAGCAATATCTTTATTACTTCATCTCTCTTCTTCTTAAGCCTTGTAACTTCAATATTCATCCTTCTGATGACATCAATACCGCCACGGAAATTCTCTGATCTTATCATCTTTTCAAGAAGAAGCTGCTCTGTGGTAAGTGGGCTTTCGTCCTTTACTTCCTTTGTAGAAAGGAAAAATTCTATGCCATCTCCTGTGATATGATAAACTACATTTTCATCTCTTATAGCGCTCTCTATAAGCTTTACATAGGATGTCTTCATCTTCTTTTCTTCCGGATCAAAGAAAGAAAATGTAAATGGACGTCCATCATTTCTTATCTTATCAAAAATGTATCTTATAAGTTCTGTTTCCTCAGTTTCTGATTCTTCTAAGCCAAAATCTCTTCTAAGTATCTGCCTTAAGAATTTCTCCACCATTTCATAAGTTACATCATTTTCATTAAAATTATTTTCATTTATAAAAAAGCGCAGCAAAGAAAGAGTCAGATAACCCATATCCAGACTCTGGTATTTTCCCTCTTTATATTGTGAAAATGATGTTTCATAAAGAGCAAAGAACGGATAGAACTTCTTTAAGTTCATCATTCTTTCAGATTGATTTTTTAATATATCATCTATTAAAACGTGATTCTCTGCCACTGTTTCTTCCTCTTACCAGAATTAGTAATATGTCTATATCTTTGGTCTGATAAGTCTAGTCTTCCCATGATAGACATAATCGTTTAATTATACCACAAATCCAAAACTTTTTTAAAGTGCATGGCACGTTTGTTCCTCTTTTTTATACACCGTTATACACTCACCATATTCACCCATGAGCTCATTCCCTAGTTCAACTACAAAAGCTTTTTCAGGAAATAACGTTAATAACCATATTTGCCAAAAATAGCGCAGCATTTGTCCAAAAGTCTTTTTTAAATCATCATTTATAACGCTATTATCATTTATAAAAAAATCTTCTAAAGACCATGTATTTACTTCCATTTCAATTTTCTTTTTAGAATAATCATATCGCTTTTCAAGTTCTTCAACAAATCCCAACAACTCATTGTCACTATGGTAATTATTTAAAAACATCTTGATAAACACATAATCTTTTACACGTACTATTTCAGGACAGAATAGAGCTGCCGCAGCAAGAGTCCCATCTATTTGATTTTTATACAGTCCATAATGAACATTATCTGTCCAATCAGCAATTTTTATGTCATTATCTACCACACTTTTATATCGTTCTATCATCTTTCACCATGATGTTAGTATATAAATAGTTCAAATTAAAATGAGATTTCTCCTAAAACATAGTATTATATATCCAGATAGGAGGAACTCACTATGGCTCGTAAAAAC
>CADANF010000023.1 GCA_902789175.1 uncultured Lachnospiraceae bacterium
CAGCCTTGAATTTATATAAAAAGAACCATTTTCCTTTCCACCATTGGAATATAGATAATCCGCAGATTTTTCTATAATATCTGCTTTTCTTTTACTTAGTGCTTCGGATGCCCTTACCTCCCTGGGAGTTATCCAAACATTAAAACACGTCAAAAATAATGCCACTACTAAAGTGACTGCAACCAACCTACATTTTTTCATTTTATTTTCCCCATAAATAATTAAATATTTGCATATATGGAAAATTTTCCGAAAACGTTTCCAATCATATATACATACGAATAGTATCACACCTATATTCTCTAAACAAGTATTATTTTGCTATTTCACATGCTTTTATTTTGCTATTTCACATGCTTTACAGTAAATTCACCTAAAAAAGAAGGCGTGTCATACACGCCTTCCAATAAATACATATTCAAAAAATTAAAACTAGTTAGCTTTTCCGATTGAACCGAAAACTTCAAGTCTGTTCTTAACTTCATCTCTGATAGCCTGAGCACCAGGTGCAAGAAGCTTACGAGGATCATAACCCTTACCCTGCTGATCTTTGCCTTCTTCGATATACTTTCTTGTAGCTGCTGCGAATACGAGCTGGCACTCTGTATTAACGTTAACCTTAGCTACACCCATATCGATAGCTTTCTTGATCTGCTCATCAGGGATTCCTGAACCACCGTGAAGTACAAGTGGAGTATCACCTGTAACAGCCTTGATGTTTGAAAGAACGTCGAACTGAAGACCAGCCCAGTTCTCTGGATACTTACCGTGGATGTTACCAATACCACAAGCAAGCATTGTAGGTCCAAGGTCGTTAACTTCCTTACACTCCTGAGGATCAGCGCATTCACCTGTTGAAACTACGCCGTCTTCTTCTCCGCCGATACCACCAACTTCTGCTTCAAGAGAGATTCCCTTTTCCTTGCAGATAGCGATAAGTTCTTTAGTCTTTTCGATGTTCTCTTCGATTGGAAGTGATGAACCATCGAACATGATTGATGAGAAGCCAGCTTCGATACAAGCCTTAGCTCCTTCGTATGAACCGTGATCAAGGTGAAGAGCAACTGGAACTGTTATTCCAAGAGACTCAACCATAGCCTTAACCATAGCTGCAACTGTCTTATAACCTGTCATGTACTTTCCAGCACCTTCTGAAACACCAAGGATAACTGGTGCCTGAAGCTCCTGGCACTCAAGTAAGATTGACTTTGTCCACTCAAGGTTGTTGATGTTGAACTGAGCTACTGCATAATGTCCTGCAACGGCATCCTTAAGCATCTTCTCTGCTGATACTAACATTAATTTTACCTCCGTAAATATATATATGTATTATTTATTAACTATAAATGAAATACCATCTAAAGTCGTATTACACCATAGCCATTATATTACAAGGCTTATGATTAAACAACACGTATTTCCATTTTTTTAAGAAATACATCATCAGGCTGTCTATCGGTAAGTGTAACTGTTCCGTCAAGATCTGCAAATGTAACAGAACTCACCTGCCCAAACTTTTCAGCATCTGCCATGATATATCTCTGGCCAAGCTGTGTATTCTGAATGGCAACCCTCTTAATAAGAGCCTCTCTTACATCAGGTGTTGTAAATCCCAACTTGATACTTATTCCATTTGTTCCAAAAAATCCTTTTGAAAAATGGTATTTTTGAATATGAAGTATTGCATCTGCGCCAACAATAGCTTCTGTAGTTTCTTTTAATTCTCCGCCAATCAAAAGGACCTTAAGTCCCTTTAATGCAAGAGTCTTGGCATGTGATACTGCATTTGTGACATATGTCGCATCCTTTTCTTTAATGAATTCCAACATATATCCTGTTGTTGTTCCCGAATCAATATATACATAATCTCCAGGTCTGATGAGTGAAGCGGCATATCTTGCTATTCTAAGCTTTTCCTCTTTATTGATAGCTTCCTTCTGACCTACAGTTAGTTCTTTTGAAGACGGTGCACCTTCAACAGCTATAGCTCCGCCAAATACCTTAATAAGTTTTCCTTCTTTGCTGAGGGACGTAATATCTCTTCTAATTGTCGATTCAGAAGCATCAAGAGCATTCTTTAACTCCTGTACTGTAACGCTTTTCTTTTGTCCTACTAATTTAAGTATATCTCCTCTGCGTTTTTCAGATAGCATATTTACTGCAACCCTTTCTCCTTTTTATATTCAGCTACATTTGTTTCAAGAACAATCTTTCTGATAGGAAGGATCCTGCCTGGGGATACTGAAAGTTCATCAAATCCCATAGCAAGAAAATCTTTTGTGAGTTCTGTATCTGCTCCAAGTTCTCCACAGATACCTGCCCATTTTCCATATTTATGAGCACTATCCACTACCATCTTAAGCATCTTAAGTATTGCAGGATGATGAGGATCATAGAATTTCTCAAGGCTCTGGTTCTGACGGTCTATTGCAAGTGTATACTGGGTCAGGTCGTTTGTGCCGATACTGAAAAAATCAACTTCCTTAGCCAGTTCATCTGCCATCATTACTGCCGCCGGTGTCTCTATCATTATACCTTCTTCTATATTCTTATCATATGCAACACCCTCTGCTTCAAGTTCTTCCTTAACCTCAGCCATTATCGCCTTTATCTCTCTTACTTCATCCACAGAAATGATCATTGGATACATAATAGAAATTTTACCAAAGGCACTGGCACGAAGGATTGATCTAAGCTGTGTCTTAAATATCTCCGGTCTTGTGAGACAGATTCTTATAGCTCTAAGTCCTAAAGCCGGATTTTCTTCATGAGGTAATTCAAAATAATCCGCCTGTTTATCTGCACCAATATCAAGGGTTCTGATTATAACTTTCTTGCCTGCCATAGTCTCTGCAACATGCTTATAAATAGCAAACTGCTCAGATTCTGTTGGATAGTGGTCCGAACCAAGATAGATAAACTCTGATCTGAAAAGTCCGATACCATTAGCATCATTTTTTAAAACAAGTGCTAAATCTTTTGAATTTCCAATGTTAGCATAAAGGTTTATTCGCTGACCATCAAGAGTAATATTTTCTTTTCCTCTGAGCTGTTCTAATAACTGTTTTTTATCCTGCTCTTCAGCAAAGAGTTTCTTCTTCGCAGCTAATACTTCTTCTGATGGATCAACATATATCTTTCCTTCAAAACCGTCAACTATAGCCATTCTTCCATCCATAGAAGGGTCCAGTGGTATATTTACACCAATGATAGCAGGAATACTCATGGTCTTTGCGAGTATTGCTGTATGAGAATTCGCTGATCCATGAACTGTTACGAAAGATAAGATAAGGTCTTTATCCAGCTGAACTGTTTCCGATGGAGCAAGATCATCTGCAACAATGATGACTGGCTCATCAGATTCTATCTTTCCACTTTCAGTTCCCATAAGGATCTTAACAACTCTTTCAGAGATATCTTTAACATCAGCTGCTCTTCCACGGAAATATTCATCATCCATATTTGCAAACATTTCCGAGAAATTATCTCCAGTCATTGCAACTGCATATTCCGCATTAACTTCCTGAGTGCGGATTATATTCTCTACTGAATCTATATAGTCACCATCTTCAAGCATCATCTGGTGCGCTTCAAATATTTCAGCGCTGGCTTCTCCTACTTCCTTAACAGCCTTATCATAAAGTTTCGAAAGCTGTTCAATAGCCATGTCCTTCGCCTTATGGTATCTGCTTATCTCTCCTTCAACATCAGTAACCTTTATACGTTTTACCTGTTGTTCATTTTTAGAATATATCGAAATCCTGCCTATGGCAATTCCTCCAAAGACAGACTTTCCTGCAAAAATTTCCATGTCATTCTCCTTCCCTTTACAATGAAAGCCGGACAAAATCTTGCCTTTTCATTATAAAACAAACAGGGCTGAAGGTACATATGATATATGTACCCAGCCCTAAAATAAAATTTATAAATTTTCTGAAACGAACTTTTCAAAGGCTTCCTTAGCGGCAGCCTCATCAGGACCGTCAAAAGAGAATGTCACAGCATCGCCCTGCTTTGCTCCAAGAGACATAACTCCCATTACCCCCTTAAAAGGCACCGTCTTATCGCCTTTTGTAACAGTAAATGTACAGTCATAATTCTTTGTCATCTTAAAAAGATCTGTAGCTGGTCTGGCATGAATCCCATGCTCATCCTTAATAATATATTCAAAACTAATCATATTATAAGTTCCTTTCTTTATTAAATTTGTTTAAAGAGAATCCGTTTTATTCTTCAACATTCTTCTTTAAAATTCCAAGCATGATAGCTGTAATTACTGATCCTACAGCCCAGGCTACAAGATAAAGAAGCGGATTTCCGATTGTAGCAACTACAAAGAGTCCTCCGTGAGGTGCCATAAGAGTACACTCAAATACAGCAACTAGTAATCCGGCTACACCTGAACCAACAAGTGTACATGGAATAACACGTCCTGGATCTGCAGCTGCAAATGGGATAGCACCTTCTGTAATAAATGATGCACCCATGATAAAGTTAGTAATTGTAGTTCCTCTTTCAGCCTTTGTAAACTTCTTAGGGAAGATAAGGTTTGCAAGAGCAATACCAACCGGAGGACACATACCACCTACCATAACTGCTGCCATAGAGATATATGCGATCTTCTGGAAGTTTGGATCTGAAGATCCGGCAGCCTGTGTCAGCATACCTGTACCAAATACATAAGCCGCTTTATTGATAGGACCACCCATATCTATAGCCATCATAGCTCCAAGCACAAGACCTAAAGCCCAAAGTGCATTTGACTTTCCAAGCTGTGTAAGCATTTCTGAAAGTTCTGTATTTACCCATCCGATAAGTGGGTTAAATATAAAGATCATAAGTACTGCAATGCAGAACATACCAACAAGTGGATAGATAAGCATTGGCTTGATACCATCAAGTGCTGCAGGCAACTTTGAACAAAGCTTCTGTAATCCAAGAACGATAAATCCAGCAAGGAAACCTGCTACGATACCTCCAAGGAATCCTGAAACTGTTGCACCGCCTCCTTCATGCTGGAAACCAAGATCAGCAAGGAACTTGCTGAAACCTCCAAGTGCTTTTCCATCAAGTGAAATAGTTGCTCCATCACTGAATACAAAACCTGACAGAGCTGCATTTCCATTAGCAGCAAGGAGTCCACCTACAAAACCAACTGCAAGGCCCGGTCTGTCTGCTATTGCATAAGCAATATATCCTGCAAGTACCGGAACCATGAGTCCCATAGCAAGTCCGCCTACATATTTAAGTAAGGCAGCAAGTGGTGTTATAGATCCGAAATTACCGCTTCCTGATGCACCATAGCCTGCAATAGTATCTACCAGGAATGCAAGAGCAACAAGGATACCACCACCAACTACAAGTGGAAGCATGTGTGATACACCAGCCATAAGCCATGTATAGATTGAATGTGCTCCGCCCTTTGACTCTTTGATATCATTTTCTTTTTCAGCACCACCTTCATATACCGGTGCTTTTCCTGAAACTGCGATTTCTATAAGTTCATCAGCCTTATTGATTCCATCCGCAACTTTTCTCTGTATAAGTTTCTTTCCCTTAAATCTTCCCATAGGAACTTTTGCATCTGCAGCAACGATTACGCAGTCTGCAGCTTCTATATCTGCATCACTGAGTACATTTTTAGCTCCTGATGAACCTCTTGTCTCAATCTTTATTGCAACTCCTGCTTTCTTCGCAGCCTTTTCAAGCCCTTCAGCCGCCATATATGTGTGTGCGATTCCCGTTGGACAAGATGTTACAGCAACAACCTTTACTCCTGCCTCTGATAAGCCTGTAGATGCAAGTTTTTCATCAACATCTTTTCTTTCTTCATCAGCTTCATCGATTATCTTTAAAAATTCATCAACTGTTGATGCATTCTTAAGATTATTTCTGAAATCCTCATCCATAAGCATCATTGAAAGCTTTGAAAGAACATCAAGATGAACATTATCTTTAGTATCAGGTGCAGCAATAAGGAAGAGAAGATCAACCGGCTCGTCATCTAACGCCTCGAAATCAACTCCATTTTTGATCACCATTGCAGCAAGTCCTGGTTCTTTAACCGAACTGCCTTTACCATGCGGAATTGCAATTCCTTCACCAACACCTGTTGTACTTTCTTCTTCTCTTGCATATACAAGTTTTCTATATGCTTCCTTATCTTTTAACTTACCGCTTTTTCCCATAAGCTCAACAGCCATATCAAGGGCTTCCTGCTTTGAATCAGGAAAAGCGTTAAGCTCAATACTTCTCTTATCGAGAAGATCCGTTATCCTCATATTTCTTCCTCCTTATTTTTTTCGCCTAAGCTATCGAATTATATATCTCCATAACTTCTTCTTTTGTAGCCAGATATTCTGAGAATGCACTGGCTGATCCAGCTGCAAGTCCCATCTTAAATGCTCTCTCAAGTTTTCCGTCCTGAAGCCATCCTGCGATAAACCCGGCCACCATAGAGTCACCTGCACCAACGCCATTTACCAGCGTGCCCTTAGGTGCCTCTGACATAACTACTGAACCATCTGAACCGATGAGAACAGCGCCTTCGCCTGCCATTGAAACCACCACGTTCTTTGCCCCCATTTCCTGAAGCTTCTTTGCATATGGGATAACACTTTCTCTGGTTTTTAATTCCACCCCGAAAATGTCTCCCAACTCATGATTATTCGGCTTGATAAGAAATGGCTTGAACTTCAGTACATTAAGCAGTAGATCTTTTGTCGCATCAACCACTATCTTTACTCCGCGGTTTTCAAGTCTTTCCATGATGTCGCTATAGATTGAATCAGGCATTGTTGATGGAATACTTCCTGCAAGGACTAAGATATCTCCTCTTGTTACCTGATCAAGTTTTTTCATCAATTCTTCAACATTATCTTCTGTGATATCTGGCCCCATACCATTTATCTCAGTACCATCAATTGACTTTAATTTGAGATTAATGCGTGAATTTCCCTTCTCTACCTGGATGTAATCAGCATTGATTCCGCTTTTCTTAATTCTTCTTGTGATTTCCTCTCCTATAAAACCAGCTGAAAAATAAAAAGCAGTATTTTTCACCCCAAGATTTGATAATACTATTGAAACATTGATGCCTTTCCCCCCCGGCAGCATAAGCTCAGTTGTTGTACGATTAGTAAGCCCTAGCTTAAAGTCATCTACAGTAACTATGTAATCCAGTGAAGGATTAAAAGTAACCGTATAAATCATTCCCTAGTACCTCCTTATATTTGATCATACTGAAAGTATACGCTCAAACCCGGTCACATTCAATCAACCATCTATCCAAATTTTTTCATTTTTCTTTGTGCATCATGTATATATTCGTTATTTTTATAATCCCCGAAATATACTACTTGCATAGTGAATATGAAAATACTATGTGTTTTTTGAATTTTTCAGTCACACTTTAATCACACAATCTCCATATTTTTGATACAAAGCCCCTCACATAAAACATCAGTAAATATCAAAAAATCCTTTCCCGGGTCTTACCCCCGAAAAAGGATTTAACTGTCTTTTATTTTTTCAGATATTTTTTTAGATACTGACCGGTATAAGACTTCTTTACTTTAGCCACCTCTTCCGGAGTTCCCGTAGCAACTACAGTTCCTCCTCCAATGCCGCCTTCCGGTCCCATATCGATTATATAGTCAGATTGTTTTATCACATCCAGATTATGTTCAATAACTACCACTGTATTTCCTGCTTCAGTAAGTTTCTGTAATATATCCAGCAGCTTTTGAACGTCTGCAAAATGAAGTCCTGTTGTAGGCTCATCCAAGATATAGATAGTCCTTCCAGTACTTCTTCTTGAAAGCTCAGTCGCCAGTTTTATACGCTGAGCTTCTCCCCCTGAAAGTGTAGTAGATGGCTGTCCTAATTTGATATATCCAAGGCCTACATCCTGTAAAGTCTTAACCTTTTTATAAACACTTGGTACGCTGGCAAAAAAATTCACTGCCTCATCCACAGTCATATCAAGGACTTCATAGATATTCTTTCCCTTATACTTTACTTCAAGCGTCTCCCTGTTATACCTCTTTCCATGACAGACTTCACAAGGAACATAGATATCCGGCAGGAAATGCATCTCAATCTTTATGATTCCATCACCTTTACAGGCTTCACATCTTCCTCCAGAAACATTAAAGGAAAATCTGCCTTTTGAATATCCAAGAGTCTTTGCATCTCTTGACGAGGCAAACAGTTCTCTGATAGGATCAAAAACGCCTGTATAGGTAGCCGGATTGGATCTTGGTGTACGTCCAATAGGAGACTGATCAATGTCGATTATCTTATCAAGGTCGTCATAACCCACTATATCATCACACTTACCTGGTTTGATACGGGCTCTGTTAAGATCTCTTAAAAGTCTCTTCTTTAAAATCTCATTTATAAGAGAACTCTTTCCTGATCCTGACACGCCAGTTATACAGGTAAATATTCCAACAGGTATATCCACATCGATATTTTTAAGATTATTCTCTCTTGCGCCTTTTATAGTAAGAAATCCTTTCGGCGTTCTTCTTTTCTTTGGAACTTCAATATAGAGTTCACGAGAAAGGTACTTACCTGTAATGGAATTCGGACATTTCGTAATATCATCCACTTTACCCGCAGCAACAACTTCTCCGCCATTCACCCCGGCGCCAGGACCTATATCTACAATATAGTCCGCCTCTCTCATGGTATCTTCATCATGTTCTACCACAATAAGAGTATTTCCCTGATCACGAAGTTTTTTAAGAGAACCTATAAGCTTATCATTATCTCTTTGATGCAGCCCAATAGATGGTTCATCAAGAATATAGGTAACACCCACAAGACCTGAACCGATCTGAGTAGCCAGCCTTATACGCTGAGCCTCACCTCCGGAAAGTGTCGATGTAGCACGACTTAAAGTAAGATAATTAAGCCCTACATCCACCATAAATTTAAGTCTTGCATGAATTTCATTTACAATCTGTCCGCCGATCATCTTCTGTCTTTCGTCAAGATCAAGACCCTTGATAAATCCTTCTAATTCACCAACAGGCAGTTCTGTTACATCATAAATATTTTTCCCAGCAACTGTCACTGCCAGAGATTCCGGTTTAAGTCTCATACCATGACAGGCTTCGCAAGGAGTGAATGTCATATAAGATTCATATTCAGCCTTCATATTTTCCGAATTCGTCATACTATATCTATCATGGACATTCTTTATAAGACCTTCAAATGGATGTACGAAGGTGCTTCTCTTTACTCTGTCAGAATTATAATGGATCTTTATATTTTTTCCATGAGTACCATTTATTATCACATCTTTTGCTTCATCAGAAAGGTCTTTAAACGGGGTATCAAGCGAGAAATTATAAGCTTCTGCCAGAGCTTCAAATACTGCATGCCCAAAACTTTTCTTATCATTACTCGAAGCCCATCCCATAACAGCTATGGCGCCTTCATTAATCGAAAGACTTTTATCCGGTATCATAAGATCCGCATCAAATTCTCTCTTAAACCCAAGACCCGTACATACAGGACATGCGCCAAAAGGATTATTAAACGAAAAACTTCTTGGTTCTATCTCGTCAATAGAAATGCCACAGTCAGGACAGGAAAAGCTATCTGAGAAAAGCATATCCTCTCCATCGATCACATTGATCTTTACAAGGCCATCAGATAATTTTAGTGCAGTCTCTATAGAACCAGCGAGTCTTATATCGATATCATCTTTCATCTGAAGTCTGTCTATTACGATATCGATATTATGTTTTTTATTCTTATCAAGCTTTATCTCTTCATCGAAGGTGTACATGACTCCATCGATCACAGCTCTTACAAAACCATTCTTTTTAGCAAGGCTGATCACCTTTTCATGCTCGCCTTTTCTTCCTCTTACAACTGGCGCAAGAACCTGAAACTTCGTTCTCTCTGTAAGCTCTTTAATCTTATCCACCATCTGATCTACAGTCTGTCTCTCAATAACCTTGCCACATTTTGGACAATGAGGGATACCAACTCTGGCGTAGAGAAGTCTTAAGTAATCATAAATCTCTGTTACAGTTCCTACTGTAGAACGAGGATTTCTATTGGTAGATTTCTGATCAATGGATATGGCCGGAGAAAGTCCATCTATCTTTTCCACATCCGGCTTATCAGACTGTCCTAAAAACATTCTTGCATATGAAGAAAGAGATTCTACATATCTTCTCTGTCCTTCAGCATAAATAGTATCAAAAGCAAGAGAAGATTTACCTGAACCTGAAAGGCCGGTAAAAACTATAAATTTATTACGTGGAATAGTAAGATCCACATTTTTAAGATTATGCTCTTTTGCTCCTTTAATAGTTATATATTTCACATCACTCATATCAATCACCCAAATCTCTAAGTGTTTCTTTAAGTTCTTTTATCTCATCCCTTAATTTTGCCGCAAATTCGAAATTAAGTTCTACCGCTGCCTGGTTCATCTTCTTGGAAAGTCTTTCTATCTCTTTCTTTAGA
The DNA here is from genome assembly GCA_902789175.1 of uncultured Lachnospiraceae bacterium. Taxonomy (GTDB): domain Bacteria; phylum Bacillota; class Clostridia; order Lachnospirales; family Lachnospiraceae; genus Eubacterium_Q. Next base: position 10,492 of record CADANF010000023.1, read on the forward strand.
TCCTTCTTACTCATTGTATCCGGATCCTTTGAATATCTTTCTCTTCCCTTGATATTTTCGGATGCAACGCTTGTGGAGATAAGTTCTCTTACAGCCTTCTTTATAGTCTGCGGAGTTATGCCATGTTCTTCATTATACTTCTGCTGCACAGCTCTTCTTCTTTCAGTCTCAGTTATAGCCGCTTTCATGGAATCCGTCATGGTATCTGCATACATGATAACATGACCTCCCACGTTTCTTGCCGCTCTTCCTATAGTCTGCACAAGAGACGTTTCATTACGAAGGAATCCTTCTTTATCTGCATCAAGTATAGCCACAAGAGTGATCTCCGGAATATCCATACCTTCACGAAGAAGATTGATACCCACCAGTACATCAAATACCCCCATACGAAGGTCTCTTACGATTTCAATTCTCTCTAAAGTATCAATATCGGAGTGGAGATATTTAACCTTTATGTCCAGACCTCTTAAGTAATCCGTAAGTTCTTCCGCCATCCTCTTGGTAAGAGTAGTAACAAGAACCTTATTCCCTTTCTCAGTCTCTTTCTTTATCTCTGAATAAAGATCATCTATCTGTCCTTCCACAGGACGAACTTCTATCTCAGGATCCAGAAGTCCCGTAGGTCTTATGATCTGTTCTGCCCTATTTTCTTCTGTGTCCTTTTCATATTGAGCCGGAGTTGCTGATACATAAAGGATCTTATCAACCCTTTCTTCAAATTCTTCAAAATTAAGAGGTCTGTTATCCATTGCAGAAGGAAGTCTGAATCCATAATCTATAAGGGTCTGTTTTCTTGCCTTATTGCCCCCAAACATACCTCTCACCTGAGGAAGAGTGATATGGGATTCGTCTACTATTATCAGATAATCATCCCCAAAGAAATCCATAAGCGTTGCCGGTGCTTCTCCCGGTTTTCCACCAGCCAGGATCCTTGTATAGTTCTCTATGCCTGAACAAAAGCCTGTCTCTCTTAACATTTCAATATCAAACTCTGTTCTCTCCTTTATCCTTTGAGCCTCCAGAAGTTTGTCATGTGCTTTAAAATAAGCAATCCGCTCCTCTAATTCCTCTTCTATCTCCGTAATAGCTTTTCCCATCTTATCCTGAGGAATAACATAAAATGATGCCGGGAATATACATGAGAAATTAACATCTCTCTTTAGTTCCCCTGTGAGAGGATCAAATTCTGAAATACGATCGATCTCATCACCAAAGAACTCAATCCTTATAGCATCCTCATTGGTGTTAGCCGGAATGATATCTAAAACATCCCCTTTAACCCTGAAAGTACTTCTCTTAAAGTCCATCTCATTTCTTGAATACTGCATATCCACGAGACGCCCAATAAGCTCATCTCTATCCATCTCAATTCCAGGTCTTAAAGAGAGCATCATCTGTTTATAATCCTCGGGATTTCCTATTCCATAAATACAAGAAACGGAAGCCACCACGATAACATCTTTTCTATCTATCAGAGCTGCAGTAGCCGAATGCCGCAATTTATCAATCTCATCATTTACAGCTGAATCCTTTGCTATATAAGTATCTGTAGATGGAACATACGCTTCCGGCTGATAATAATCATAGTAAGAAACAAAATACTCAACAGCGTTTTCGGGAAAGAATTCTTTCATCTCGCCATATAACTGTGCCGCCAGAGTCTTATTATGCGAAATGATAAGAGTCGGCTTATTGATCTCTTTTATTACATTAGCCATGGTAAAAGTCTTACCAGAACCGGTAACTCCAAGCAAAGTCTGTTTCTTAAGCCCTGACTTAAATCCCTGTACTATTTCTTTAATAGCCTCCGGCTGATCTCCCGTAGGCTGAAATTCTGAATGAAGCTCAAAATCCATATAATCATCCTCAAATAAACTGATCGTCTTTCACCAAAAAAATGGTATACCTTTAAAGTATACCATTTCTCATTTCTTTAGTCTATATATTCTTAGAACATTTGTTCGTTTCTCTTAAATTTTTAGTTAAGCTTCTTAACATCCTTCTTTTCCATAACTACAAGAAGCGAATATTCTTCCTCAAACTTTGTCTTCGAATCAACGAACTGCCATAATCCGCCTTTTTTCTTTATAGCGATAACGTTGATATTCAATGTTTTGCGAAGGCCTAATTCAAGAAGGCTTTTTCCTACCCAGTCCTTCTTTGGTGCCATTTCAACTACGTACATGTTATCATCCAATTCAAAAAAATCTTTAAATGAAGAAGACATTAAGATCCTTGCTGAACGAACTCCACCCTCTTCTTCAGGATCGATAACCTTATTGGCGCCAACCCTGAGAAGTATTGAAGACATACGATCTGATGAAGACTTAGCTATGATAAGAGGAACTCCCTGTTCCTTTGCCACAGCTACTGCAATGATACTGGCTGTAAGATTCTTAGCCACAGATGTGATCACCACATCCATATTCTTTAAACCAAGAGCAGCAACTGCCTCTTCGTTACAAAGATCAGCGCATATAGCCGCTGAACATTTTGACGAAAACTCTTTAATAAGATTCTCATTCTTATCTACAACAAGGACATCAGCTCCCATGTCATAAAGTTTTTCTGCAAGACTTTTTCCATAATTACCAAGTCCCAGAACTGCTACAGATTTTTTCATAGTTTTTATTCTCCTTTAAATCGGCACTACTTATCCAACGTAAAATGTACCTTCTGCGTGTTTTATCTTATTTTCAGAATCACTTCCCTTTGAGAAGAAGATGGCCATGGATATAGGTCCTATTCTTCCAAGGAACATGGAAACAATTACAATAAGCCTGCCTATCGTATCCAGATTTGGAGTGACTCCTCTTGAGAGACCCACAGTTCCAAGAGCACTGACTATTTCATACAGAGCATCTGTAAGCCCAATATGTTCTGCAAATATAAGAGCAGATGTCATTATCACAACTCCAAAAAAGCTTACAAATATAATTGCTGCAGCTTTTCTCATAAGAGTTTCCGGAATTCTTCTACGAAATACTACATTTTCATTTCTATTACGTATAAATGAGCTTGTATTCATTAAAATAAGGAACATTGTAACAGTCTTTACACCACCTGCAGTACCTATAGGGGATCCACCTATAAACATAAGTATATATCCCGTAAGGCATGTGCACTCTGTAAGTTTATCCTGCGCCACTGATGCAAATCCTGCAGTTCTAAATGTTACTGACTGAAAAAGACTGTTTCTAAGTTTTCCCCCCAGTCCCATATTTCCAATGGTATAAGGATTATCATATTCAGCAGCAAAGACTATAATTGTTCCGATCAACAGAAGTGATACCGTCAGAACAAAAACCAGTTTTGTATGTTCCGAAAAATTTCTTAGGATCCTTCTTAAAGAAAATCTATTTCTGATCCCCTTTAATACTCCGTCTATAACATCAAACCAGACTACAAATCCCAGACCTCCAAGTACTATAAGTGTCATAGTTATAAACATCATATAATTAGAATCCCTGAAATCTATCATACTGTTAGGTCCTATAACATCCATGCCGGCATTGCAGAACGCCGAAACAGACTGGAATATTGATTCCCAGATTCCCTTTACGCCATGCATCGGAACCAGCTTTATCGCATATAGTACCGCTCCTATTGCTTCAACTATCAAAGTGCCTTTAAATATCCTGATCAAAAAAGAAAGCAGTCCCTTTCTTCTTTCCACATTAAGAGAAGCTTCAAGGATCATTCTATCTTCAAGAGAGAATTTTCTCTTACCGATAAGCATGATAAAAGCCCCAAGTGTCACCACTCCGAGGCCTCCTATCTGCACCAGCACAAGGATAATCCCCTGTCCTACTGCGCTCCAATGTGAAAATGTATCTACCACAACAAGACCTGTTACACAAACTGAAGTAGTTGATGTGAACAGAGCTGTTGTTAAGTTTGTATATTCTCCAGTTGCACTTGAGAATGGAAGCATAAGAAGGATTGTTCCAATGATGATTATCATTAAAAAGCTCACTGGTATCAGCCTTTCTGATGATATTCTGATATGCATGTAACATTTCTCCTCTCGTCTCTTCCTGATAATCGAGCCTTTATCATCTTATAATAAAGACTGCTCATCTCACTATTATACCAGGTCTGTGACAAAAAGCACTGATGACATTTTAGGAACAACAACTGTAAGTACATTGTTCTGTACCATGTATGGTACTTCTGTAATATCATATCCTTCTTCGCTTGTTATCATGACTCTCTTCATAGTGTGATTATTCTTAACTCCAAGTCTTCTTACATGGAGTTTTAATTCTTTATCAGTATAATCCACATTCATGATTCCGACAACTGCTTGTTTTCTTGTAAAGCGGGCGTAGGCCACACACTTGTTTTCACCATGCAGGAAGGTAACAGAGCCATGCATTATAGCATCATATTTCTTATGTATCTTTATCATATCCTTATGGAACTGAATCATTTCCATATCTTCATGTCCCCAAGGATAAGTACGTCTTGAATCCGGGTCAGTCCATCCGCACACACCAGCCTCGTCTCCATAATAAATTGTTGGAGCTCCTGGCCATGTCATCTGGAAAAGGACAGCTTCTCTCATAATAGCTTTGCTTACATTTTCATTTGCAGCCTGCGGTCCGAGAGTATTAGTTCTTCCAACACGTCTATTGGTTCTTGTAAGGAATCTTGAATGGTCATGATTAGAAAGCTCATTCATTGCCACATTAAGAGACCCATACATAAAGAATGACATGTAATGTCTTAAAGTTCCAATAAACATATCCGGATTTCCAAGGCAGTCTCCACGGAATTCATCACTATGTTTCTCAAGTCCTGTGAGGAACCAGGTAATAGGTTCCATAAAAGCACCATAATTCATGATAGTATCCCACTGATCACCCTTAAGCCATGACTTTGGATCTCCATAATGCTCAGCTAAAATGATAGCATTAGGATTTGCTTCCTTAACTGCCTGTCTGAACTCTCTCCAGAATCTATGATTATATTCTTCTGAATGTCCAAGATCTGCTGCCACATCAAGTCTCCATCCATCAACATTATAGGGAGCAGAAACCCATTTTCTAGCAATATTTAAAATGTAATCATGAAGCTTTTCTGATTCTTCATAATTAAGCTTAGGAAGGGTATCGTGTCCCCACCATCCATCATATGTATTATTATCCGGCCACTTATTCTCATCATGGAATTTAAAGAATGAATTATAAGGAGAATCCTTTGATACATAGGCCCCCTTCTCATATTCATCACTCATATCGTAAATTTTTTCTCTATCAAGCCACTTATTAAATGAACCACAATGATTAAATACACCATCAAGGATTACTTTCATACCTCTCTTATGAACTTCTTCAACAAAATGGATAAAGAATTCATTAGAAGCTTCAAGATTTGCCTTATCTGTTACACGGGTCACATATCTTGTAGCTTTTCTATTATCATATGTGCCTTCTGGTAATAATTCACCTTCATCTTTTACTATCTTTCCATAATGAGGATCAATATAATCAAAGTCCTGAGCATCATACTTATGATTTGAAGGCGAAACAAATATCGGATTAAGATAGAGCACATCCACCCCTAAATCCTTAAGATAATCAAGTTTATCTATAACACCCTGAAGGTCACCGCCATAATGATTTCCTACATCCATATTTTCAGGATACTGATCCCAGTTCTCTACATGTTTTGTCGGTCTATCAATGTAGAAATATTCATTAGTAAGAACATCATTTGTCTTATCACCGTTACAGAATCTGTCTACATAGATCTGATACATAACTGCGCCCTTAGCCCAGTCAGGTGTCTTAAATCCCGGAAGCACTTCAAAGTCATAATCACGATTAACATTTTTCTGAAGTGCGATACGATTATAGAAAATTGTTACTTTTCCGGCTTTGATCTCAAAGAAATAACGAAGCCTTTCTGTAACATTTGAAAGCTTTACAGCATAGTAATCAAAAAGATCATCTGTATCTTCCACCTTCATTTCTAATCTATCATCATTTACAGTTACAAAAACTGAATCTACATTTCCTTTTGCGGTTCTGAACCTTATAGTAAGATCATCTCCTACTGCCGGCTCGCATGGAGAACAATATTCTTCTGATCCATCTGAAAACAGAGCACCAAAGTCTATTATCTTTACTGAATTACAAAAATACTCTATAGCATGTAAGACTTTTTCTTCTTGCATTGTTATTTTCCTCCAAATCTAAAATGCACACTTGAGGCTATTTTAATACAAAGGAAACTAATTAACAAGCTGTTTATATAAACGTTTAACTATGCAATTCTCACAATATAATGGATTTTCACAATCGAATGGATTTTTAGATAGAAAAAGACCAGGCAACGAACGCCTGGCCTTTTGGAGAAGGTATTTTGTTACTTATGGGGTGAATGTATTGGGGGGTTACAAGTATTATTATATACATATACGTTTTTAAGTGTTGCTAAAAAACACTTTTTTTTGTGAGTTTTTTTATACATTTTTACCACTCGCAATTTTAGAGCAACCGGTTTTTGTGTACTTCGCACAACAGACTTAAGCGTTTATATACACTTTGAACAATGAATTAGTTTCCTCGCGTTCACTTACTTGTAACAGCCCTGTTACTACGTAAAAAGAGCATCAAATTCTGCCCCTGTTATCTTTTCCTTCTCAAGCAGAAGAGCTGCACTCTTATCAAGGATATCTCTCTTTGATACTATGATCTCTTTTGCCTTTTCATAACATTCATCAATAATACGCTTTACTTCAGAATCAATATCTGCCGCAACTTTCTCGCCGTAAAATCTCTCATGGCCAAGTTCCTTACCAAGGAATACCTGCTCATCATCATTTGCCTCATAATTGATAAGGCCAAGTTTTGGAGAGAAGCCGTATTTTACAACCATATCTCTGGCTGTCTTAGAAGCCATCTTGATATCCTGAGACGCACCGGTGGTAATATCATCAAATACCAGTTCTTCCGCTATTCTTCCACCCAGATCTACCATTATATGCTGCAGCATCTTTGTCTTTGTCACATGACGGTTATCATTCCCCGGAAGAGGCATAGTATAACCGGCAGCACTGTCACCTGTTGGGACTATTGAAACAGTAAAGACCGGATCCATCTCAGAAAGCTCATGGAAAAGGATAGCGTGTCCTGCTTCATGATAAGCAGTTATCCTCTTTTCACTATCTGGAACAAGCCTTGATCTCTTTTCTGTTCCAATGCCAACTTTGATGAAAGATTTATCCACGTCAGCTTTTGTAATAAACTGTCTGTTTTCAATAACTGCATTGATAGCAGCTTCATTTAAGAGGTTTTCAAGATCGGCTCCCGCAAATCCGGCAGTGGTTCTTGCAATCTCCTTCATATCAACATCGTCGCCTATATGTTTATTGGCTGCATGTACTCTTAAGATTTCTTCTCTTCCTTTAACGTCCGGACGTCCTACGCTGACCTTTCTATCAAATCTTCCTGGACGAAGAATGGCAGGATCCAGGATATCCACACGGTTTGTAGCAGCCATTACGATAATCCCGGAATTATTTCCGAATCCATCCATTTCAACAAGAAGCTGATTTAATGTCTGCTCTTTTTCATCATGTCCGCCTCCAAGACCCGTACCACGACGTCTTGCAACAGCATCAATTTCATCTATAAATACGATACAAGGCGCATTTCTCTTTGCATCAGCAAAAAGGTCTCTGACTCTGGCTGCACCAACACCTACAAACATCTCAACGAAATCTGAACCTGAAATAGAAAAGAATGGAACTCCCGCTTCTCCTGAAACCGCCTTGGCAAGAAGTGTCTTACCTGTTCCCGGAGGTCCCACAAGTATAAGTCCTTTAGGGATTCTTGCTCCCATAGCCGAAAATCTCTTTGGATTCTTAAGAAATTCAACGATTTCTTTAAGCTCCTGTTTTTCTTCATCAAGACCTGCCACATCTTTAAATGAAACATTAGTTACTTCATCCTTCTTGGCACGACTCTTACCAAATGTAAGGATTCCACCCTGTCCTCCAGACTTTGCCGCCTGTCCTCCAAGGATAGACAGAGCAAACATTACCATTATCAAAGCAAAGATATAAGGAAGAGCTTTTTCAAGCCACGAAGGTCTCTCGACATCACTTATGTTAAGAGCTACCTTCTTATCCGCAGTATCCTTTACCATTTTTATGGTCTCATTAACATCAGTAGAATAATATGCAACTTCCGAACCATCAGTAAAGTAAATCTTTATCTTACCTGTTGGAACCTCATAATTCTGCTGAACATTTACTTCAAATACTCTCGACTCTTTAAGCGCTTTTTTAAGCGTATCATCTGTGTAAGTTGTATCTACATTCGCGTCCATATTAGAAATTATTATGTATAAAATGACTCCTACAGCCAACAGCAGAAAATAGATACCCGCCAAATTCTTTTGTTTTTTCATTTAGTCTCCTTTAAACGTAGCTAAAAACCCCTGTTTTAAACCTATAATACTCCTTATCAATCTACATTAGAAATTACGCCGATATATGGAAGATTACGATACTTCTGGGCATAATCAAGTCCATAACCTACGATAAACTCATCAGGAATAACAAATCCTGTCATAGAAAGCTCTACAGGGATAACTCTTCTGTCTGGCTTATCAAGAAGTGTGATAACTTCAAATGAAGCCGGTTTTCTATCCTGCATGATCTTACATACATAGCTGAGTGTACGACCTGAATCAAGGATATCCTCAACAATGATAACATTCTTTCCTTCAATAGATTCATCTAAGTCCTTGTTAAACTTAACGATACCTGATGACTTTGTTCCATCTCCATAGCTTGATACAGATATAAAATCCATAGTTACAGGAACTGTGATATGTTTTGCAAGTTCGCATAAGAAAAATACACTACCCTTAAGAATACCAATAAGGTGAACCTGCCTGCCTGTATATTTTCTTGAGATTTCTTCTGCCATCTCTTTTATTCTGGCATTTAACTTCTCCTCACTAATGAGTACTTCGATTTCTTCTTGCATATATTATTCCTTTCTGTCCGGGATTACCGGATAATATGTAATCTTACATATTTTTTTTGTATCTTTATCTATATGAAATGCCGGACTTAACCTAAGCCCTGACACCCAGATAACATTTTTTGAATCTACCACAAGAGGCCATACTTTTCTTTCCTCTCTGTCGATCTTTCCATCAATAAAGATCCTGCTGATCTTTTTAGTGCTGCCCCTGGAGTCGATAACCATTGTATCACCCTCCTTTGGATATCTAAAACCAATACCCCCTTTGATTTTATCAAAATCAATCATTTTAACTGATCTTTCTTCAGGGATTTTTTTAGTGATAATGGAATCTATAAGTTCTTTGTCAGCATCTATTATCTCTACTTTAAAATGAGATGAAATATCTGTCGAGTGTATTTTATTCCTATCCTTATCTTCATCCGCATATTTTTCTTTATCCACAGACATTATAAGTTTTCCGTAGGAATTTCTAACAAGGATATTATATGGGATATCAATGCATTTACCCGTTTCTTCTTTTAAAACAAGCCTGTCAACACCATCAAGATGACTTGACGTAATGTCCTTTCTCTTATGAACTAATGATTCTATCATCCTAAGATAGATCTCATATCTAACATTCTTATCCAGCTTCTTTATATCAGAACTTTTTATAGATCTTTTACCCTCTTCAGATAAGAATTCATATTTATCAGCTTCTTTTTCAAAGCTTTCATTTATCTCTCTTAAAGAATTACCAATCCGCCCTATATGAAGCACCGCCTTCGGATTGATCTTAAGTAATTCCGGAATAATCACATTCCTTATCCTGTTTCTGGAATAATCAGTATCAAAATTAGTCTTATCTATACAATAATTTACCTTTTCTTTATCTAAGAATTCTTTTATCTCTTCTTTATCAACACAAAGTAAAGGTCTTATCACATCATCTCTTACCGGAAGGATTCCCACAAGGCCTTTGATTCCAGATCCTCTTACCATATTGAATATTACCGTCTCTGCCAGATCATCCATATGATGGGCAACTGCAATCTTATCATAACCATATCTTTTCTTTATCTCTCTAAAGAATTCGTATCTTATATATCTTCCGGCCTCTTCTTCAGTCATGGACTTTTCCATAGCAAATGCCGGAACATCTTTCTTTAAAACTTCTACCGGGATACCGTATATTTTTCCAAGATTTATTACATAGGCTTCATCCCTATCGGCTTCATCTCCCCTTATCATGTGATTCACATGGGCCGCCACAAGTTTTAATCCATGTTTTTCTTTTAATTCATTTAAACAGAGAAAAAGAGCGACAGAATCTGCTCCACCTGATAATGCTATAACAATTCCGTCACCTTGGTCTATCATATTCTCTTTTTTTATATATCCTTCAATTTTATCAAGAATATTCATATTAAAACTTAAAAAAGGTGCTACAAAAATAGCACCTTTTTATTTATCCTTTGGTTTAATTACTATTTCATACGGATATACGAGGTGCAGTTTATCCCTCGCAACCTCTTCAACATACTGTTTCGTCTTCATATAATCTTGTTTTTCCTTTAACTGAGCTGTTGTCTCATTCTGCATTTCAAGTTCAGCTACAAGTGACTGCTCTGTAACAGCAAGCATATTACTTTCATTCTTAAGTGTATTCATGCGCACAGATGTAATAATGATCGTACATATAAATAAAGCAATCATCATGGCATAAACCGACTTTGAAATTTTCCTCCTTACTGTTCTCATAACTGTTCACCCACCAAATTAATATATGAAGATAGACTCTATTTTATACTTTTATCCGCCTAATTTCAACCAGTTTATGCTATTATTTTAAACATCTCCTGAGTTTCTTCTTTTTTCACAGTTTCAGCCACTTTTAAAACTTCTGCCTTAACAGTTTTGTTTCCGAAGCCGATTTCTATCTCGTCCCCCACCTTTATCTCTAAGGAAGCTCTGGCAACTTTGCCATTCACAGTAATACGTCCTGCATCACAGGCATCTTTAGCAACCGTCCTTCTCTTGATAAGTCTGGACACTTTCAGATATTTATCTAATCTCATCTTTAACCCTCCATAAAACATAAAAAGCCGCACCTATCGGTACGGCAAGTTTTCATTTTCTATATATTAGTTTATAGAATCCTTTAAAGCCTTACCAGCCTTGAACTTAGGAGCCTTTGAAGCAGCAATCTTCATTGTCTCGCCTGTTCTTGGGTTACGGCCTTCTCTAGCTGGTCTCTCAAGTACTTCAAATGTACCAAATCCAACTAACTGAACCTTGTCGCCCTTCTTTAATTCTTCTGCAACAACTTCTGTAAATGCCTTAACAGCCTTTTCAGCGTCGCTCTTCTTAAGTGATGTCTTTTCAGCAATAGCTGATACAAGTTCGCTCTTGTTCATTACTGTCTATCCTCCATAGATAATTTATATCCCCTCCAAGCCACCTTCTGTAGCTCAAAAGGCACTCTATTGTTATATCGATAACTGCACGCTTTGTCAAGCTTTTATGCTATTTTTCCGTGTTTTTATGAGGTTTTTTCTCCTCTTCCATACTTCTTAGATTGTCTGTATGGATATCCTCAGTCTTTTTTGTAAGTGTAAAATAGAATTCAGATCCTTCTCCTTCAGTACTCTTTACCTCTATCATCTCATTGTGAGCTTTGATAACTTCTTTAGCTATAGCAAGGCCAAGGCCGGTTCCAGTCTTATCTTTTCCTCTTGACTGATCCCCTTTGTAGAATCTTACAAAGACCTTCTTTCTTGTCTCCTCATCCATTCCAATACCCTGATCTTTAACAGATACCATAAGTTTCTTGTCCTTATCCACCACAGAAACATCTATCTGTTTTCCTGCAGGTGTAAATTTAAGGGCATTATCAATGAGATTATAGAATACCTGCTGGATCTTGGTCTTATCTGCAGTAACCACTGTATCTTCTGAATGATTATGAAGATAGATTGAAACCTTCTTCTTCTCAGCTTTCATTTCAAAAGTATTTAAAGTATTCTGTATCACATCGATCATATCAAAGTTCTCAAGTTTAAGATATGGTCCGTAGTTATCAAAATTCTCAAGTTCAAGAAGACCCTGAGTAAGTTTCGTAAGTCTGTTGGTCTCATTTAATACTATATCAAGATACTTATCCTGTTTTTCCGCAGGAATAACACCATCCTTAATCGCCTGAATATATCCTTTGATAGATGTAAGAGGAGACCTGAAATCATGAGAAATATTTGATACAAAATTTCTTCTGTAATCCTCTAATTTAGAAAGCTCTCCAGCCATATATTCCATGGAATCCGCCAGCTGACCAATCTCATCATTTGTATCAATCCCTGTTTCAACTTCAAAGTTACCCTTTGAATATTCATCCGCAATATCTGAAAGCCTTCTTACAGGCCTGATGATCTTATGGGAAATTATTCCCAGGAATATAAATGCAATAGCAATGATAACAAGACATGGTAAAACGCTGATGGAATAAATATTTCTAAGAAGATTATTTATCTGAAGCGTTGATTCATGAATTATTATAGCGCCGGCATTTCTAACATCCTCCTTATCAGGAGTTGCCACAAGGCTTATATTTACCGGTACATTAACCGAAAGCATTGAATCGGAAAATGTTCCATTGAAATTTCCCGTCTTATAAGAAATCTTTCTTATATTGTAGTCCGGAAAAATATCATATATGGAGCCTCTTACTTCTCCTCTGTGGACTGCATCACTACTACTGTTTTTCTCAAGTTTCTTCGCAGAAGAAGTAGCAACTATCATGCCCTCTTTATCCACAAACCACACATCTGCATTAAGCGTTGCAGAGTAATAATCAAACAGCTGCTCAAGGTCCTCAGGAGAGATATTTCCTTCAATGTAAGCTTCTACGGTCTGAGACGCTATAAGGCTTGCCTCATTGTATAGAGTGCTCTTTCTCTCATTTATCATAAATCTTCTTGTATAGAATGATAAAAATACAAGGAGAATACCAAATGAAGCAAGAAGAATGATCAGAAAAGCTATATAAATCCTATCAAGAATGGAATGCTGCATCTTACCTTACCTCAAATTTATAACCTACACGCCAAACAGTAGCAATGGCCCAGTTATATTTCTGTCCAAGTTTTTCACGAAGGCGCTTTACATGTACATCAACAGTTCTTGTATCACCAATGAAATCATATCCCCAGAGCTGATTTAAAAGTTGTTCTCTGGTAAACACCTGATTTGGTCTGCTTGCCATAAAATAAAGCAGTTCTAATTCCTTTGGCGGCATATCCAGATTCTTTCCCTCAAACTGAACTGTATAATTGCTTATATTTACAATAAGGTTATCATATTCTACAAAGTCTCCCTGTCTTGCAGGATCAAGATTCTTTGTACTTGTTGTATTCTGAGAATCTTCCTTCTTTTCCGCTTCCTCACCGTTCTTTTTTGCACGCCTTAAGATTGTTCTAACACGAGCCACAAGTTCATTGGTATCAAAAGGCTTGACCATATAGTCATCAGCACCTATCTTAAGTCCAAGCACCTTATCGAACACTTCACCCTTTGCAGAAAGCATGATCACCGGGACCTCACTCATCTGTCTGACTTCCTTTAAAACTTCATATCCATCAATTCCAGGAAGCATAATATCAAGGATTATAAGATCCGGTTCATACTGCTTAAAGATCTCTAATCCCGCCTCTCCGTCTGATGCTGTTCTGGTGTCAAAACATTCTTTTTCAAGATATAGTGAGATCAGATCTGAGATATTCTCATCATCATCCACTATAAGTATTTTCTGTTTTTCCATGGTACCTCCATTTTTCTAACATCTACCCACTTTAAAAAGTAACAATGGTAACTCCGGCGTCTCCTTCTCCGAACTCACCTGCTCTAAAACTCTTTACATATCTCTGTCTTCTTAAATAATCATGAATTCCCTTACGAAGTGCTCCTGTTCCCTTACCATGAACTATGGTCACCTGAGATGCATGAGAAAGCATGGCATCGTCAAGGAATTTTTCAAGTTCCGAAACAGCTTCATCCACTGTCTTACCCAGCAGATTTATCTCCGGTTTAAATGTATATCCTTTATTAATATTTCCTCCAGACATAGCCTTTACAGTCTTTACTGATGGTTTTTCATCAGGAAGTATCAAAAGATCACTGGCTAAAAATCTTGAATTAAGAATTCCCATTTCAACTGTAATAAATCCCTTTGCATCGGCAGTCTTTATAACATGGCCTTCAACATTAAGGCTGATCACCATTACTCTGTCTCCGATATGGAAATCCGCTGCCTTAAAGCCCGACTTCTTAACTTCCTTCTTTGCTCTATCTCCCAGCTTACTGCCTTTTTCTCTTAAGTTGCTGCGGACTTTTTCCATTTTTGAAGCATCTGCTGACTTTGGATTCTTCAACCATCGGTTATAATCCTTTATGGCCTTGTCCGCAGTCTCTTTCGCATCCTCAAGGATAGCTTTTGCTTCCTCACGGGCCTTACTTATTATCTCTTTTTTCTTCTCTTCGATATTTTCATTTCTTTCAGCAAGAGACTTCTTAAGATCTTCTATCTCTTTCTTATAGCTTTCAATATCTGCCTTATCCTTTTCTAATTCTCTCTTATCCTGCTCTAATATCGAGATAACTTTCTCAAGTTCTACAGAATCTTCATCAATATTTGCCTTAGCCCTCTCAATGATCTCTTCCGGCAGTCCCAGTCTCTTGGTAATAGCAAATGCATTAGAACTTCCCGGGATTCCTATCATAAGCTTATAAGTAGGCCTTAAAGTCTTAACATCAAATTCACAGGATGCATTTTCAACCCCATCACATGAAATAGCAAAAGTCTTAAGCTCTGTATAATGAGTTGTAGCCATAACCTTAGCTCCCTTATCCTTAAGATAGGTAAGGATTGAAATAGCAAGGGCTGCGCCTTCCTGAGGATCTGTTCCTCCTCCCGGCTCATCAAAGAGACAAAGGCTCTTATCTGTAACATGCTTAACAATATATATTGTATTGCTCATATGTGATGAGAATGTGGAAAGGTTCTGCTCAATAGACTGCTCATCTCCAATATCTGCAAATACATCCTCAAAAATACTGAGTCTTGATCCATACATAGCCGGTATATGAAGTCCCGACTGTCCCATAAGTGTAAGGAGCCCCAGAGTTTTAAGCGAAACTGTCTTACCACCTGTATTAGGACCGGTAATTATAAGAAGGGAATAATCCTCTCCAAGACGTATATCTACCGGCACAGCTGTATGCTTCTCAAGAAGCGGATGCACCGCCCTCTTAAGATCCACTATACCCTCTTCATTAAAGATTGGCTCAGACGCATTTATATCCTTTGCATATTTAGCTTTTGCGAAAATGAAATCAAGTGTGATAAGAAGCTTTAAGTCCTCTGTTATCTCCTCAACAACCGTTGCGGTTCTCTGACTCAACTCCTCTAATATCCTCTCTATCTCAACATGCTCTTCATTCTCTAATTCCTTAATCTTGTTATTAAGATTAACCACCTGCAGAGGCTCAATAAATACAGTACTTCCTGTAGAGGACTGATCATGGATCATTCCCTGGAAGCTGTTCTTATATTCTGCCTTAACCGGGATACAATAACGTCCATTACGCATTGTAACTAAAGATTCCATAAGATAAAGACGAGTTCCCTCATCCTTTATTATCTTATCCAAAGCCTGATGAAGAGCCAGATTTGTCTCATCCATTCTCCTTCTTATAGAACGAAGATTAGATGAAGCATCACTTGCCATTTCATCATCAGAAATGATACATCTTCTTATTTCGCTTGAAATATCCCTGAGGGGTGAAAGCATACTGAAATATTCCGTAAGAGAATCGCTGGATCTCTCCTCAGAATCTTTGATCTTATCTCCATAAAGCTGTGCCGTATCAGCATTTTCCAGAAGAGCTGCAATATCCAGTAACTCTTTCATGGAAAGGGGTGAACCGATAGAAAGCATCTTAAGACTCTCGCCGATATCTCTTACCCCGCCAAAGGAAAGATTTCCGTATTTACTGATACGGAGCATTGCATCTCTTGTTTCACTCTGGAGTTTTTCAATTTCAACAATATCCTTATATGGCTTTAACCTAAGACATCTTCTTTTTGCGCCCTGAGAAGCCGCAAAACCTGAAAGTGTCTCTAATATCTTTTCATATTCAAGTACTTTTAAAGTACGCTTATTCATTACTCTATCCTCTTTAAAACATAATAATCCATATATAATTGTAAGACATTTTATTGCAAAATAAAAGAACAACTTAAAAATAGCCAGAGCTAAAAAGCTCTGGCTATTAAAATCCCTATATTGGGATAGAACACATCCTTATTTTTTATTCGTTTCTTTCTTTTTCAACCACCACAATTCCCATTCCAAGGAGGGCAATGATCATAATGGCAATGACTGCCTTAACAGGAGTTGAATCCCCCGTCTGAATTGCCACTGGTTCTGGTTCTGCTTTTGCCACTGTAGCTTCCTTAATCTTCGTGTCCTTATATGCTACAACAAAGCTTGAAAATCTGTCAGACTCCAGTTCCAATTCTTCCATTGAAACATTTCCGCTGATCTCTTCAACCTCACCATTATGGATCCTGAATACCTTATATTCTCTGTTATAACCCTGAGGTATTTCTGTGTTCTTTGCATCAAGACCTATCTTAAATCTGACAGGAGAATCGATCTCATGGATCTGTTCTATTTCCAGATGATTAAACTTTTTATATAAAGAAATGTCAAAGGCACAAGAAAAATTAAATCCCTCTCCGGCATTTTTAAGAATGACTTCCTTATCAGCACCTGAAAGATCATCTATCTTACTTATCTCAAAATAAACTTCTACACCGGCTCCATCTTTAACCAATTCCTTATCTTCATCAGAAAGAACCATATCTAACATTTCATCTGCACTCTTATCAATTTCTGCTTTTGAAACCCCTTCTGACTTCTTAATATTAAATACAGCACCGCTTTCTTCTTTCAATATATGATATGTGCCGTTTACAAATGTTACTTCATAATTATCACTTGAAATATCTTCAGCACTGATGATATAGTCTCCAGCCTTTTCGCCTTCTTCTCTTAACAACTTTAAACTTATAACATCATCTATCTCTTCACCCTCTGCAAGTGGAGTTTCTCCTGAGATCTTAAATGTAAGTTCTTCATCCTCAGCACCAAATATTTTCTCTTTATCATCAGCAATAAGAGTTACATTTCTCTTTGTTATTTCAAATTCTGCCTCTTCGAAGGTAATCTCATAATTAGGATTATCCTCATTTGTAAGACTACCCTGGCTAATGATATATTCACCTAATTCTTCTCCCGGCTCTCTTACTAACTCGCCTTTTAATGTTTCATTTTCCGGGATTTCTGAATCGTCAGCAAGTGAATAACTTAATGCACAATCTTTTTTCTTATACTCTTTGGTCTTATGATCTGCCTTTATTGATATAGGTCTCTTCTCTATATTGATCTCAAAACTTCCATATGTAGGATAAAATCCTTCCTTTTGTGCTTTAAAATAAACTATATGCTTTCCTACATTTTTATACTTTATTGGTTCAGGCTTATATAACCCATTCTCATTATCTGCCCAGGTGACTTTTAATCCCTCAACTTCTGAAACAACTTTTGGGCAGTGATATTTTCCATCATATTTATCGCTGTATCCTTCAACTTCAACATTGCAGTATCCAAGCATTTTGTATGTTTTTACCTTAACGCCTTCTGAAGATACACTGGCAGGAGCTTCATCTGTCGCTGCCACCCTTGTATATACTGTATATTCCTTATCTGGATCCAGATTTTCAAATAATACCTTTCCTTCAACCGGACTTATCCAGTTTTTTCCATCAATACTATACTGATTTTCATCCTTGGCATTATTTATCTCGATTTTATCTTCACCAGTCTTTATATCTGCCTCTTTTATATTTACAGGTCTCTCAACACCTTTTTCTGTAGGAACGCTCGGATCCTTTGGTGCATCAGGACGAGCTGCTATAGTTATATCCTGTTTATCTGATACTTCTTTTCTATTCTTATCAACCTGAATGATGCTGATATCTTTACCAATAAAATCATATTCCTGATCATCCTGGTCCTTACCAATCAAAGGAATACATCCATCCTCATCAGCTGTAATGTAATAATCTGTATCCTTACTACTTATCTTATAGGTGACACCTTCCTTTAATTCTCTTAAATTTTCATCTCCATACTTAGGCTTTGCTCCCGGAGCATCAAATCTAAGAGACTCTGTCTGAATAAATACTGAAGAATTGACACTTGTATCGCCTACATCACAGATAGCAAATTTTACCTTTACGGTATCTCCAACGTTAACCTTTTTTTTTGCATTAAACACAAGAGATACACCATTCGTTGCTGAATTATTAACAGTTACTTTCTTATGATTAAATAAGGAATGCTCTGCACCCGTCACAAGTTTAGTACTACTTCCATTGCTCATTTCAGTACCACTGATACCTGCCCTTAAATTTGTGATATTCACAGGTACTGTAGTTCCATCTGATCTTGTAATAAGAGCGATATTTTCATAATTCCCACCATTTACACTTACAAAAAGACCAAATACATCATTAAAACTCGCAGACTGATTAAATTCTGCCGATGCAAATGCATAATTAAAATTAAGAAGGCTTCCACTAGCTGTCATAGTAAATTCAAGACTGGAAGTATGTCCCCCATACTTATTAGTAAGTATCTTTGCAAGGTCAGGATCATTTGCTCCGGCAACCTTTCCTGAATTATCAAGAACTATACCACTTTCAATTCCAATGGCATCCGTTCCACCTGAAAATGTATATACTGTACCTTTTTTCTTACAATCAACAGCTTCTATTCCTTCACCAAGAATAGTATTTACAAGACTATCCGCAGTCTTAGTATAATCATAATCAGAAGTAATGGAATAACTATCAGAATCCCCTGCATACATAGCCTCCATCCTTACATTAAAAATTTCAGCCGGGGCCTCTACTATTGCCTCTATTTCATTTATATCCTGCTTTATATCCTCTTCTTTGGAAAAATCTCCTTCTGAAAATACTCCTTTGGAAATATTTTCTGGAGAATCTTTTTCAGAAAAATAATCCCCATCAAGAGGAGTGTTAACTGTACTGTCAACACACGTAGCTATCTCTTGTCCTCCCTTATCTTCTGCCCCTTTATCCTCTGCTCTCACATTGAGAGTTCCCGGATAAAGACCTAAAACAAGTGCTGTTACCAATACCTTTGATGTAAGTCCATAAAGACCTTTCCTCATCATTTTATCCTCCCCAGTATTTTTAGGGTGTCGGCTATACTTATTTTTGCCAAAATGTGATCCAGCAAGTATGAATTTAATTGTAACACATGAAAAAATACAGAATGAACCCCCTGTAATTCCCAAGAACACATATTTTTACCCTTGTTCAGTTTACAACTTAAACAAAATATAATCAATATTTTTTCACATTTTCATCACACTTTTCAGCTATCTCTCCTTAAGCTTGCCGATAACTTTGTAAAGTGTTAATCTATTAGAGCATGAATAAAAATAATTAAGGACAGGGTGGCAATGAATTATATCAATACGCTCCATGAGGGAGAAAACATTTCTGAAATTTATTTCTGTAAGAATAAAACTGTTGCTAAAACAAAAGCAGGAAAAACCTATTACAGTCTTATTCTTCAAGATAAAACAGGCACACTGGATGCAAAAATCTGGGACCTTCAAAGTGGAATCGACCACTTTGAATCTAAAGAATATATCTATGTAGATGGTCAGATCACCATATTTAACGATGCAAAACAACTTAATATAAGAAGAGTCCGCCGTGCCATGGATGGTGAATACGACGAAGCTGATTACATGCCATGTTCTCCAAAGAACAATAACGATATGTATAATGAGCTTCTGAGACTTATCGATCTTGTTAAAGAGGAACATTTAAATGCTCTCCTTAAGGACTTTTTTGTAAATGACAAAGCCTTTGTAGAAGTATTCAGAAGACAGAGCGCAGCAAAGTCAATCCATCACGGTTTTATCGGAGGATTAATGCATCACTCTATTTCAGTTGCAAAGCTTTGCAGTTTCTACTCTGATAATTATCCAATCATCAATAGGGATCTTTTGATCACTGCCGCTCTCTTACATGATATCGGTAAAACAAAGGAACTTTCACCATTCCCTGAAAATGATTATACTGATGAAGGCCAGTTAGTCGGCCACATCGTTATCGGCGCTATGATGGTACGAGATAAGGCTGATAACATCGAAGGTTTCCCAACCAAGATAAAGGATGAATTGATCCATTGTATCTTAAGTCATCACGGCAAGATGGAATACGGCTCACCTAAGACCCCTGCTCTTATTGAAGCTCAGGCACTTGCCTATGCTGACGATACTGACGCAAAATTAGAAACATTTTCAGAACTTCTTGAAGAAAACAGTGACAAGACAGGCTGGCTTGGCTATAACAGACTGCTTGAATCAAATATAAAGCATACTGAGTTCTAGCAAAATAACTCTGGATCAATTGGATCCATCAATAGATTACTGAATCAAAAATCTAACATATAAATTAAAATGAAGGAAAGTATAAGGAGAAGAAAAAATGGGTAGATATTTCGGTACAGACGGTTTCCGTGGTGAAGCAAATGTAACACTTACAGCAGATCATGCGTATAAGGTAGGCCGTTTCCTCGGCTGGTACTACGGCGAGTTAAAGAGACGTAACGGTCTTACAGAAGCTCCAAAGGTTGTTATCGGTAAAGACACAAGACGTTCAAGCTATATGTTTGAATATGCACTTGTTGGAGGTCTTGTTGCATCCGGTGCCAACGCTTATATGCTTCATGTTACAACAACTCCATCTGTCGCTTATGTTACAAGAATAGACGGATTTGACTGCGGTATCATGATCTCAGCCAGCCACAACCCATATTATGATAATGGAATCAAGCTTATCAATGGTCAGGGCGAAAAGATGGATGAGGACACCATCGCTCTTATCGAAGACTTCCTTGATGGAAAGCTTCACATCTTTGACGAAGATATAACAACTCTTCCATACGCAACACGCGATAAGATCGGTTATACAGTAGACTATGTTTCAGGTCGTAACCGCTATATCGGTTACCTTATCTCACTTGGCCTTTATTCATTTAAAGGTCTTAAGGTTGCTCTCGACTGTGCAAATGGTTCTTCATGGAACATTGCAAAATCGGTTTTTGATGCACTTGGAGCTACAACTAAGGTTATCAATGCTAATCCAAATGGAACCAATATCAATAAGGATGCCGGTTCAACTCATATAGAAAACCTCCAGAAATACGTTCTTGAAAATCATATGGATGTAGGTTTTGCTTATGACGGTGACGCTGACCGCTGCCTTGCTGTTGATGATAAGGGAAATGTTATAACCGGTGACCATATCCTCTATGTATGTGGCAAGCACTTAAAGGAACAGGGCGAATTAGTAGGTAACACTGTTGTTACTACAGTAATGTCTAACTTCGGTCTTTATAAAGCATTTGACGCCTATGGTATCGACTATGCAAAGACTGCTGTTGGAGATAAATATGTATATGAATATATGTCACAGAATGGCTGCCGTATAGGTGGCGAACAGTCTGGACATATCATTTTCTCAAAATATGCCACAACTGGTGACGGAATCCTTACTTCTCTTAAGGTTATGGAAGTAATGCTTGCTACAAAGAAGAAGCTTTCAGAACTTACAGAAGGCTTTACAGTATATCCTCAGGTACTTCAGAACGTAAGAGTTACTGATAAAAAGGCAGCTCAGGATGATCCTGCAGTACAGGAAATTGTTAAAGCTGTTACCGAAGAACTTGGTGATACAGGCCGTATCCTTGTAAGAGAATCAGGAACAGAACCTGTTGTCCGCGTAATGGTGGAAGCTTCATCAGAAGAGATCTGCCAGAAGCATGTAGACAGCGTGGTAAATGTGATCAAAGAAAAAGGTTACACGGTTGAGTAACCAGCCAAAATATAATAAAGGACGAAAAAAATCCCACCAAAGGGCATATTTAGCCCGCTGGTGGGATTGATTTTTTGTCCATTATATTTTGGCGTCCGTTCTACCAATGAAGGTGATGCAGCTCCCCCTCATCCTCCATTCCTTTAAAATCCAGCTGTCTTAATGCTTCATAAAGAATTATCGAAACCGAATTAGAAAGATTAAGTGATCTTTCTTCAGGAAGCATTGGAATTCTGATACACTGATCCGGATGCTTTATAAGGATTTCTTCCGGAATTCCTGCGCTTTCTTTTCCGAACATGATGTAGTCTCCATCATGAAATTCCACATCTGTATATCTATGCTTTGCTTTTGTAGTTGCATAAAAAATTCTCGCATCAGGATTCTTTGTAAGGAAATCATCATAATCTGTATAAGTAGTTACATCGAGTCTTGGCCAGTAATCAAGGCCAGCTCTCTTTAACATTTTCTCTGAAAGATTAAATCCCATGGGCTCTATAAGATGAAGTCTTGCGCCGGTTATCACACAGCTTCTTCCTATATTTCCTGTATTTGCCGGCATCTCCGGCTCATGAAGTACTATATTTAACATTTTGTCCCTCTTTATTTTTTATATGGCTGCCAACTCATCCCTATCATAAGGTGTTATGACACGTCTCATCTTATATTTTAAAGATCCTATTATCCTGTCTTTTCCTTTTGTAAATTCACCTATAATAGAAGCCATATAACCTGACTCATGAAGTTTTTCTAAGAGTATCTCTGCCTCTTCATCTCTTACAGCTACAAGAAGTGCACCTGTTCCGAGTAATTTATAAGGATTAATTCCAAAGAACTCTGATATTTCTACTACAGGCTGTTCTATAGGTATATTTTCATGGATGATGTTTATGCCCAGATCTGCTGCATCAGTCATCTGATAGATAGCAGCATAAACCCCCCCATTACTTATATCATGCATCCTTATTGCATTATCTAACACGATCTCTGACATAGGACTGATATCATTTGTATCAAAACTATAACCCATGGTATCTATATAAGACTTTGAAAACCTCTTTTCTAATTCCTCTTTATAATTCATTTTAAGGAGTGTAGAACCCAACATTCCTGTAGTCCCTGCCATTATAAGCTTATCCCCGGGCTGTATCTTCATATTCCATGTGGCATTCTTACAGACATCATCTTCTTTAAGGATCCTGTTTAAAATGATACTAACACTATAATCATCGCCGTCTCCAAGATATCTTGTATTTCCACCAATTATGGTATAACCATTCTTTGCCGCAAGGTTTGTAAGGAGATTCATCTCTTTTCTTATCACTTCTTCTTTGCATTCCCCACCAAGGATCATATCTATCATCATGGTGCAGCTATCTTCTTTTTCATTATTGATCATAGGAAATGCAAGAGAAAGATGATTCCTGGCTCTGATAAAGGCAAGACTTGCAGCTGAAATTCCTTCTATATCCTTAAGCAGGATAGAATCAGCAGCTCCATTTACCGTGATCATATTTTTGTAGACAGTAAAATCACTGCCGGACTGAGGTCCGGCAGGCATAAGTTTTGTTCTTTTTTTCAAATGTTTTAAGACACTTCTCTTCATTATAAGATCCGAAAGTGTCCCAATGTTTTTATTATTCATCTGATTGATCTTTTTATTTATTCTCCATCAACTGGATCAGTTTCTGGTTCTGTTTTGGTTTCTGTTTCTGGTTCTGTTGGCGCCTCTGTTTCCTTCTGGGTTGGTTTCTCTGTTGTAGCCTGAGTTGTCGCCTGGGTTGTCGCCTGGGTTGTTGCCTGAGTCGTTGCCTCAGTCTTTCCACCATTCTTTTCTCTTTCAATATCCTTAGGATTCTTAAGGATAACTCTAGGTTCAGAATCATACAAACTGTAATTTACTTTTGTTGATTCTACTAATTCTCCGTCAACATAAACATATTTCCAGAGTTCACATTCATAACCTGATGCGCCGTCTGAATCAATTACTTCTTTTCCTTCCGGCACTGAACTGTCAGGCTTTATCTTATCCTTACCGGGAGCTATTGTTCTAAGTACTGTTGGCTCATATTCGATAGTTCTGTTGGAAGGTCTTGTCTCTTTACCATAAATTGTAAATGTACAATATTCACCATCAGCAGTAGCTTCAATATAAATCGGACTGTCTAAATTATTTCTAAATATAAGATCAAGATAACCGCCTGCAATTGTTGCATCCTGTGAAAGTGGAACATAACTTACAGGAAGACCATGATATTCTCTCTGGATTACTTCAAGTTCTGCAAGAAGGATAGCATTATATAACGTACTTGAAGGCTGACATATACCACCACCTACGCCATCAACATGCTCTCCATCGAGAATAACAGGTGCCATTGAATAACCATTATATAATTCAACTGGACCAATGGTATCATAATACGACATCTTATCCCCAGGGAAAAGCACTGTACCATCAATAAATTCACAGGCATGTGCTATATTTGCTTTTCTTCCTTCAGCAGAAAATCCATAATAAGTCTGATATGTACCAAGAACATCTTTTATATCAGCAAGTTTTTTATTCTCTTCTGAAAGATTTCCCTCATTGATCACTATATTTACTTTAATATCAGCAGCTGCATTAGAAAGGTTTATAGCATTTACGATATTTTCCTTTGTCTTATCAACATCCACTACAATGCCGGCTGAATCTGCTAAAACCTTAACAGTTCCATCTGAATTCTTGATAAGATTGGCTTTCTTCCCAGATGAGATCTTTGAATTCACCTGATCTTTAATAATCTTTTCAAGATTTGCTTTTACAATAGCTTTGCCTGTAACAATCTCTGCTGGCTTATCTTTAAGGTTCTTTTCCTCAAAATATCTATCAAGAACACTTCCTGAATGTCCAATTCCAAAAGCTTCCTTTACCGACTTTTCTGTATTAAATGTAAGTCCCATATCTTTGGTTGTTGACTCAGCATCTCCATAGCTGCTGGTAAGTATTATCTTAACCGCATCATATGAAGCCACTTTTTCACCAAGGCTCTTCTTTGCCTCTTCTTTAGTCTTTCCACCTACATTTATGCCATCAATGGAAATATTATCGTAGATCAATTCATCACTCGGTGTTGAAGAATAATAAAGAGCTGCCGCCTCAATCTCTTTACTTGTCTCTTCTGATATCTGATCTACTTTCTGTTTTTTTGTGCATCCGCTTACCATGCAAAGAACCATGGCACTAACTAAAACTGATGCAAATCTTTTAAATGATCTCTTTTTCACTTTTTTCACCTTCCAACAAAAGCGCCGCAAAAACGCAAATAAAAATATTATAAAACACTAACAAGAAGACCAATGATCATTCCTGCTGCAAGAAGTATACATATAGCTCCTGCTACAATTCTTGTACCTTTGCCGCGTTTCTTGCTAAAATCTACCATTTGCATATCCTCCAAATTAATTATTTTTTCCCTCTACATATATCATTCATGGGACATATGTCGCACTTAGGTCTACCTGAGATACAGACATTCCTTCCCAATAATATCACTTGCATATTATAGATTATCCAATTCTCTTTTGGAATACATTTCATCAAATCTACTTCAATTTTTTCAGGATCCTCTTCTTTGGTAAGTCCCAGAAGTCTTGAAACCCTTTTAACATGAGTATCCACCACTATACTGTCAATACTATAAATATTACCCCTTATAACATTTGCGGTTTTTCTTCCTACTCCAGGAAGTTTTACCAGAAGATTTATGTCTGATGGAACAGCCCCATTATACTCTTCTAAAAGCTTAATGGAACAGGCCTTTATATTCTTGGCTTTATTTTTATAAAATCCAGTAGAATATATATCTTTCTCCAGCTCTGATACATCTGCCATAGCAAAATCCCCAAGAGTCTTATATTTTTTAAACAAAGCTTTTGTTACTTCATTTACCCTTGCATCTGTACACTGCGCCGATAAAATTGTAGCTATAAGAAGCTGCCATGGTTTATCCGGAGCATAATGAAGAAAACACTCTATATCTCTTCCATATTCTTCGTCCAGTCTTTTACATACTTCTATTGCAAGTTCTTTCTTCGTCAACGGTCTCTCCTATACTCTACTTTTTAGATCATTACTCTTTATATTCTTCAAGATTACCTAAGACGTAATCAATAAACTGCTGAGCTGTACGTCCAGAAAAACCACCGTGGCTTATTTCCCACTTATTTGCTTCCTGTTTAAGCTTTTCTTCATCCATTTTGATCTCAGGATGTCTTGATGCAAGCTCTGTTACAATATTAAAAAAGTCCTTCTGATTTGGCTTGATATATCCTATAGTGATACCAAATCTGTTTACTAATGAAAGTTTCTCCTGCATCGTATCTGAATGATGCTTATCTAATTCCATATCGTTATTATCTTTCCAGGTTTCCTGAATAAGATGACGACGATTTGATGTAGCATAAATAAGTACATTGTCAGGTCTTGATTCAAGACCTCCTTCTATTACTGCCTTAAGATATTTATATTCTATCTCACTGTCTTCAAATGAAAGATCATCCATATAAATGATAAACTTATAATTTCTATTCTTTATATGAGCAATGACAGAATTAAGGTCTCTCATCTGATGCTTATAGATCTCTATCATTCTAAGACCGGCATCATAATATTCATTTATTATAGCTTTGATGCTAGTAGACTTACCTGTACCGCTATCTCCAAATAACAGACAGTTATTAGCTCTCTTTCCTTTTACAAATGCTTCAGTATTATCTCTTAATTTCTTCTTCTGGATCTCATAACCCACAAGGTCGTCAAGCATTACTGAATCAGTGTTATTGATAGGAAGATACTCTATCTCCTTACCCTCATCATGTCTGATACGGAATGCTCTGTTAAGCCCAAACATTCCAACACCATATTTTTTATAAAAAAGCGTTACGATATCAAATATCTTTTTTGCTTTTTCATCTAATGAATCTTCACTTATAACAACTTGATTTATACTATCACTAAGGCCTCTGACCTTTAAAGATACATTTCTGTTATACATCTGTTCTTTCTTATCAATAGACTGATAAGCTGTGATAGTAGAAAAACAATCGATGGATAGCTCTTTCTCCAATGTAGAAAAATCGTATTTAAACAGCTTAGCGAAGATCTTAAAATCATTTAATGCAAAATTCACAACGCTTCCACCGTTAGATCCAACCTTTTCACAGGTGAGTGAAAATGGATTTTCATTTGTAATAAGGAGGAATGAAAGATAATCCTGCCACAGATTTCTGTTAAAACCAAAATCTGTACTTATCTCTAAGAGCTTTCTTATCTCAACATAAATCCTTGTTACAAGGTTTTCCTTTTCATCAGCCTTAAGATCAAAATCATGAATGATCTCACTAAGTCTGTTGATCACTGAATCCGTGTTAAAATTACGATACATTACGAGTTTAGCTATCTCATTATACATATTAGTGCCTCTTTATCTTTCTCTTTATAATATCGATCACTGTTGTCATTTCTTCCGCCTTTATAAGATAAGCAGTAACAAAATATACTATTATTCCAACAATAGTAAGTCCTAAAGTTTCAATAAGCTGCATCAGTTTTCCTGAAAGGTTCATGTTAGTTTCACAGATCCTGGTAAGAATTATAAGTACTATAGACATAACCGCTGTACTTATCACTGTCTTTATCAAAGATCTTACCATCTGGGTAATTCCCATTCTTCCGATCTTTCTTCTAAGGAGAACGAAATTAAGTATCATACTTACAAATCCTGCAACAACATAAGCTGCTGCAAGTCCACCGCCCTGCCAGTATTTTACAAATATAAAGCTAAGAACGATATTAATCGTAAGAACTATTATATTTACCGTAACCGGAGTCTTTGTATCCTGTGCCGCATAGAAACATCTGTTAAGATGAACCCTTAAACTGTATGCAACAATTCCTATTGAATAAATGATAAGATAAAACGCTATATTATCAACATCCTTTGAAGTTGTCTTTCCCTGAAGAAACATCATTCTTATTACAGGCTTACTAAGGAATATAAGTCCTGCCATAGATGGAAATGCTACAAAGTTCGTTGTATTAAAACCTATTCTTAAGTTTTCCTTATAATCATCAACTTTTCCTATGGAATAGCTTTGTGACATAGCAGGAAAAATTGCAAGCGAAATAGCCGCAAACATATTTACAGGAAGATTCATTATCTGAAGCGCATTTCCCATAACAGTTATAGTGCTGTCTCCGAGTCCTGATGCAAATTTCTGGTTGACCATGATATTGATCTGATTAACTGACATACCTAAAAGCGATGGCCAGAGAAGTCTGAAGAACTGTTTTACCCCTTCTTCCTTAAAATCTATTATTGGCATATATTCAAATTTAGCTCTCTTAAGAGGTCTTATATGGCATAAGAGATCCACAAAAGCACCAATAACAACACTTATTGAAAAACCTGCAATTCCAAGTCCAAAGGTCTGAGAAAGCACAACGCCGAATACAACTATGCAAAGATTATAGAACACGGCACCTATGGAAGATGGAGCAAAATCCTGATAAGTCTGCAGGATTCCCATAAATACTCCCACCAGACACATAAAGAAACTCTGAAGGAACATGATCCTTGTAAGTCTTACAGTAAGATCAAATCCTTCTCCTGTATAATCTACTAAAAGTCTTGTTAACTGTGGTGTAAATATAAGTCCTAATATACTAAGTCCAACAGCAAATACAACTACAAGATTAAGAACTGTATTTGCCATTCTATATCCCCTCTTTTTTTCATTTCTTGCCAGATACTGACTGAATATAGGGATAAATGCAGAGGAAAGTCCCCCGCCTACAAGTATTGTATATATAAAATCCGGAATTTTAAATGCTGCATTATAAGCATCTGTTTCCATTCCAGGTCCAAATATCGAATTAATAAGAATGCTTTTACCAAATCCCAGCACGCTGCCTACAAGGTTTGCTATTACCATTATGGATGTGGCTTTAAGCATTCCCTGTATACCATTTTTCTTCTTATCTTCTGTCATTTAACTTTCCATTCCCAATTTTTATTTTATTTAAACAAGAAGAGGGCTTAAAATATAAGCCCCCGTCCCGTAATATAGATCGTCTATTATAATGTCTGCATATATGCATCCATAGCAGCTGCTGCTTTCTTACCAGCACCCATTGCAAGAATAACTGTTGCAGCACCTGTAACTGCGTCACCGCCGGCATAAACACCCTTACGTGATGTAAGACCTGTCTCATCAGCAATGATTCCGCCCCATTTCTCTGTATCAAGACCTTCTGTTGTTGACTTGATAAGTGGGTTTGGAGATGTACCGATTGACATGATCATGCAGTCGCATTCAATGTCATTATATTTTCCTTCAACTGCTACAGGCTTTCTTCTTCCTGACTCATCCGGATCAGAAAGTTCCATAACCTGGCATTTAACTGACTTAACCCAGCCGTTGTCTCCTTCAACTTCAACTGGATTGTTAAGGAATGCAAACTTGATTCCCTCTTCCATTGCATGCTCAACTTCTTCTGCTCTTGCAGGAAGCTCAGCCTGAGTTCTTCTATATACGATAGTAACATCTGAGCCAAGACGCTTAGCACATCTTGCAGCGTCCATAGCAACATTTCCGCCGCCGACAACTACTGTCTTTTCCGGATGCTTGATAGGTGTCTTTGAGTCTTCCTTGTAAGCCTTCATAAGGTTGATACGTGTAAGGAATTCATTTGCTGAATATACACCATTAAGGTTTTCACCCGGGATATTCATAAATCTTGGAAGACCTGCACCTGAACCAATGAATACGCTTTCGAATCCAAACTCATCCATAAGTTCATCTATTGAAATTGTCTTACCGATAACTACGTTTGTATCGATCTTAACACCTAAATCCTTAAGTCCATCAATTTCCTTTTGAACGATTGACTTAGGAAGTCTGAATTCCGGAATACCATAAGCAAGTACACCGCCTGCAAGGTGAAGTGCTTCGAAGATTGTTACTTCATAACCCTTCTTTGCAAGGTCACCGGCACAAGCAAGTCCTGAAGGACCTGAACCAATAACTGCTGCCTTATGTCCGTTTAAAGCTGGCTTTTCAGCCTTCTCTTTTGCATTTGCCATATGATAGTCTGCTACGAATCTTTCAAGACGTCCGATGGCAACAGGCTCACCCTTGATACCACGAACACAGTTCTTCTCACACTGTGATTCCTGAGGACATACACGTCCGCATACTGCTGGAAGTGAACTTGAAAGTGAGATTATCTGATACGCTTCTTCAAAATTTCCTGCTGCAACTTCAGCTATAAATGCAGGAATATTTACTTCTACAGGACAACCTGATACGCAAGGCTTGTTCTTACAGTTAAGACATCTTGCAGCTTCGTCCTTTGCCTGTTCCTCTGTGTAACCAAGAGCAACTTCTTTAAAATTCTTATTTCTAACATCTGGATCCTGTGATGGCATAGGATTCTTTGTCATTGACATATTTGGCATCTTACTTTACCTCCATCTTAAGAAGATTACATGCTTCCTCTCTTGCTTTCTGTTCGAAAGGCTTGTATGTTGCACCTCTTGACATTGCTTCATCAAAGTCTACTTCAAATCCATCAAAATCAGGACCATCTACACAGGCAAACTTTGTCTTTCCACCAACAGTAAGTCTGCAACCACCGCACATTCCTGTGCCGTCAACCATGATAGGGTTCATGCTTACAACTGTCTTAACGTTATATTTTTTTGTAGTAGCAACTACAAACTTCATCATGATAAGTGGTCCGATAGCGATAACTTCATCGAACTGCTCTCCGTCAGCAATAAGCTTCTCAAGTGGAGCTGTAACAACTCCCTTTTCACCTGCTGATCCATCATCTGTCATAAGTATATAATTGTCACTTGCTGCCTTGAATTCATCCTCAAGGATAACAAGATCTTTATTTCTAAATCCAACGATTGATGTTACTTCGCATCCTTCGTCATGAAGCTTCTTTGCAACAGGATATGCAATAGCGCAACCTACACCACCGCCTACTACGGCAACCTTCTTTAATCCTTCAGTCTCTGTCTTGTTTCCAAGAGGACCTACGAAATCAGGGATTGAGTCACCCTCATTTAAAGAATTAAGAATTTCTGTAGAACCACCAACTATCTGGAAGATAATTGTTACAGTTCCCTTTTCTCTGTCATAGCCGGCAATAGTAAGAGGAATTCTCTCACCATCCTCTGATGCTCTTAAGATAATGAACTGTCCTGGTTCAGCTTTACGAGCTACAAGTGGTGCCTCAATTTCCATCAGTGTTACTGTTGGATTGAGTGCTTTCTTTGTTATGATCTTAAACATAATAAAAGCTCTCCCTTAAAAAATATATTGATTAATAGAAAACGGAGACGGAGGGATTCGAACCCTCGTGCCGGCAAGCCGGCAAACTGATTTCGAGTCAGCCCCGTTATGACCGCTTCGATACGTCTCCATAAACCTTGTATGAATATAAGCCCGAAACAAACAATTTCTATTACTTTTTATTCTATTTCCCAAAAAAGGTTATACGCATACAGTTAAGAATTATACATTAAAGTAATATTGGCATCAATACCCCATTTTGACTATTTTTTCTTATATTCAGTCTAAATTTAAGTTAAATTTTCTCTAATACGTGAATTCTTTTTAATATTTTTTGTTTTCATGTTCCATAAGACAAAAAAAAGATTCACAATTCTTATTTTGACTTTTTTAATAGGATAGAATAAGATATGCCTCGGATATATTAACTATCTTATTTCTTATTTTTTGGAGTTTATCATGAATCGTGCATTGATCTTACTGTTTTTGTTTTCAACCGGCAGTTTGCTTGGCTGGTGCATTGAACTTTTTTACAGGAGATTCGGTTCTCCCTACGGCAGAAAGAATAAAAAATGGGTAAATCCCGGCTTCCTTGTAGGTCCCTGCCTTCCTTTATATGGAAGCGGCCTCGTAGTCCTCTATCTTATGGCCAGGATCCCAATTCTTGTTTTTAAAGGAAATGAATTTTTAAATCAACTCTCAACTGTGGTCCTTATGGGAATTGCCATGACCGTGATTGAATATATCACAGGTCTCATTTTCATAGTACATATGCATGTTAAACTTTGGGATTATACAGATAACTGGGGAAATATACAGGGAATCATCTGCCCACTGTTTTCTTTATTTTGGACAGCCCTTGGTGCTTTCTACTATCTGGTGATCGATCCGGAAGTTTTAGAAGCTCTCGACTGGCTTTCCCGCAACTTAGCTTTTTCATTCTTCATAGGACTTTTCTATGGAATATTTATCATCGATATTTCTTACTCATTTAAGTTAGTAGTTAAGTTAAAGACTGTTGCAGAAGAATATAACGTTGTTGTAAAGATAAATGATTTCCGTGGCAAGATCATAGATCGTGAGCAGCAAGCCCACGAAAAGGCCCGCTTCCTCTTATCCATACCATCAAATCTTACTTCTATAAGGGATGTATTTGAAACCTATAAGGATAACTTAGATGACTTCTCCATCAAAAAATGGATGAAAGAAAAGATCAAAAATATCAAATAAATTAAAGGAATATAATTATGAGTATTTTAAATGTAGAACACCTTTCCCACGGATTCGGCGACAGAGAGATTTTTCGCGATGTATCCTTCCGTCTTCTTAAGGGCGAACATATCGGCCTTGTAGGTGCAAATGGTGAAGGAAAATCAACCTTCATGAGCGTAGTCACAGGAAAAATGCAACCTGATGCAGGTAAAGTCGAATGGGCAAAAAATGTTAAAGTCGGCTATTTAGACCAGCATGCTGTCTTGGAAAAAGGAATGACAATAAGATCAACTCTTCAGTCTGCCTATGCCTCTCTTTTTGAATTAGAGCAGCGTATGAATGAACTTTATATGGAAATGGGGGATCCTGATAAGGCTGATAAAATGGATGAGATCATGGAAGAAACCGGCACCATCCAGGATTATCTTACAATGCACGATTTTTATCTTATCGACTCAAAAGTAGATGAAGTGGCCCGCGCATTTGGTCTTAATGACTTAGGACTTGATAAGGATGTTACTGAATTATCCGGAGGACAGAGAACTAAGATCCTTCTAGCCAAGCTTCTTTTAGAAAAGCCTGACATTCTGCTTCTTGACGAGCCTACCAACTATCTGGATGCTGAACACATCGAATGGCTTAAGCGTTATCTTCAAAACTATGAAAACGCATTTATTTTAATATCTCATGATATTCCATTTTTAAATAGCGTTATCAATATCATTTATCATGTTGAAGACTGTACTCTTAACAGATATGTAGGTGATTATGACAAATTCATGGAAGTTCACGCTATCCACGAAGCTCAAAAGAAGGCAGCTTACGAGAGACAGCAGAAGGAAATTGCGGAATTAAAGGACTTCGTTGCAAGAAATAAGGCCAGGGTTGCTACAAGAAATATGGCCATGTCACGTCAGAAAAAACTGGACAATATGGAACTGGTTGAATTATCAAGAGCGAAGGCAAAGCCGGAATTTAATTTCCAGGTTGCCCGTACTCCAAGCCGTGTACTCTTTGAAACAAAAGATCTTGTTATCGGTTATGATGAACCGCTTTCAAAACCACTTGATTTCATGATGGAAAGAGGCACAAAAATTGTTCTAACAGGTTCCAACGGAATTGGTAAATCTACTCTTTTAAAGAGTCTACTCGGCATCATCAAACCTATAAGCGGTGATGTTTCAAGAGGCGACTTCCTTGAGATCGGATATTTTGAGCAGGAAACCCCTGCAGATATTGAAACCACCTGCCTTGAAGAATTATGGAAAGAATTCCCTTCATGGAATCAGTACGAAGTAAGAAGTGCTCTGGCAAAATGCGGTCTTACATCTGACCATATTGAAAGCAAGGTAAAGGTTCTTTCCGGTGGTGAACAGGCTAAGGTAAGACTTGCAAAACTTATCGGCCGCCCTTCTAATCTTCTTGTATTAGACGAGCCGACAAACCACCTGGATCCAGACGCAAAAGAAGTATTAAAACAGGCTCTTATCGATTACAAAGGAAGCATCCTTATGGTATGTCATGAGCCAGAATTCTATCAAGACCTTGCAACAGAAGTAAAATCCTGCAAGGAATGGGCTCTTCGCGAGATGTAGCAGACTGTAAGAACCATCTTCTTATATAGATACAAGAATTATTTAGTCATTAATTCAACATTTAGTAAACCATTATGATATAAATTTACTCCTCCATCTGAAAAAATAGGGTTTGACACACCACACAAAAGTTTATAACGGAGGAAAAGTTTAATAATGGAATTAAAACACGGTATCAATCTTGGCGGATTTTTATCCCAGTGCGACCATACAGACGAACACCATAGAACCTTTATCACAAAGGAAGATATAAGATGGATTTCTCTTCAAGGTTTTGATCATGTAAGACTTCCTATAGATTACGAAGTTCTTGAAGATTCCTGTGGTATCGAAAAGGGTCTTGGATATGAAATAGTTGAAGATATCATAAATGCAGCAGCAGAAAATAACCTTAATATCATCCTGGATCTCCATAAAGCTCCAGGGTACGATTTTAACGATGCCGGGGATGCAGAAAAGAATAACCTCTTTAAGGATCCTGCTTTACAGAACCGCTTTTTAAATCTCTGGACCAACATAGTTAAGCATTTCTGTCATCACAAAAATGTGGCCTTTGAATTACTTAATGAAGTTGTTGAAACAGAAAATACTGCTGCCTGGAACGACCTTATCGCCCGTTCCGTTGCAACAATAAGAGAATATACCAAAGAATCTCCTATAATATATGGTGGAATCCTCTGGAATTCAGCATCAACTCTTAAATATTTAGAAAAGCCAATGGATGAAAATATCTACTTTACATTTCATTTTTATGAGCCTCTTATCTTCACCCACCAGAAAGCTTATTGGGTAAAGAATATGGACATGGAAACAGATGTAAGTTATCCTGCTTCAAAAGCTGATTACATGGTTCAGTGTAAGAAGATCGGCGACCAGGCCGGTTCTATCCTTGAAACAGATTTTGAATATATCGATAAGGAATTCATGAGAAGTCTTATGCAGGAAGCCATTAATTCTGCAAAAAACGCCGGCGCCCGTCTTTACTGCGGTGAATATGGTGTTATAGACCAGGCTCCACTTCCTGATACTGTAAGATGGTTTAAGGATTGCTGCTCACTCTTTAATGAATATAATATAGGATCTGCCCTTTGGAATTATAAGGAAAAGGATTTCGGACTTATCGATGATCATTATTCACCAATAAAAGAAGAACTTCTTAAGATCCTTACAGAAAGATAGATCAATCTTTAGAACAGATTAAAAAAGAAAGACCTTAACTTAAAATCAGTCAATGGTCTTTCTTTTTATATATATATAATCATATATGAAATATTTTATTTTTTTCTTATATTTAAGATTGATGAAAAATAGAAATTATCTGATTTCTTTACATACTCCTCATACTCAGAATAATCCATATAATACATTTTTCCCCAGGAAGAAAGTCTAAGCATCAACTTCTCTGTTCCTGGCTCTTCTATATATCCTGTGACCATCATATAATGCCCCTTAGCACTATTAACTTCCTGAAATTCTTTTTTTGAAACTCTTTCATATAAGGTTACTCTATTTTTATTCAGGTATCCCGGTCCAACCGAAATAATAACAGGAACATCCATATGATTTATCATTTCCTTGATTCGTCTCTTTAAATTACAAGGAAGCACGCCCCATTTTGCTTTATATGGCATATTATTTCCTTTGAAAAATCTGTTCATAGCAAGCGAAAGAAAAATTCCCGGTATTCCATGCCAGAACCAGAATTTAAAATAATCTTTCTTTATCATATAAAGTCGGTTTAAATAATTTTCCTTACTATTAAACTTCCTGCGAAGCCCTGTCTTCATATAAAGAATGGCGTCATTAAAAGCTATAAGGCCGCATCCATAATCAGCCACCAGCTTTTTATTGCTCCACCCCTGATTACCTCCGAATGAGCTCTCAACTACTATGTAGCTTTTTGATAAATTAACTTCCTCAATCTCATTTAAAACTATCTTTTTCATTTTATTTTCATATTTATTTATAAATTTTTAAAATTACTCTTGCATTTTGTCGCTTTAAAGTGGTAAAGTATTAAAGTATTCTAAAAAAGAATTTTACTACATTATTAAGTTATCACAATTGTGGATTAAAAAAAAGAAGGAAAGCTTATTCATTTTATGATAAACTTTTATCACCACATATAAGGAGGAACACACATCATGGAAATGCCAATGGAATTTTTAAGAAAACTTCCTACTCCAAAGGAATTAAAGGAAGAATTTCCATTACCTGAAAATGTTAAAGAAATCAAAGAAACTCGTGACGCAGAGATTGCTAAAATCTTTAAAGGCGAAGATGATCGATTTTTACTTATCATCGGACCTTGCTCTGCAGATAACGAAGACGCTGTCCTCGATTATATGACTCGCCTTGCAAAGGTTTCAGATAAAGTAAAAGATAAGATTTTTATAATTCCTCGTGTATATACAAATAAGCCAAGAACTCTCGGCCTCGGATATAAGGGAATGCTTCATCAGCCAGATCCTGAAGGAAAAGAGGATATGTTAGCAGGAATCATTGCTATCCGTGAAATGCATGCCAGAGTTGTAAAGGAAACAGGTTTTACTTGTGCTGAGGAAATGCTCTACCCTGAAAACCATCGTTACTTATCAGATCTTCTCAGCTATGTTGCTATAGGAGCCAGATCTGTTGAAGATCAGGAACATAGACTTGTTGCCAGCGGAATCGGTATCCCAGCAGGTATGAAGAATCCAACCAGCGGCGACCTTACTGTTATGATGAACTCTATCACAGCTGCTCAGAATCCACAGCGTTTCTTATACAGAGGCTGGGAAGTTCAGACAAATGGTAATCCACTGACTCATGCTATTATGAGAGGTTATGTAGATCAGTTCGGAAGAAGCATGCCAAATTACCATTACGAAGATCTTATCAGGGTAAATGAAGAATATCAGGCAAAGCATTACGATAATCCTGCAGTAATAGTCGATACAAACCACTCTAATTCAAATAAGAAATACTTCGAGCAGATCCGTATCGCTAAAGACGTACTTCATTCAATGCGTCATTCAGACGATATAAGGAAGCTTGTTAAAGGTCTTATGATTGAAAGCTATATTGAAGACGGCGCTCAAAAGATTGGTGAAGGTGTTTATGGAAAATCCATCACTGATCCATGTCTTGGATGGGATAAGACTGAAAAGTTAATTTATGACTTAGCAGATCTTCTCTAAAATCTGAAATTTGATCAAAGAGTCACAGATTGTATTTATTTAGTACAATTTGTGGCTCTTTTTTTCTTGAATTACCGAAACCATTGTATTATTCTAGTAAAGCACTACTATAAAGGGAAGGAAGACGGAAAAAACTATGAATAATCCAGCCACTATACTGGAAGCTAGTATTAACGGATCCGTAAGAAAGACCAATCTCACATTCTTTAAAGCTGTTATACTAAGCTTTATGTCAGGCACATTTATTGCCTTCGGCGCTGCTGCCGCCAATTATGCAGCTCACGATATCTCTAATGCAGGAGTAGCAAAGCTTGTTACAGGTTTTGTATTTCCAGTAGGTCTAATGCTCGTTATCGTTATGGGAGCAGAGCTCTTCACAGGTAACTGTCTGATTCTGATGGCAGTTCTCGATAAAAAGGTCAGCGTATTAAAATTATTAAAAAACCTTTTAATTGTTTATTTCGGTAACTTTTTCGGTTGCATTTTAATTGCTCATCTTACTGATATTGCTGGTCAGTGGAACCAGAACAGAGATTTAATTGGTGCTTATACTATTAAAGTTGCCTACGGTAAAGTAAGCATGACATTTGGACAGGCTTTTGCATCAGGTATCCTTTGTAATATGTTGGTATGCCTTGCTGTTCTCTGTGCCACATCCTCAAAAGATGTTGCCGGTAAAGCAACCATGATCTTCTTTATCATCATGGCCTTTGTTCTTTCAGGATATGAGCATTCAGTCGCTAACATGTATTATCTTTTTGCAGGAAGAATCGCTTCAAGAGATAACACATTCATGTCTGTTGCCGCAGATACCTACGGTCTTGTATCAGATAAAGTTATCGAGGCTTTAAGGCTTAAGAATCTTATCGTTAAGAATCTTATTCCGGTTACTCTTGGAAACCTCGTAGGCGGTATGTTATTAACATCACTGCCATTCTGGTTCGTATATAGAAAAAAAGAGCAGAGTGAGAAATAGACTGGCGAACGAATAAACTAATAAACGAACGCCCCGATAGTATTGATGCTCAAGTAATCGCGCCAGCGGGCCAAATATGCCCTTTGGCACGATTCTTTCGCATCTTTTATACTATCGGGGCTGTTTGTTTTTTCTTTACAGCACTTGAATAATGTTTTTCATTGGATTTAAATAATTACTTTTTTTCTAAATCCGCAAAATATATTCGATAAACTGTATCAATACCTTTAGGATTACTTTTAAATATTACTTTTATATAATCTTTTTCTTCAATTAATTCATAATAGTCATCTGTCATTCTAACATTGTAATCTAAATTCTGTTCAAATTCATATTTGATATCGCCTTGTTTATCCTTAATCGTTATACTTACACTTTTATGTACATTATTTTTGGGAAAAGTAGCCTCTATCTTATATTTTCCATCATCAATTTCCTTCTCAAACCATATAGTTCTTGAGCTATATTCTTTTATAGCCGATGCAATAAATACTATTAATATCAAAACAATAATCGTAAAAAAACTCCAAAGATTCACTAAAAGATTATACTTTTTTTCTTCCTTCATTTTATCTCACCTACTCATATCTTCATAATAAAAGTAATATACATTACTGCCATCATCGCCAATCAACTCTACTTTTATATATTCTTTATCAAACTCCACTTTATAATTTTCTTCTGTTAGATTAAGATTATGTGTTTTTATACTTGTATTAAATTCAGAATATATGCCATTATTTCCTCTTATTTTTACATTCACATGAGTTTTACCCCAAAATAAGAATCTCTGGTTTTGTATTGCATATACATAACTTTTTCCATCAATTGAGCTCTCATTAAACCAATATCTGTAATTTGAATTTGCCATAGCAAATAAACATAACAAACCAACAAAAAGCAGACTCCATATTGCTGATAATATCATAATTCTTTTTTTTAATTTATTATTCATCTTCCATCCTTTCGAATATATAATCTGTAAACGCTATACTTGCTGCCATTGACCATTCTTTATTAAAATATTGTATTTCAAACAATGGCCAGCGTGCACTAAATTCAAATATCTTACCATTCATACGGGTACATAAAAAATATTCCGTAGTATACACATATATTTCCTGAATAAATTTATCCCTCGGCTTATAATCAACATATGTTGTAAACCTCTTCTTATAATCTTTATTAAAGTATTCGATTATGGCTCCACTTACCCCCTCCCCCTTACTAATCATATTTTGAATATTCACTGCATCAATATCTGCATACAAATCATTTAATTTAAAATGAATATCTGTATTTTTTTTTCTTAACATTTCTAATCGAGGATATTTTTTATATACTTCCTCAACTGAATCACAAGCTATCAATTCACTCATTGCATCTTTATAAACATCATAATCTGCCCAATCTCCAACTGCAATAGCCGCATCATTCATAGCCGTCTGAAGATCTCCCGCCCAGCCAGCCAATGAATCTATTTTTTCCTCTGGCATTAATCCAAAAAAAACTCCATCATCATAAGTTGATTCATATCTAAGCGCTGACATAGTTGCTGCAAGATGATATAAATCCCCCTTATCCCCATTTATATCTGCAATATAATCTGAATGGTTTTCAAAATATGAATATAAATCCGGATCATAATTCTTTACATATTCCACAAACTGATAATCAATTGCTCCAGCTGTTCCATCCCAGTTTCCGCCAACATAATTACCGTTAAACTGTCTTATAAACATAAATACAAACCAGTCAGAATTTATATATATACCATCAGAATAGTATTCTATATATTTTTTATAGATATCAGGTATATCATCACAGTTCTTCAAATAATCATTAGCTATAATTTCTAATTTGCAAATTTGCTTACATAATTCCTCATTAAGTTGATGCCTTAAAGGTGTAGGATCTGTGGCGTCACCTTCTCCATCTCCGTCAGAATCTGGATTAAGTGGATTGGAATTAAAGCCTCCCATAACCATTACTTTAGTAGAATCTTCATTATATCTATATTCAAGTTCTACTTCCTCTCCATCCAAAAGACCATCTCCGTCAGTATCAGGATTGTTTTTATCTAACTTGATACTCTTTCCGTTAAACATTAGAAGCCCTTCTTCATAAGCATCGGGGATTCCATCCGAG
>CADANF010000024.1 GCA_902789175.1 uncultured Lachnospiraceae bacterium
GCCGACATACCGATTGCTCCACCATTATACAGCTAAGCAACAAGATGGATAATTCCTTACTGGCTGTAAGGGTTATTAACCATAAATATATTGTAGTAGTAGGGGGTAAAAAAATTGAAGATATTTCATCTTGCAGATCTGCATTTTGGGAAATCTATATATGGCCGTTCAATGATAGAAGATCAGGCATTTTGGGTAGAGAGATTTATAGATCTGTGTGAAGAAAAAAAGCCTGATGTTGTTATTGTTGCCGGAGATGTATATGACAGATCTTCACCGGGAGCAGAAGCAGTAA
Source organism: uncultured Lachnospiraceae bacterium (assembly GCA_902789175.1). Taxonomy (GTDB): domain Bacteria; phylum Bacillota; class Clostridia; order Lachnospirales; family Lachnospiraceae; genus Eubacterium_Q. Next base: position 296 of record CADANF010000024.1, read on the forward strand.
AACTGTTGGATAGATTTATTACGGCAGTAACGGATCTTGGAATAAAGATTCTTATTATAGCTGGTAATCATGACAGTGGAGAAAAATTATCATTTGCAGCGGATCTTCTAAAAAGAGAGGGAGTAGTTATCGCAGGAAAAATAAAAAAGGAAATGGTAAATGTAGAGATCGACGGAGTCAGATTTTATCTTATGCCTTATATATTTCCTGAAGAAGTTAAGATTATCCTTAATGACGAAGAAATAAGAGGATATGATAATGCTGCAAGAAGGCTTATAGAAGAACAGCATATAGATAAGTCTAAGATAAATATCCTTATAGCACATCAAAATGTGACCGCCAATGGGATAGAAGTAGAACGTGGTGGTTCAGAATCTATGGTCGGTGGTGTAGGGGAGATAGACTATAGTGCATTTTCAGATTTTGATTATGTGGCACTTGGTCATATTCATTCTTCATATCCAGTTGGAAGAGATGAGGTAAGATATGCAGGAACACCTCTTTGTTATCATTTGGAGGAAACAAGGCAGTCAGAGAGGGGACCTTTATTTATAGAGATTAAAGATAAAGTATCAGGCCCAGTCATAAGTAAAGAAGTGATAAAACCTCTTCATAATATGAGATATCTTAAAGGAAATTGTGATGAGATATATGAATTACTTAAAGATGACCAGGGAAGAAATGAATATATTGGTATTGTGATAAAGGATAAAAGAATAGATCCTGAAACAGCCGCTTATTTAAGAGACATTTTAGCTTCAAGAGATAGTATCCTTATGGATCTTACTTCGGAATATCATGAATACTCTGCATCAGGTCAGAGTGCAAATATGGCGGATGTAAAAGAAAAGAAAAAAGAAGATCTTTTCTCTGATCTGATAAGGAGAAAGTCTAATGATATTCCGCCAAGTAATGAAGAATATGAGCTGATGAAATTTGTCAGTGAGATGATGGATAATAGGGATATTTTAGATGGTATTACTGAAGCTGATGTTGATAAGATAATCGATGAAGCAAAAAGGATTGGGGGCTGATATATATGAGACCGATCAGATTAGAAATGACAGCGTTTGGTTCATATAAAGAAAAAACAATAATTAACTTTGATAAATTAGCCGGTCTTTTTCTTATTACAGGAGATACGGGGGCTGGAAAGACTACGATATTTGATGCCATAGTATATAGTTTATATGGCGGATTAAGTGGTTCTGATTCAAGGGATAGAACTCCGGATATGATGCACTGTGACAGGGTTCCCAAGTCAGAAGATACAAAGGTAATCTTTGAATTTGAACAGGACAAGAAAAGTTACAGGGTTGAAAGAACATTACATTTCAGTAAAGTCAGGGGAAGTTCGAAGGATAATCCTCAGTACGGCACAGCAAAACAGGATGCAGTACTTTATGAGCCAGATGATGTAGTCATAAAAGGATTAACTCTTGTAAATAACAGATGTATAGAGTTGATCGGATTTGATAAAAATCAATTCTGTCAGGTTGTGATGCTTGCTCAGGGAGAATTTCAGAGGTTTTTAAAGGCTGACAGTGAAGAGAGAAGTGACATTTTAGGAAAGATATTTGATAACAGTATTTATGTAAGATATCAGGAATACTTTAAGAGAGCAGCTGACAGATTAGAAAAATTAAGAAGTTCTAATATGATGGCTATTGAAAATCAGTTAGAGAATGTTTTTTATGCACCAAAGGATTCTTCTAATGAATTTCTTGCAGGAGATAAGGAATTGCTTGATAAATTAAGTGAGCTTATCTCAAATGAAGAGATTGATAAAAAAGAAGATGATAAAAAATATGAAGAGGAAAGTGCAAAAAAAAGCAAGATCATTACCAGGATCACAAAGGCTGAAAATGACAATAAAAATCTAAAGAGTTTAGAAGAAAATAAGATTAGATTAGAGGAATTAAAGATAAGGATTCCTGAAATTGAAAAGTTAAAGAATACAAAGGAAAAGATAAGCAATATAAGATTTATCATTTCTGTTGAGAGAGATAAATATAACGAAGCAAAAACTTCGCTGGATAAAACCAGAGAAGATATAGATCTTTATTCTGCGAAATTAAAAAAGCTGGATATGGATTTAAAAGAAGCTGAGACAAGTGTAGAAAAAGATAATGATGTTAAGAAAAAAATAGAAGGATTATCTAATGAGATCGCAGCAATATCAAAGACTATTTCTGATTATGATTCTTTGATCTTAAAGCAAAAGGAGTTAGAAAAAGAAAAAAAAGAAAGTGATGCACTGGATAAGAAAAAGGATGAATATAAGGAAGAGTTAGAGAAGAAAGTAAAGAGCATCTCTATTAAAGAAAAAGAAATAGAGGGACTGAGTAATCTACAGAATAATAAGGCAGACATTGATAAAAAAATAATTGAAATATCTAAGATTATTGAAGTATTAAAAAAAGCGAGTGATGATATTTCTGATATAACTAACATTTCAAATCAGTTATCAATAGAGCAAAAGAAGAGTCTTTTATTAAATGAGGATGTAAGGGCATGTTATGAAAAGTATTATGAATTAAACAGACTTTTCCTCAATAACTATTCAATTATCTTAGGAGATAATCTAAGACAGGAAGTAGAAAAAAAAGGAGAAGCTGTATGTCCTGTATGTCATTCTCATATTGTAAAAGGTGACTTACTTATATCAAAAATAGAGACAGATAAGATCATTACTGAAGATGAAGTAAAGCTGGCTGAGAAACAATATAATGATAGTAATGATAAATTAAGTAAGCAAAAGTCTTTACTTGAAGGTATAAAAGAAAGATTAGAAGAAAAGAAAGAGAATCTTCTAAAAACTGTTGATGGTGTAATAGATTTTAAGGATTATGATGATCTTAAAGGTAGTGAGGCAGTTTCACATTTCCTTTTAGAAAATAAGGAAGAAAAGGATAGGCTTGATAAAGAATTTAAAAGGATAGAAGAAGATATCATTTCTTTGGAAAAGCTTAAGGATGAAGTTAAAGAAGAAAGAGACCTGGTAGAAAAAATAAGACAGGACTCAGAAAAAAATGATGGAGATATCCTTAAAGTAAAAGGAAGTATCGCAGCATTAGAAGAAGCTGTAAAACAGCTGAAGTCAAAGCTTGAATTTGAATCTAAAGATGCAGCTGATGAAATGATCCGAAAAAAATCAAAAGAAAAGGATGATCTATCGAAAAAAGTAAAAGAAAATGAGGATAGATTAAAGGCTTTAAAAGAAGAATCATCTAAGATAAATGGTCTTATTGATAAGGAAAAGAAAGAAGAACCGCTTCTTTCTAGCAGAGAAGAAGCCTTAAAGATAAGCTTTGATCAGGTTATAAAGGAAAATGGTTTTGATACCTGGAATGAGGTAGAGGACTTTCTTTTAAAGAATAACATATCTTTAGAAACGGCTAAGGACTGGATAGATATTAAAGATAAAGAGATAAATGACTTTAATACTGAATATACCGGAGCAAGTGTCTTATTAAACGAACTGATAGAAAAGACCAAGGGACTGGAATTTACTGATATTTCAGATCTTATTACCTTATCAGATGAATCTGATAAGGCTCTCAGTGAAATCAATGACCATAGGACTTATATGATAAGTCTTATCAATAATCATAAGCAGGTATTTGAGAAGATAAGAGAAAACAGAGAGGCTTTAAGAAATACAGATAATTCTTATAATATCCTTAAAAGACTTTCAGATCTGGCAAATGGTTCAAATTCAGAAGGCGGACAGCTTACATTTGAGAGATATGTAATGGGAGCTGTGTTTGATGAGATTGTCAGAGCATCAAATATAAGACTTGATATGATGTCTAATGGAAGATATAGTTTAGTTCATAATGTGGACGCAAAAAGAAGGACTGAAAAGGCGGGGCTTTTACTTGCAGTTTTAGATAACAGCAGCGGAGCTGAAAGAGAAGCGGCATCACTTTCAGGTGGCGAATCATTTCTTGTTTCCATGTCTCTTGCCCTTGGATTATCTGATATCGTAAGACAGCATGCGGGTGGAAGAAGCCTTAATTGTCTTTTTATTGATGAAGGTTTTGGTACTCTTGATGATGAAAAGTTAGATAATGCTATAGCGGTACTAAATACTTTGAGCCATGGAAGAGAAAATCTGGTAGGCATCATTTCCCATGTGGATAAGTTATATGGAAGCATAGATCAAAAGCTTATAATTAGGTCAACGGATGATGGAAGTAAGGTAACAATGCAGGGGATTGTAGAATAAAACAGCTTCACAAATATCCTGTCATAGCTTAAAATACAGAGTGTGATATGACATTTGTCATGTTGCATTCTGTATTTTACTTATGGGAGGAAAAATATATGCCACATTCATCAGGTGGAGGATCAAGTCATGGATCACATGGAGGATCAAGCCATCACAGTTCTTCTGGAAGGGGAGGTTCATCTTTTAGAGAGTCATCCTCATATTTTCCGGGTTCTAGAAGATATAGTTACTTTTATCGTGGAAGAACTCATTATTATTATTCAAATAAATCGCCAAATGATTCAAAATTCAGATTCCTTCTGATATTATTCTATATTCCATTCTTTTTTGGAATAAGTGTAATGACAAAGCAGATCTTTGGAAAGTATGCCAAGATTAAAGTTGATTATAATGACACCATTGTAGTTGAAGATAATATTGAAGTAGTAAAGGATGAGGCAGGTCTTTACAGGAGTTTCGCAGATTTTCAGTCAAAAACCGGTATTACACCTGCGCTTGTTACAATAAAGTATGAGGATTATGCACTTAATTATAATTCTTTAGAGGACTATGCTTATTCTGAATATCTTATAAGATTTAATGATGAAAAGCATTGGCTTTTTGTTTATGAGGAAGTTGGAGATCCTGATAAGATAAGTATCCCGGTTGACAGTGTTCATTATCCGGATCCGGCAGAACCAGCCTGGGCATTTGAAGGAATGCAGGGAAATGATACAGATCCGATCCTTACAACAGAAGTAACAGATAAATTCAATGCAATTCTTCGTAAAAAACTTTTAGAGGGAGAAAGTCCTGATAAAGCCTTTAGTTATGCATTTGATCAGATAACACCAACACTTATGAAATTTAAGTGGTCACCGGAAATGATAGCTCCATTATTTATGTTTGGATTCGTAGTATTACATATGATATTAATGTGTGGACTTACACCTAAGCAGCTGGCTAAGAGAAAGGCTGTACTTGCTCCGGGAGGAGAGGGAGAAGACTCACTTAAGACAGATGAATATGGATATATAAAAGCAGCTAATGATTCATTTTCCAGTGGATATGGTGATAATAGCAGTCCGTATTCCAGTGGATATGGGGATAATAGCAGTCCGTATTCCAGCGGATATGGTGATAATCCATATTATACAGATAATTATGGATATACAGAATCTAAAACAGACCCGGAACCTGAAAAAATTGACTTTCCTCAGAAAGGAAGTAAGGGAGAGCTGTAAAGAATAAAGTGGCTAAATCAATGATTTAATGATATAATCCATGTAGTTTTAAATTTATAGGGGGAGTATTTTATGGCTCAGAAAAATGGTAATAAGAATTATCAGAATAAAAATAAAGGTAATGTAAATCAGAATAATAAGAATAATGATAAGGTTAATGCCAAGGAAACTGAAAGAGAGATTCCTGTACAGTCAGAAGCTATTCCATTTTTAGGACTCGAAAATCATGGAATACATATAACACCAGGAAATCTTGTAAGTGGCCTTACATTTTTAGGAAACATCTTCCTTGTCATTGGAGTGTTTTTACCATTTGTAAAATTCACAGTATCCGGAAATTCAAAGGAAACATCTATGCTTGAATTAGGAGGAACTAATGTACATGGTGTAGCACTTATAATAATGGCGATCCTTTCAATCATTCTTACTATTGCAAAGCATCGTAATACATCCGGTATTTCAAATATGTTATGTGCTGTTTACGTTTTCTTTTTCTCTTATGATGTAGTTAGTCAGGCGGCAAAGATTGTGGGAATGAAAGAAGCAAGAGTAAGTATAGGATTTGAGTTCCTTTCAGGCTTTGTTTTACTTGCCATTGGAATTGTCATTTTACTGGTAGGAGATATTTATCTTTTCCATAATGAATTCTTTGATAATGATATTGACAAGGGAATTGATGATATTGAATTAAAGGGTAGTAAAGGACTTCATTTTATACTTGATCTTATAAGTTATATTGTTATCTCACTTTGCATTATCTCAAGTATTGCTCAGTTATAGAAAACTTATTTATTAGATGTTTTTTTTATGAAATAAGGTTATATATGATGGTTTTAAATAACTCCCTTGGATATAATATTGTTGATGATAGTCAGGTCTTTAATGCATATCTTACTTGCAGGCATGACAGTAAATAATATTACATTATGGGGTAAATGAGATGAGAAAAAGCACAGTTGTTAAAGGAATTGCTGGAGTTGGTGGTGCTCTTGCTGCAGTTGCAGGTTTCAGCAGCTTCGGTATGGCAACATATATAACTAAAATAAATGGCCAGACTCTTGAAGAAGCAAGAAAATGGCAGGATGATCATTATGATACTTCTTTTTATGATTCTTTAAAGAAAAAGGATTATACAATAAACAGTTATGATGATTATATTTTGAATGTTCAATTCGTAAAGAATCCCGTAGAATCAGATAAATATGTGATCCTTACTCACGGTTATACAGATAACCGCATTGGAACACTTAAGTATATGAAGATTTATCTTGATAGAGGTTTTAATTGTATCATCTGGGATCTTCGTGGACATGGACTTAATAGAAAGACATATACAACATATTCAATCAGAGAATCTAAAGATCTCTTGATGCTTATTAAAGATACAAAGAAGAGATATGGTGAAGATATCTATTTAGGATTACATGGTGAGTCTCTAGGAAGTGCTACATCAGCAGCTGTACTGCAGTATAAACCACAGGTGGAATTTGCAGTTCTTGATTGTGGTTTTGCTGATATAGAAAATGTTCTTCGTCTTGCTATGAAGAACGCTAAGATGCCAGGAGCAGTATTTGAAGCAGCTTCTGCCGCAAATCAGGTGATCCATGGAAACTCATTTTATGAGATGAGACCTATAGATGCACTTAATACCAATACAGTTCCACTTTGTTTTATCCATGGAGCAGATGATGATTTTATCCTTCCAGATAATTCGAAGCGTATGGCTGCTGCTACAAAAGGTTATAGTGAGATCCATCTTATTGATGGAGCCGGACATGCAGGTTCAGTTATAGTAAATCCTGAAAAATATAGAGAATATGTGAATGGTTTTCTTGATAAAGTTGAATCAGGTGGTTTGTAGTTTTTGTCACAATTCTTATCCTGCTGATTATTATTCAGTGTGCCCTAATTGTGGAACAGCATTTTTAAACGAGCCTTCTTTGGATGAAATACCAGAAGTAATAGAATTTCACCCATCGGATAAAAAATAATATAGATGATTCAGACGAGCAAGTAAGATAATGAAAAAATCATTTTCAAGTAAAGAAGCAGATAGAATTTATAATACTTCATATGAATTAGTTTTAGCTGTAGCAAAGAATAGGGAAACACTTCTTAGTTATACAAATGAAGTAAAAAAAACAGCTAATGCTCTATTGGATAGAAATGTATCTTTTGAACTTAGTAAGATCCCTGTAGAGGAGTTAAATAGAAATAAAAATGGCTTTAGGGTAAAGACCTTAAGAAATCAGGGGTTTGATACATTTTTAAAGCTTTATGAAACATCTCTTAAAAGTCTTATAGATGTTAATGGTATCAGTAAAGAAAATGCTTTTGATATAAAGCAGATCGTAAATGATACTGCTGCAATTTTAAAAAATGATGCAATGATCAGACTATCTTTGGATGATAAAAATCCACAGGCCAGTTGTCTGGTCCTTGCTTTGGTTAAAAGAAAGCTGTCTATTCCACAACTTAAAGTTCTGACAGAAATTAGTTCTATAGTTAAAGAAAAAGAATTGATCTTATGTTTAAAGATTCTTAAGAGTGGGAAGGGAGCTTTTTCTTATTTTTTCTCATCTAAGAAAAAGAAAGAAAATATATGTAATGCTTATGATATCCTTTCAAATTTCCTTAATGATAATGAAGATAATATAAGAAAAGCGTTGGATGAAGCTAATCTTTTAGATATGTTAAGTTATGATCAGGCATGGGATATCTTTAGTAAGAATCCTGTTTCATTGCTTAATATCTTAGAAGCATTAGTGCCAGGTTCGGTAGGTGTAAATGACAGTAAATATGGACTTCCGGAAGAAATAGCTGCAAAAGTTTTAACAGAAGAGCTGGATCTGACAGGACTTCACTGCGAATTAAGAAGATATCAGGAATTAGGTGTTAAATATATCATCCATCAAAGAAAAACTCTTCTTGGAGATGAGATGGGGCTTGGAAAAACAGTTCAGGCAATAGCCGCTATGATAGTATTAAAGAATAGAGGAGCGAATCATTTTTTAGTTATATGTCCAGCTGGAGTAATGATAAACTGGTGGCGTGAGATTACTAGATTTTCCAATTTAAATGCAATAAAGATCCATGGAAAAGACAGGACGCCTGAGTTTGAAAAATGGAAAGAAATAGGTGGAGTGGCAATAACTAGTTATGAAAGCACGGAACATCTTTTGTTAGAAGATGATTTTACAATAGATATGGTGGTTGTGGACGAAGCCCATTATATAAAGAATAAAGCAGCAAAGAGAACTGTAAATACTAAAGCCTTGCTGGATAATTCAGAAAATCTGCTTTTTATGACAGGGACAGCCATAGAAAATAATGTAAGTGAAATGATCGAACTTATTAAAATATTAAATCCCGACGTTGCAGAAGGTCTTGTTGGAAAAGAAGTGTTATCTAAGGCAGTGACATTTAGGAAACTGCTGGCTCCGGTTTACTATAGAAGAAAAAGGAAAGATGTACTGACGGAACTTCCGGAACTGATCGTAAAAGACCAGTGGGTTGATATTACTAAAGAAGAAAAGCAGTTATATTATGCTGCGGTTTTAGAACATAGATATAACGATGCCAGACGGATTTCGTGGAATGTGGAAGATGTTTTACGATCATCTAAAGCAAAAAGGCTTTATGAGATTGCTGAACAATCCAAGCAGGGAGAACGAAAGCTGATAGTCTTTTCTTTCTTTTTGGATACCCTGGATAAAGTATCTCATCTTCTTTCTGACAGATGCCTAGAGACTATAAATGGCTCTGTCAGTTTAGCCAGAAGGCAGCAGATCTTAGATGAGTTTGAAAAGGCTCCGGCTGGAGCAGTTCTTCCGGTGCAGATTCAGGCAGGGGGAACAGGGCTTAATATTCAGTGTGCCAGCGTAGTCATATTCTGCGAACCTCAGCTTAAACCTTCAATTGAAAATCAGGCTATTTCAAGAGCTTATCGTATGGGACAGACAAGGAATGTAATTGTTTCTCATCTGCTTTGTGATAACACTGTTGATGAGAAAATAATGGAGATATTATCAGATAAACAGACGATATTTAATGCTTTTGCGGATGTTTCTGAAGCGGCAAAAAATATTAAAGAACAAGTTGCACCTGAAGGCAGGGCGGTGGTTGAAGAAATATATTTAGAAAGTAAAGAAATGCAATATAGTACCAACGATGCAGAAGATAAGGATGGTATTGAGATTGGCCAGGATTCATTTAATAAGATAATGGAACAAGAAGAGGAGAGGATTAAATCTTCGAAAATCTTATAAAAAAAGTTACAGTCTATGATAGGCTGTAACTTTTTTTACTTAATTCTTATATTAAAGAGCCTTCTTAATAGCATCAAGAAGTTCATCATATGTTTCATAAGCTGGGATTTCTGGATTATCAGCTTTGATCTGATCTGTACTCTTAAAAAGAAATCCTGCCTTTGAAGCTTTGATCATGCCTAAGTCATTGTGGCTGTCGCCGCTGGCGATAGTATCAAATCCGATAGACTGAAGAGCACGAACTGTTGTATATTTTGAGTTTTCGCATCTCATTCTAAAACCTGTGATCTCGCCATTTTCAGCAACTTCAAGTTCGTTGCAGAAGATTGTAGGCATACCAAGCTTTTCCATAAGAGGTGCTGCAAACTGTGTAAATGTATCACTGATGATGATTGTCTGTGTTAATGAGCGAAGTTCATCAAGGAATTCTTTTGCCCCAGGAATTGGGTCAATCTTTGCTATTGTATCCTGGATCTCTTTAAGTCCGAGCCCATGCTCTTTTAAAATGCCCAGTCTCCAGTTCATAAGCTTGTCATAATCCGGCTCATCTCTGGTAGTTCTCTTTAATTCAGGTATACCTGATTCTTCAGCAAATGCGATCCAGATCTCTGGTACTAAAACGCCTTCTAAGTCAAGACAAACAATGTTCATAGTGAATACCCTTTCTTATTTTTAATTTTAATATTTATGTGAGTGCGGTCAAAGGGACTTGAACCCTCACGAGATGTCTCACAGGAACCTAAATCCTGCGCGTCTGCCAATTCCGCCATGACCGCTTAAGCACTTATTTAAAATACCATCTGATCAGTTAAAAGTCAATATAACTAGTATAACGTCACTTAAATAACTGGACCGAATGCTTGCCTGCTTACATCGATAGCACGCCTCAAAAATCCTCAGCGTAGCCCGCTACGCCTACATCCTCAGCGTAGCCCGCTACGCCTACGTTTTTTGAGACGCACTCTCGAGCAAGCATTCAGCGCATTAGTCCAGTTATTTTGCGAACGTTATACTAGAAAGTCTATAAGCAAAAGTATAACTAGAAAGTCTATAAGCAAAAGAAAAACAATTAAAAAGTTTATCAGGAAAAAAATATATGATATATTGTTGCTAGATGATAATAGATAGTGTTCTGATGGAGAAAATAAGATGTCTAAAGTTATTATGGTTCAGGGGACCATGTCAAATGTCGGAAAAAGTCTTATAGTTGCCGGTCTTTGCAGGATATTTAAGCAGGATGGTTATAGGGTAGTACCATTTAAATCTCAGAATATGGCGCTTAATTCCTATGTTACAAAAGATGGCTTTGAAATGGGGCGCGCCCAGGTAATGCAGGCTGAGGCTGCAGGGGTCGAGCCTTCAGTATATATGAATCCAATACTTCTAAAACCTACCAGTGATAAGGGGTCTCAGGTTATAGTTAATGGCGAAGTTTTAGAGGATATGAATGCCAGGGACTATTTTAAATATAAGAAGAAACTTATACCTGTAATAAAAGAGGCATTTAAAAGATTAGAAGAAGAGGCAGATATTATCGTTATTGAAGGTGCAGGTAGTCCAGCGGAGATAAATCTAAGAGCTGATGATATTGTAAATATGGGAATGGCAGAGCTTGTTGATTCAAATGTGCTTCTTGTGGGAGATATTGATCCGGGTGGAGTATTTGCTCAGATTTACGGTACAGTAATGCTTCTTACGGAAAATGAAAGAGACAGGATTAAAGGCCTTATAATAAATAAATTCCGGGGAGATAAGACGCTGCTTGATCCGGGAATAGTAATGCTTGAAGAAAAGACTAAAAAAGATGTATTAGGAGTAGTTCCTTATTTATCTTTATCAATCGATGATGAAGACAGTCTTTCCATGAGATTTAAGAATAAAAAGCAGGGAATTATAAATATAGGAATAGTCCATCTTCCTCATATTTCCAATTTCACTGATTTTAATATCTTTGATCAGATAAAGGGAGTTGAAGTTCATTATATTAAGAATCCTATGGAAATAGATGATAAGGACGTTATCATCCTTCCCGGAACTAAAAATGTTATCGATGACATGAGATTTTTAGAAAAGTCAGGGCTTTCAGATAAGATAAAAGAATATGAAAAAAATGGAAATATCATATTTGGTATCTGCGGCGGATATCAGCTTTTAGGAAAGAAGATCAAAGATCCATATAATGTTGAGGCCGGAGGAGAGATAGATGCTTTAAGCCTTCTGGATGTGGAAACTGTTCTTTCTAAAGAAAAGATAAGAAGAAGAGTGAAGGGAAAAATAGCCGAGATAAGTGGAGAACTTGATATCTTATCAAATATAGATGTTTCCGGTTACGAGATCCATATGGGAATAACGAAAGGAAATGTTCCTTTTCTCGATAAAATAAGTGAAATAGAAAGTAGTGATAGTAAAAATCATAAGGAAACATTTTTAGATGGTTCTTATTCTAAAAACATATATGGTTCATATGTTCATGGTATATTTGATGAGAAGAATATGGCTCTTGGTTTTATAAAAGCTCTTGCGGCAAATAAGAATAAGTGTGGAAGAATGGAAGATACAGAATATAAGAATTTTATAAATGATCTTAAGGTTACTAATTATAAAGCCTTTAAAGAAGAGCAATATGACGTTTTAGCTGATACTTTAAGAGAGTCTTTGGATATGAAAAAAATATATGGAATATTAAAAGATTCTGTGATATGATACAAAACGGTTTTTTTATAATATGCCGTTTATAGTATGAGAGATATATTATAAAACAATAAAATATTGGACATAAGGTGCTTTTGGATTGCAAGCCAAAAGTTAAAAGGGAAACAGGTTAAAGTCCTGTACGATCTCGTCACTGTGTTTAGGGAGTCCTTATATAGTTAGTGTCACTGGATTATTTCCGGGAAGGCCATATATAGGGATTATGATCTTTGAGTCAGGAGACCTGCCTTATGTTGGTACATTAAAGTCACGAGGAATTGACTGTACATTTACTTTGTTTCGCCTTTTTAGCGAATATACATTTTTTTCATGTGCAATCAACTCTGACTTTTGTCAGAGTTTTTTTATTTAGGAGGAAACTAAAATGAGAAAGAAACTATTAACAGTTACTCTTGCTTCTCTTATGGCTCTTTCTCTTGCTGCTTGCGGTAAGACAGAGAATAAGACTGAGGCAACAACAACTGTAGCAACAGAAACTGCTACACAGTCTGATGCAAAGAGCAGTGAGGAAAAAGCAGCAGAAGTTGCTTCCCTTATTGACGCTATCTATGTTCAGGAATTTACTCCGGATACATATACAAAGTGTGAAAAGGCAAAGGCTGCCTGGGATGCTCTTACTGATGAAGAAAAGGAAATGGTTGAAGGCGAGTTCGCAGATCCTGACTATTTTGGAAGAGATACAGGAGATGCTGCCAAGGATGATCCATTAAATATGGATGACATTGGCGAAAATGAAATCCTTGTTGTAAGTTTCGGTACTTCATTCAATGATAGTCGTGCTACAGATATTGGTGGAATCGAAAAGAAGATCCAGGCTGCAAATCCTGATTGGTCTGTAAGACGTGCATTTACAGCACAGATTATCATTAATCATGTATATGCCCGTGATAATGAAAGAATAGATAACGTTGAGCAGGCTCTTGACAGAGCAGTTAAGAGCGGCGTTAAGAACCTCATTATTCAGCCAACTCACCTTATGCACGGTGCAGAATATGATGAACTTGTAGCAGCTCTTGATTCATATAAAGATAAGTTTGAGTCAGTTAAGGTTGCAGAGCCACTTCTTGGTGAAGTAGGAAGTGATGCTACAGTTATCAATGAAGATAAGGAAAATGTAGCTAAGGAAGTTGTAGCTGCAGCTGTTAAGGAAGCTGGTTTTGATTCAATTGAAGCTGCTGATAAGGATAGTGTTGCATTTGTATTAATGGGACATGGTACAAGTCATACAGCAAAGATCACATATAGCCAGATGCAGACACAGATGAATACACTTGGATATAAGAATGTATTTATCGGAACAGTTGAAGGTGAGCCTGAAGAAACAGAATGCAGCAAGGTTATTGAAGCTGTAAAGGCTGCAGGATATAAGAAGGTAGTTCTTCGTCCACTCATGGTAGTTGCTGGTGATCATGCAAACAATGATATGGCTGGTGATGATGAAGATTCATGGAAGTCAATGTTCATAGCTGCAAAGGCTTTTGACTCAGTTGATACACAGGTTTCAGGTCTTGGTGGAATTGAAGCTATTGAAGATATCTATGTAGCTCATACAAAAGCAGCAATTGAAGCTTTAGGATCTTCTGATTCAGCATCAGAAGCTAAATTAGAAGATGGTGAATATGAAGCTGTATTTACAACAGACGGCTCAATGTTTCATATCAATGAAGCTTATGATAACAAGGGTAAGCTTACAGTTAAAGATGGTGTAATGACAATGCATATTGTTCTTACATCAGATAAGATCGTTAACCTTTATCCTGGTTCAGCAGAAGATGCTGCAAAGGATGGAGCAGAGCTTTATCAGCCAACAAAAGAAACTGTTGAATATAGCGATGGAACTACAGAAGAAGCAAATGCATTTGATATTACAGTTCCAGCTATCGGTGAGGAATTTGATCTTGCACTTATCGGTTCAAAGGGAAAATGGTATGATCATAAGGTAAAGGTTACAGATCCAGTTAAAGTACAGTAATTTTTTAGCCCACGGCATATGTCGCGGGCTTTCTGTAATTTAAAAAGATATTAAAAAACGGAGGTTTAAAGATATGACTCGATTAAAAAAAATAAGAAAGGCTGTATCTTTATGCCTCCTTTTTGTCTTTTTTTTATTAATGATCAGTGGCTGCGATGTAAATAAAAGAGAAAGTAATGGAGCAATCAACGCTACTGATAGTAAAGAAGAGAATGCTACAGATGAAGAAAAAGAACAGTGGCTCACAATTGATCTGTCCGGTGGAACAGGCAAGGCAAGTATAGAGTCACCTGTAAAGATAACATCTAACGATGGAAAGTATTATGCAAATATTATCTGGAGCAGTTCAAATTATGATTATGTAATATTAAATAATGAGAAATATTTGAATGAGTCTGCCCCGGGAGAAAAAAGCAGTTTTACTATCCCTGTGGAATTAGATGAGGAAATCCCGCTTATTGCTGATACTACAGCAATGAGTAAAGCTCATGAGATTGAATATACTATAAAGATTTATAGTAAAAATGAGGCAGAAGCAGAACAAAGGGATAATAATGAAAACATAAATAAAGCTGAGAGTGGCAAAAATGGTGATACTTCTCAGAAAAAATCATCAAAGATAAAAGAAAAATATGAAGAATGTAAAAATCTTCTTTCAGAAAATGGAATAAAAAAACAGGATAAAAGCATTATAGAATATGCTAAAGAAATTGAAATAGAAAGTTATGAAGATGATATTTATCTTATTTATATAAATGATATTGGTGTTTATTTACTGCTTCCAAAGGACAACAAGCTTGATAAGAAATTAGAGGAAAAGATAAATGAAATAGAGGATCTATATATCTTAAGAAAGGATATGGATAAAACTTATCTTGTATCAACTTCCGTTATGGATCTTATATTATGCATCGAGGCATCTGATAATATCAGATTGTCAGGTACAAAGAGTAGTGACTGGTATCTTCCGGATGCAAAAAAACTGCTGGATAGTGGTAACATTTTATATGCAGGAAAATACAGTGCACCGGATTACGAACTTATCTTAAGTGAAAAATGTAATTTAGTGATCGAAAACATGATGATAATGCATACGCCGGAAGTACTGGAGAAATTAAGAAGTCTTGGTATACCTGTTATAGTTGAAAGATCAAGCTATGAGGACAGCCCTGAGGGAAGGCTTGAATGGATAAAATTATACGGTATCTTATATGGAAAAGAAGACAAGGCAGATAAATATTTTGAAGAAGAGGTAGATCGTATAAAAAAAGTATCAAAGAAGGGAGACGTTAGTTGTGCCTTCTTTGCTATTAATCAGAATGGAGCTGTAAATATAAGAAACAGCAGTGACTATATTGCAAAAGATATTGAGATTGCAGGCGGCAAATATCTTCCTGACATAGATAATGGGGATAAAAAATCCACAATGAATATTCAGATGGAAGAGTTTTATGCCATGGCAAAGGATGCGGATGTGCTTATTTATAATGGCACGATTGAAGGGGAATTAAAGGATATTAATGACCTGATAAAAAAGAATGCCTTATTTAAGGATTTTAAGGCGGTAAAGAATGGCAGAGTTTATACCACAACTGCTGACTTTTTCCAGCAGTCCAGCATGACTGGAGAGTTTATAGAGGATCTTTTTGCGGTACTATATGAAAATGGCAGTGAACTTACATTTTTAAAGAAACTTAATTAGTAAAACAGTAAATAGGAAAAAACATATATGAAGCGAAATATAGTAGTTTTTAGCACACTTTTTCTGGGACTGATCTTAATAACATTATTCTCTATTAAAGCAGGAAGTGTATCTTCTGACTTTAAAGAATGCCTTAGCATATTAGCAGGAAATAAGGAAAATGAAGTGCTTTATAGTATCATATGGCAGATAAGGATACCAAGAGTCATCGCCGCGATAATTCTTGGAGGAGCGCTTTCTGTGGCAGGATATCTGCTTCAGACATTCTTCTTAAATCCTATTGCAGGACCTTATGTTTTGGGAGTTTCCTCCGGAGCAAAGCTTCTTGTAGCAATAACTATGATATTTAGTTTAAAAAAGGGAATAATACTTAATTCCTGGACGCTTATAGGAGCTGCATTCCTTGGGGCTCTTATTTCCATGGGGATTGTGCTTCTTATATCTTTCAGGATAAGGTCTATGTCTATTCTTGTAGTCTGCGGGATCATGATAGGTTATATCTGTTCAGCAGTAACAGAGATATTAGTAACATTTGCAAATGATACCAATATAGTTAATCTTCACAACTGGTCTCAGGGATCATTTTCAGGTGTTTCCTGGGAAAATGACAGGATGATACTTATAATCGTATTCTTATGTTTAGCTTTAACAGTTTTTTATATTAAGCCAATAAATGCCTATAGATTAGGAGAAAAATATGCTGCTTCCCTTGGCGTAAATATAAGGGGGCTTAAGATCGCACTTATCATATTATCAAGTTTACTTGCGGCAGTGGTAACAGCATTTGCAGGGCCTGTGTCATTTGTAGGGATAGCGGTGCCACATTTGATGAGACGTGCCTTTAAGACAGGCAAACCGGGAGTGCTTATTTTTGGATGCTTCCTTGGGGGAGCAATAGTAACACTTCTTTCCGACACATTGGCAAGGATGATATTTGCGCCACTGGAACTTTCCATCAGTACAGTTACTGCAGTGCTTCTTGCACCAGTCATTGTGATCATGATGATAAGAAAACATAAGGCAGGTGATAATCTTTGAGTAATACAGTTATAAAAATTGATGAACTTACTGCCGGTTATGGAAAAAAAGAGATAATAAAGGACTTTTCCATTGATATAAATGAGGGTGAGATAATCAGTATCATAGGGCCTAACGGAGTAGGAAAGTCTACTCTGCTTAAGACCATCAGAAATGAGATCCCTTCCATTAAGGGGAAAGTTTCTTATAGAAGTGATGATGGGGAATTTAGAGATATTAAGCTTATAAAAGATATTGAAAGAGCAAGGCTTATTGCTGAAGTTTCAACTGAAAAGATAAGATCTGAGATGCTTCTTGCAAAGGAAGTTGTGGAATTGGGAAGATACCCTTATACCAATAGATTCGGGATCCTTTCGGATGAAGATAAAAGAAAAGTAGATGAAGCAGTAGAAATAGTTGGTGCCAGGAAACTTTTAGATAAAGAATTTTTAAGAATGAGTGATGGAGAAAAGCAGATCATTATGCTGGCCCGGGCTATAGCCCAGGATACTAAGGTACTGATTTTAGATGAACCCACATCTTATCTGGATATCAGATTTAAGATAAAGATAATGAAAGTGATAAAAAGACTGGTTTCTGAAAAGAACATCTCTTGTATCATGTCTCTTCACGAACTGGAACTTGCTAAATATATATCAGACAGGGTACTTGCAGTAAATAATGATAAGAGGATAGAGAATAAAGATACAGATAATACTTTCAGAGAAGAGAATATAAAGGATTTATATGGTCTTTCAGAGGAAGATCTAAAAATATATAAAGAAATATATAATGTTATCTGATCGTGAATGAAACAGAGCAGGGAAAAACGGTTATGGCAAATAATGAATTTGAATATGTAAGACCAGAGGAAATAGAAAAGAGATCCTTTGAGATAATAACAAAAGAATTAGAGGAGCAGGGAATCGTCTTAACAGGAGATAAGTCTCCTGTGATAAAGAGAGTGATCCATACATCTGCTGATTTTTCTTATGCTGAAAGCCTTATCTTTTCGCCGGATGCAGTTAAAAAGGCAAGGGACCTTATAAGAGATGGAGCCTGGATCGTTACAGATACTAATATGGCGCTTTCCGGGATCAATAAGAAGAGACTGGCTATGTATGGAGGAGAAGCCCGCTGTTTTATGGCAGAAGAAGATGTGGCGAAGGAAGCGAGAGAAAGAGGAGTGACCCGTGCCACAGTAAGTATGGAATATGCTGCAAAGCTGGATAAAAGGATCATTTTTGCTATAGGAAATGCACCAACTGCACTTATCACACTAAATCAGCTTATAAAAGATAAAGTGTTCATTCCGGATTTTATAATCGGTGTTCCTGTTGGTTTTGTAAATGTAGTTTATTCCAAGGAACTTATCATAAACGGAAATGTTCCTTATATCGTTAACAGGGGAAGAAAGGGTGGAAGCAATATAGCAGCGGCTATATGCAATGCGCTTCTTTATGGTATGTAAATGAATCTAAAATATGGATTTACTACCGGAAGTTCAGCAGCAGCGGCGTCAAAGGCAGCGATTCTTATGCTCCTTTCCGGAAAAATTAAAGATAAGATATCAATAAGTACTCCAAAGGGGATTACATTTAACGCAGACATTAAGGATATAAAGCTTGATCTTAAAGCTTTAGAGGCAAGTTGTGCTGTGGAAAAGAATGGAGGAGACGATCCGGATATAACCACAGGACTGCTTATATATTCAAAGGTATCGATAATAGAAAATGACATAGATGAACTTCTTATTGATATTGATGGTGGTGAAGGAGTAGGAAGAGTTACTAAGCCGGGACTTGATCAGCCTGTTGGAAATGCGGCTATTAATTCTATGCCACGAAAGATGATAGAAAAGGAAGTTCGTGAAGTGGCAGAACTCTATGACTTTAAAGGAAAGATCAGAGTTTTGATCTATGTTCCTTTTGGAAGAGAGACTGCTAAAAAGACATTTAATGAAAGACTTGGGATAATAGGTGGCATTTCAATCCTTGGTACCAGCGGGATAGTAGAACCAATGTCTGATCAGGCGCTTCTGGATACTATAAGGGTTGAGCTAAATCAAAGAAAGGCTCTGGGAGATGAGATAATAGCTATAACTCCTGGAAATTACGGACAGGAATTTATGCTCAGAGCCTATGATTATCAGCTGGACAGATCTGTTAAATGTTCCAACTTTATTGGGGACACTATTGATATGGCGGCTGAAACAGGGTTTAAGAAAATGCTATTAACAGGCCATATAGGAAAACTTATAAAACTATCCGGCGGTATTTATAATACCCATTCAAAGAATGCTGATGCAAGGATGGAGCTTCTCCTTGCGGCAGGAATAAGAGCAGGCCTTGACGCTGTGTCAGGAAGAAATATACTTGATGCAGTATCAACGGAAGAAGGAATAAGGATAATAAAAGAAGCTGGATGCTTTGAAGAAACGATGAAATATATGATGGAAAAGATTATGTTTTTCCTTAATAAAAGAGCCAGTGGAAAGATTGATATAGAATGTATCGTCTATTCCAATAATTACGGGCTTTTGGCAAAGAGCGACGGAGCAGAAAAATTGCTGGATGCCTTAATGAAGCAGGGATAATTATTTATGATACGGGAGATGTGAAATGGTACATTTTGTTGGTGCAGGATCTGGAGCAGTGGATCTTATAACTGTAAGAGGTATGAATTTAATAAGTAAAGCAGATATAGTGATATATGCCGGATCCTTAGTAAATAAAGATATGCTTCAATATATGAAAGAAGGGGCAGAAAGCTATGACAGTGCCTATCTTACTTTAGAAGAAGTTATAGATTTGATAAAGAAGGCTGAGGCAGAAAATAAGAATGTGGTAAGACTTCATACAGGAGATCCAAGTCTTTACGGAGCTATAAGAGAGCAGATGGACGAGATGGACGAACTGGGTATTTCCTATGATGTAACACCTGGAGTTACAGCAGCCTTTGGAGCGGCTGCAAGTCTTGGACTTGAATATACACTTCCTGAAATAACACAAACCCTTATAATCACAAGGGTTGAAGGAAGAACTCCTGTACCTCAGTTAGAAAAGGTAAGAGAACTGGCAAAGCATAAAACTTCCATGGCAATTTATTTAAGTACAGGGCTTCTAAAAAAATTAGAAGAAGAATTAAAGTCAGCAGGTTTAGATGAAGATACTCCGGCAGCGATTGTTTATAAGGCAACCTGGCCTGAAGAAGAAAGATATATATGTACAATCAGCACTTTAGAAGAAACAGCTAAGAAAAATAACATTAAAAAAACTGCTATAGTACTTGTTGGAGAAGCAATAAGGACAGTGTCAAAGGACAGTAAGGCAGTAAGATCAAAACTTTACTCACCGGATTTTGAGACTGAGTTTAGAAAGATCAATATAGAACAATAGTAGTTGTAAGGATAAATAGGAGATAAGATCGAAAGAAACAATGATAAAAAGAGTGATCTATTTTACTGATGAAGGAGAAAAAGTTAAAGAAGAGATAGTAAAGCTTTATACCACAGATCTATGTCTTTCCCTAGATGGAAGAAAAAATGATGCAAGAAGCTTTATCTTTGATGGCTTTAAATATCATAATCCTATTATCTTTATTGGTGCTTTAGGTATAGCTGTAAGGATGATGAAAGATCTTTCGCAGGATAAATTAAAGGATAGTGCTTTTATTGTAATGGATGAAAGAAAAAGATATGTTATCCCCGTTTTATCAGGACATATGGGTGGTGCTATAGAACTTTCGTATGACATTTCCAAAAGACTTGGCAGTGAAGCAGTTATAACAACAGCAACGGATGTGGAAGAAAAATTCTCAGTAGATACATTTGCAAGGATCAATCATCTTAAGATAAAAAATAAAGAGATGATAAAGAAGGTATCCGCAAAGGTTTTAGATGGAAAAGAGATTAGGATTGCCATACCAAAAGATTGTAATTTCATAGGAGAACCCTGGGATAAGGTAAGTATTATAAAGTATAGACAAAAAGAAGTATCTGCGGATGTTCTGATAACTGAAGATGATAGTCTGGAACTTTGTAAAAATAAAGAAATGCTTATCATGAATCCTGCCCGATATATCTTTGGAATTGGTGTAAGGAAAGGTAAAACATTTGAAGAGATAAATAGTTTTTTTATAGATAATGGAGTAAGCCGTCAGTGGATGGAGGAGAATATTCTTTATTTTACAAGCATTGATCTAAAGGTTAAAGAAGAAGGACTTCTTAATCTGGCTTCATTTTATCATACAGAACTGATCACATTTAATGCTATGGAGTTATCTAAAATTAAAGGTGATTTTAAAGAATCTGAATTTGTAAAGAAAACTGTCGGAGTTTCAAATGTATGTGAAAGGGCAGCTTTTCTTTTAGCCAGCAGATTGGATAAGAATTTTGATAATAAATTTTATAAAGAAAAAACAGCAGGTAACGGGATTACATTTGCAATAACTAAAATAGAGAGAAATAGGTTCAGATGGAGAGGAAAATTCTAATGGAAGACAGTATGGGAAAAATATTTGTTGTAGGTTTTGGACCTGGAAATAAAGAAAATATGACGATAGATGCGCTGAATGCTATTGAAGCATCAGATATCATCATTGGATATACAGTTTATATAGAACTTATGAAAAAAATGTATCCCTTAAAGGAATACCAATCTACACCAATGAGAAGCGAGATTGAAAGATGTCGCCTTTGTTTTGAAAAAGCTAAAGAGGGTAAAGTGGTTTCACTTATATGCAGTGGAGATGCGGGAATTTATGGGATGGCATCTCCTGTCCTTTCGCTTGCTGATGAATATGATCTTCATGATATTACTATAATTCCTGGTGTTACAGCGGCTGTATCAGGTGGGGCAGTTCTTGGTTCCCCTCTTACATCAGACTTTTGTGTAGTGAGTCTTAGCAATGCTCTTACTCCATGGGAAGTTATTGTAAAAAGATTAAAGGCAGCGGCCAGTGGAGGCTTTGTAACTGTTCTTTATAATCCGAGAAGTAAGACAAGGCCAGGCCTTTTAAACGAAGCCGTTGATATTGTTATAAATGAAGGGGTTAGTAAAGATACTCCGTCAGGCTATGTTAAAAATATAGGAAGAGATAAGCAGGAATATAAGATACTTACTTTAGAAGAGTTAAAGACAGCTGATATTGATATGTTTACAACAGTATTTATCGGTAATGAAGAAACAGAAGTTATAAATGATAGATTAGTAACTAGAAGGGGTTACAAAATATGAGGAAAATACTTCTATTTGCAGGCACCACAGAAGGGCGTATTTGTGCCGAAAAATTAAAGAAATATGGCATTTCAATGGATGTCTGTGTAGCAACTGAATATGGAAAAGAAATGATCGAGCCTTCTAAGTTTATAAATATCCTTCGGGGAAGGCTTGATCTTAATGGGATAAAGGATCTGATAGATAAAAATGATTATCAGCTTGTAATTGATGCTACTCATCCTTATGCTACATGCGTAAGTAAGAACATTAAGGAGGCTGTAGAATCGAGGAATCTGCCATATATAAGGATTAAAAGAGAGTCATTATTTTTAGATTACGGAATCTATTTTAACAACTATGATGAAATGATCCTTAGGTTAAAGAATACAAAGGGAAATATACTTCTTACTACAGGAAGTAAGGAACTTATCAGATTTTCATCAGATCCAGATCTAAAAGAAAGACTAATTGTGAGGGTTATTCCGGGAGAAGAAAGTATAAGGCTATGTAGTGAATTAGGAATAGAAAGAGAAAAGATAATAGCGATGCAGGGACCATTTTCATTTAATATGAATCAGGCCATCATAAAGGAATATGATATAAAGATTCTTGTAACAAAAGAAAGTGGAACTGCAGGGGGATTTAGAGAAAAGATAGAGGCTGCAAAAAAGGAAGGTGTAAGCTGCTTTATTTTACGCAGGCCTAAAGACGATCTAAATGAAGAGGGGATTTCTCTGGATGATGCTATAGAAAAAACATTTGAGTTTATGGGCATAAAGAAAAACAATATAAGCCCTGGTGGGATTCAAAAGAAAAGTAATATAAGCCTTATCGGAATAGGAATGGATGGTGAAAGAACCCTTACCATAGAGGCAAAAAGGTATATAGAAGAGGCAGATCTTATATATGGTGCCAGCAGGATGATAGATTCTGTGGCATATTTAAACCCTAAGGCTTTATATAAGAAAATGTATATCAGTAAAGATATTTTAGATGATATAAAAAAGCAGCTTTCATCTACGAATGAAGTGAAAAATATAGCTATTCTTTATTCTGGAGATACCGGATTTTACAGCGGGGCTTCTAAAATGAGAGACTATATTTTAAATGATGAATTTATCAAAGAAAGGATAGAATTAAAGACTCTTCCGGGAATCTCATCACTTTCAATGATGGCAGCAAGATGTAACATTTCCTATGAGAATATTGAAATAATAAGCAGTCACGGGGTCAGTGAGGATATCTGGGAAAAGAAATTAAAAAATGCTCTTGCAGAAGATAAAAATATTTTCCTGATTACATCAGGAAGAGGAGATGTAAGGTGTATCATAGATATAGCATGCCATGTTTCTAAAGAATATCTGATCTATCTGGGAAGAAATCTTTCTTATGAAGATGAAGAAATTACTGTTATTAATTCAAAAGATTTTAATATAAAGGATATTGATGACACTGAAGGGCTTTATTCTATTATAATAAAGAGAGTTCCTGATGATAGAATATATGATGACGAGAATGATAAGAATATAGATGACTTAAATATTCTTGGTCTTAGGGATGAAGAATTCCTTAGAGATGAAAAGACTCCAATGACTAAGGAAGAAGTTAGGGAGATCATCGTTTCAAAACTTCGCCTTAGAGATGGGGATATTCTCTTTGATATAGGCAGCGGAACAGGTTCTATAGCAATACAAGCTTCAATGTTAAAAGATATAGAAGTTTATGCAGTAGAAGAAAAAACATCTTCCTGCCTCCTTATAAAGAAAAATATAGAAAAGTTTGGCTGCAGGAAGATAAGTATTTTTAATGACAGGGCAAGTAATGTAATAGATTCATTTCCAATGCCGGATGCTTTATTTATAGGTGGAAGCGGAGGGGAATTAGAAGAGATCATAGCAAAGCTTAATTCTAAGAAAAATGAAGATAAGAGAAGGAAGATCAGAGTTGTTATAAGCACTGTTACCCTGGAGACAGAAATGGAAATCTATGATCTTATAAAAAAATATGAGCCAGAAGATTTAGATATTGTTGAAGTTAACATTTCAAAAGCAAGAAAACTGGGAAGATATAATCTTATGAAGGCCGAAAATCCTATAAAGATTATCTCATTTAAATTATAAAGAAATTTTTTATTTTTTGCACAAACGGCAGTGGATGCGAAAGATTTAAGATAAAAAAAAGGGAGCATCAATGAAAAATTATCCGGGAATTTTAATAGCTGCGCCTCAAAGTGGCAGTGGTAAGACGCTTATCACTATATCTTTACTAAGAGCCTATTCTTCTCTTGGGTTAAAGATAGGTGCATTTAAATGTGGCCCAGATTATATAGATCCTATGTTTCATAGAAAGGTATTAGGACTTCCTTCAAGAAATCTTGATCTTTTCTTTGTTGATAGAGAGAAATTAAGGGAAATATATAGAGATAAAAATAATAATGACCTTTCTATAGTGGAAGGAGTTATGGGGCTTTATGACGGTTCTGATATTAAGAGTTATGTTTCCTCAGGCTATGATATTGCGGCTGCGACAGGTCTACCTATTATACTTGTTATAAATGCCAAAGGAATGGGAAGAAGTGTTATCTCACTTATAAAAGGTTTTAAGATAGATGATGATAAGAATCAGATAAAGGGAGTTATCTTAAACAGGATAACTAAGTCATTTTACGAACGATTAAAGCCTTTGATAGAAGAAGAAACAGGACTTACATGTCTTGGCTTTTTTCCTGAGGATAAGGAATTAAATATTTCCAGCAGGCATCTAGGCCTTATGCAGCCTGAAGAAATAAAAAATTTAAATATACTGATAGATAAGGCAGCTCTTATTGCTAAAGAAAGTATAGATCTGGATAAAATAAGAGAGATAGCTGATAGTTATTGTAAATTACTATTAAAAGAATCTGACTTAAAAGAAGCGGATCATTTAGAAGATAAGAATATAAATAGAAAGCGTATTGCAGTAGCAAGGGACGAGGCATTTTCCTTTTATTATGAAGAAAATCTTGATATTTTAAGAAGATACTTTAACCTTACTTTTTTCTCGCCTATAAGGGATGAGAGATTGCCGGAGGATATAAGCGGAATTATCATTGGCGGCGGATATCCGGAAGAATATGCTAAAGAACTTTCCTCTAATAAATCCATGAAAGAAAGTATATTTAAAGCGTTAAAAAGGGGAATGCCGGTAATAGCTGAATGTGGAGGCTTTATGTATCTTTCTAAGACTCTTACCACAAAAGAAGAAAATAGCTATGAAATGGTAGGCTATGTGGATTCGAATATAAGATTTATGGGAAAGCTGGTAAGATTTGGCTACTGTGAGATAGAAGATAAAGCCACAGGAATAAAAATCCGTGGCCACGAATTCCACTATTTTGATTCAGATAATAATGGTGATGGATGCATTATAAGAAAGAAAACAGTAGATAAGTCATGGCACGGAGTTCATAGAAATGATAACCAGTGGATAGGTTATCCACATTTATATCTTCCTTCTTCAGAAGAATTTATAAACTGGTTTGTTTTTCAGGTAATGAATTATTCTGATAAAAACTAAGGTAAAATATCAAGTATATCCTTAGCAGTTTCGGCAAGGTAAGTAGCTCCATTTGATTCAAGTTCTTCTTTTGAACCATAGCCATAGAGAACACCGATGGAATCTACGCCTGCATTTTTAGCTCCAAGGATATCAAAATGACGATCACCTATCATGATAGCTTTATCCTTAGGGATTTGGGCTTCATTTATTGCATCATTTATAAGTTTTGTCTTATCTGAAGATGGATCAGTAAGAGAAGGGCTCTTGATAAATGAGAAACAGTCACTAAGACCATATTTTTCAAGAATCCTTGATGCAAATTCTGCTGGTTTTGATGTAACTAATACTGTTGTTTTGCCTTTTTCTTTAAGGGCGAGTACCACTTCCTTAATGTCCGGATATACAGTGAGATGAAAGAGGTTTTCTGTTGAATAAACAGATCTATAATAATTTACAGCTTCTCTGGCTTTTTCCTCGGAAAAACCATATCTATTCATGAAAGAATCCATGAGAGATGGGCCAACAAAGAGACGAAGTTCATCTTCAGGACGGTTTGGCATATCAAAGTGGTCAAGGGCAAACTGAGCTGATTCCATGATACCTTTGCCGGAATCAATTACAGTGCCATCAAGATCAAACATAATTAAGTCGTAGTTCATAACTACCTCCTACACTTTTAACTGACATTTTATTAAAGGAGTATAACAGATAAATGTTAAGTCTTAAAGAAACAATAGAAAAAAATTTAATATATGACAGATCAGCGTGTGGCAAAGTGAAGGAAAGATTTGATAAGGTGGCGAAGCCTTTAGACAGTTTAGGAAAGTTTGAAGAGCTGATATCAAAGATCGGCGGTATCAGAGGAAGCGTTGATGTAAGTATTGATAATCCGGTTCTTATAATTTTTGCATCAGATAATGGAATAGTAGATGAAAATGTAAGTCAGTCAGATCACAGTGTAACTACAGAATGTGTAAAGAATATCGCGGATTATAAAAGTGTTGCTGGTGTATTTGCAAAGAAGGCTGATGCAAAGATTAAAGTCTATGATATGGGTATAATAGATGATATAGATCATGATAAATATCACATTACAAATAAAAAAATAAGAAATGGTACTTCAAATTTTCTAAAGACCAGTGCCATGACAAGAGAAGAAGTGATAAAGGCTATAGAAATAGGGATAGATGCAGCATTTTCACTTAAGGAAGAAAACGCAGATATTATCTGTATCGGAGAGATGGGAATCGGAAATACAACCACTTCTAGTGCTGTTATCGCAGGCCTTCTTAAGATGCCTGCCAGAGATGTAACAGGTTACGGAGCAGGGCTTTCGGATGAAGGATATAAAAGAAAGATAGAAGTTATAGATAAAGGGATAAAAAAATATGACTTATATAATAAAGATCCCCTTACTATCTTACAGAACGTTGGTGGCTTTGATATAGCAGCAATGTGTGGCATGGTGATAGGCTGTGCCGTTAATAATATCCCTGTTATATTAGATGGCCTTATAAGTCTAACAGCAGCCTATCTGGCTAAACTTATCACAGGAAAAAATATAGAAGATTTTGTCATAGCTTCTCATGTTGGTAAAGAAAAAGCTGTTAAGATATTGCTGGAAAGATTAAAACTGGATGCAGTTATTGATGCTGATATGGCTTTAGGAGAAGGAACCGGCGCGCTTCTTATGCTGATATTATTAAAGACGAATATCTTAGTTTTAGATGATACTATAAGATTTGAAGATACTGATATTGAGCAGTATGTAAGATTACATGAGGAAAGTTAAATGCTTGTTTTAGTTTACGGTGGGTCAGGCAGCGGCAAATCAGAAATAGCTGAGGATTATTGCTTAAACCTAAGAAAAGACAGTAGTCATAAAATGATATATCTTGCTACGATGGAACCCTTTGGGAAGGAAGCTGAGGAAAGAATAAAAAGGCATAGGGATCTTAGAAAAAACAAGGGGTTTGTTACAATTGAAAAAACATGTGATATAAACGAGATTGAGGTAAAAAAGGATGATATCATCCTTTTGGAATGCATGTCTAACCTTGTTGCTAATGAGTTTTTTACAAAAAATCTTAATAATGAGGAAGTAGTAAAAAAGATAAGCCTTGATATTAAGAATCTAAGTGACAGAGTTGAAAATCTCATCATTGTATCAAACG
Source organism: uncultured Lachnospiraceae bacterium (assembly GCA_902789175.1). Lineage (GTDB taxonomy): Bacteria > Bacillota > Clostridia > Lachnospirales > Lachnospiraceae > Eubacterium_Q. The sequence continues at coordinate 28,354 of CADANF010000024.1, forward strand.
ACATATTTTCATCCGGGGAAGAATATGGAAAAGAAACCTATGAATATATGAAGGCTTTAGGTGAGATAAATAAAGATATTGCAAAAAAGGCAGATGTTGTTTTTGAAGCTGTAGTAGGTATTCCAGTTATCAAAAAAAGTATTAGATAAATAAAAGAAAAGGTAGTTTTATGCTAAAGAAAATTTTTAGAAGTATCGCAGTTGCATTTTCTATATATTCAAGAATACCAATGCCTCAGTTCATTTGGAACTCTGATGATATGAAATATGATATGATCTTTTTTCCATGGGTTGGTGGAGTGATAGGGGCTGTAATGCTGGCCTGGTATAAACTTTCAGATTATCTTCAGGTAGGTAAGATGGGGCAGGTATTAATACTGGTTGCAATACCTCTTATCATTACAGGAGGTTTTCATTTTGATGGATTTATGGATACAGAAGATGCTCTTAGATCTTATAAAGGAAAAGAAGAAAGATTAAAGATAATGGAGGATCCGCATATTGGGGCATTTGCAGTGATAGGTGCGTTTGTCTATATTCTGATCCTTACAGGAACCATGTCTATGATAGGAAGTAATAAAGGATTTTATATAATATTCTGCAGTTTTTTTCTTGTCAGATGTTTAAGTGGAATTCTTACACAAATCCTTAAGTCAGCAAAAAAAAGCGGTATGCTTAAGGACACAAAGGATAATTCAGGAAATAAAGTTAAAATATTTCTTATTATCCAAATGATACTGGCACTTATTTTTATTTTATATATCTCTATTCCTTTTGGAATGGGGGTAGCTTTAGTAATGGTTTGTTATATTTTAATCTTTAAGCATAGGTCCTATAAGCTCTTTGGCGGAGTGACAGGTGATCTTTTAGGAAGATTTTTATGTGTTGCAGAGCTGCTTATAGTTATCAGTATTTTTTTAATAGAGAACATTTTAAAGTTAGCTAAAATATATTAGAATAAAGGAAATGATATTAATATGATTCTTATAGTAGGGGGCATGGCCCAGGGAAAAACTGAATTTGCAAAGAGTTTCAATAATCTTAAGGTTATTGATGATCTTCATCTTTATATTAAAGACAGGGTTTATGCGGGAAAATCTGAGGATGAGATTTTAAGTGAGATCATGGCAATGGATATAGATAATGCTGTTATTATTGCAAATGAAGTTGGGTGTGGCATTGTTCCTATTGAAAAAAATGAGAGAGATTATAGGGAAATCTGTGGAAGAATATTAATAAGACTTGCTAAGAAGGCAAGTCATGTCTATCGGATGGTTTTAGGATTTGCAGAGGAGGTTAAATGAAAATCTATCTTATCAGACACGGAGAGACTAAAGGAAATTTAAAGAAGAAGTATATTGGAAGAACTGATGAGAAACTTTGTAGTGAAGGGCGTATCAAATTGGAAAATAAAAAGGATAAAGGCTATTATCCTTCCTGTGATGTAGTATTTTCAAGCCCGATGAAGAGGTGTCTTGAAACTGCAGATATCATATATCCTGAAAAAAAGAAGATAATAATAGATGATCTTTCAGAGATGAATTTTGGATGCTTTGAAGGAAAAAATTATGAGGAACTAACTCAGCTTACAGATTATTATCTTACCTGGGTAAACAGCAATTGTGAATTACCAATCCCAGGAGGAGAATCAAAAGCTTATTTTATAAAAAGATCCGTCAGAGGATTTGAAAAAGCACTTTCGATAATAAAGAAAGATTATCCATCTGCAAATGAAGTATCACTGGTGGTCCATGGTGGAACGATAATGTCGATATTAAGCAGCAGAATGGGTGGAGATTTCTATGATTATCAGGTAAGTAATGGAGATTTTTTATGCTATACCATTTGATAGCTTTTATTTTGGCTTTTATATTAGATACTATATTTGGAGATCCAAGATGGTTTCCTCATCCGGTAATATTTATAGGACGGTTTATTGCTTTCCTTGAGAAAAAATGGCTTGGTGAGGATGATAACGACGATGAAAAACTGATAAATGGAAGAGTGCTTACTATTGTGGTTGTTGTAGTTACATTTGATATAACCCTGGCAGTAATTATATTTTCCTATAAGCTAAATGTAGTAGTTGGTATCATTATTGAATCTATTCTGGGAGCTACATGTCTTGCGGCAAAAGATCTTAAAAAAGAGAGCATGAAAGTCTACTATTCTATTGATGATATTAATAAAGCAAGACACGCGGTATCCATGATAGTTGGAAGAGATACAGAAAGCCTTAGTAAGGAAGGTGTAATTAAGGCTGCTGTTGAGACAGTGGCTGAAAGTACATCTGATGGTGTTATAGCTCCGATGTTTTATCTTGCCATAGGTGGACCTGGTCTTGCTTTGCTTTATAAGGCTGTAAATACAATGGATTCTATGATCGGTTATAAGAATAATAAATATCTCTATTTTGGAAGATGCGCAGCAAAATTCGATGATGTTTTAAATTTTATCCCTGCAAGGATAAGTGGAATCTTAATGGTTGCGGCGACTATATTTGATAAGAAAAACTTTGATACAAAAAATGCATGGAAGATTTTTAAAAGAGACAGACTAAAACATAAGAGTCCAAATTCAGCTCACACAGAGGCTGCGGCTGCTGGAGCATTAAATATACAGCTGGCAGGTCCAGCATACTATTTTGGAAAAAAAGTGGAGAAGGATTATCTGGGAGATAAGAATAGAGAAGTTATTTCTGATGATATTAAAAAGATGAATGAATTAATGTATCTTACCAGTATCAGCGCATTTTTTATCTGTGTTATGATATTGGGGATCATTACGACTATTTTAAATTATTGCTAAAGAGGTAAAACTAAATGCATGGTGGAGATATATACAGGAATAAAGTTGATATAGATCTTTCGACTAATATTAATCCCTTAGGATGTCCTGAATATATAAAAGAGGCCATCAGGGATAGTATTGATGCAGTAGATAAATATCCGGACCATACATATTCATCTCTAAGAAATGAATTAAGAAATTATCTTGGACTTAAAGATAGCATAAATTTAGAAATCTTTAACGGTGCGTCAGAATTTATATCTTCATTTATAAGTTTTTTTAGACCTTCTAAAGCCCTTCTTTTAGCACCATCTTTTATTGGTTATAAAAGAGCCCTTGAAGCGGTGGGAACAGAAATAAATTGGTTTTATCTGAAAGAAGAAAATAAATTTAATGTTGATTGTCAGATCTTAAATGAGATTAAAAATGAAAGATATGATGTTCTCTTTATTACAAATCCTAATAATCCTACAGGACGTCTTATTAATAAAGACCTGATGGAAAGAATAATTAAGGAAGCAGCTGAAAATGATACAGTTGTAATAGTTGACGAGTGTTTCCTTAAAATGACCGGAAAATATGATGAATCATCAGTCCTTCATCAGATAGAAAAATATGATAATCTTATCTGTCTTAATGCATTTACAAAAACATTTGCTATTCCAGGAGTGAGACTGGGATGGGCTGCTTTTAGTAAGAAATTTAATGATTATATTAAGGCCATTCCGGAATGGAACATTTCAACAATTGCAGATTCTGTCGGACGAAGGATCCTATCTAGTGATAAGACAAAAGAATATATAAAAAAGACTTTAGATTATTTAGAAATAGAAAAAGAGTTTTTTAGGGATAGATTAAAAGAATTTAAAAATATAAAATATTATGATTTTGATGCGGATTTTGTACTTATAAAAACAAGTATCGATCTTTATCAGGAATTACTTAAAAGAAAGATTCTTATCAGAGACTGCTCTGATTATATTGGATTGGGCGGGGGATTTTACAGGATAGCTATAAAAAGTCATGAAGAAAGTATCAGATTATTTGATAATTTAAAGGAGATTTATGGAGAATTCATTTAAGTTTTTTCAGAATAAAGAATGTAAATATTTTCCATGTCATAAGGATATGGAGGAGTTAAACTGTCTTTTTTGTTATTGTCCTCTGTATCATATGGATGAATGTCCTGGTAAATGGAAGATAGTGGAAAAAAATGGGCATAGATTTAAGTCTTGTATTGATTGTGACTTTCCTCATAGACCAAAGAACTATGCGGAGGTTATAAGATTACTTCATAATGAATTAAAGAATTAAGGTGTCACTTAAGACACCTTTTTTTATTTTGCCTAAAAAAGAACAATTCCGGAAACGTTATAGTATTGGAAATTAATTTTGATATTAATTATAATGGATTATGAGTGATACATACACATCATTTAGCTATAAGGAGGAAGGGATAGCTATGAGATTTAAGAAATTTGCTGCAGTTTTTCTTACTGCGGCTCTTACGCTTTCTTTGGGGGCATGTCAGGATAAGAAAAAAGAAGGCGATACCGAGACAACAACAGCAACAACAACGGATTCAAATTTGGCTACTGAGGATGCGACTGAAAGTACAGCAGCTGAAGCAAAAAGTGATGTTGAACAGCTTCACGATGGTGATGAAGTTGTAAATCTCGATTTTGAAGATGGGGACGTGGATTCATTCTGCGAATATATGAATGGTGGTAAATTCAAATTAAGCAATGAAGAGAATCAGTTAGTAGCTTCCATCGAAAGCTGCGGCGGGCTTGATTATGCAAATCAGGCTTTTTGGGATGGTTTTAAGCTTGTTGAAGGAACGGTATATACCTATAGTTTTGATATCAGCTCAGATATCACAAGAAAGGTAGAATACAGATTACAGATCAATTCTGGTGATTATCATGCTTATTGTTCCGAAAAGATTGATGTTGGTCCGGAAGTGCTTCATTTTTCCACAGATTTTACAATGACAGAGGATTCAGATCCTGCCCCTAGAATCGTATTTAATATGGGAAAAATGGAAGATATGGCGGAAGACCCGGGACCACATAAGGTTTATATAGATAATATAAAGCTGGTGGTTAAGGATGCTTCAAATTCTATAGAGATGCAGGGACTTCCAGAGTATTCAAGGGTAAATATCAATCAGATAGGTTATAAACCTGAGGATGAGAAAATTGTATTTATAAAAGATCAGCATAATAAGGTTGTTTATGATGTCTATAACATTGATAAAGATGAAGTCGTTATGTCGGGTGAAGCAGGGGATGCTCATTTTGATTCAGAGACTGGAGATTTTGTTAGACAGGGAGATTTTTCAGAACTTGAAACAGAAGGAAGATATAAGATAGTTGCTCATATCGGAGATGAGAAAGCTGAGTCTTATGAATTCAAGATCTCAAATGATATCTATAATGATGTTTATAAAGACCTGATAAAGATGCTTTATAAGCAAAGATGTGGAATTAAGACTGATCCTAATATCACTGGAGAAAAGCTCAGTCATGACGTATGCCATGATAAAGTGGCAAAAGTATATGCTGAGGAAGAAGCCCTTGATGTTTCAGGTGGATGGCATGATGCAGGTGACTATGGAAGATATGTTGTACCTGGAGCAAAGACCGTACAGGATCTTCTTCTTTCATATGAGCTTTTCGGAATAGATGATGATGACATGGGCATTCCTGAAAGTAATAATAATATTCCGGATATTCTTGATGAGGCAAAGTACGAGCTGGATTGGATGCTTAAGATGCAGGATAAGAGAACTGGCGGAGTATACCATAAAGTTACCTGTGCGGTTTTCCCTGAGACTGTTATACCAGAAGAAGAGACGGATGATCTTATCATTTCACCAATCTCTGCAGCAGCAACAGGAGATTTTGCAGCAGTAATGGCTAAAGCATCAGTTATATATAAAGATTATGATCCGGATTTTTCTGCAAAGGCGAAAGAAGCTGCTATCCTGGCCTGGAAATATCTTGAAACAACAGGAGATACAAAGGGATTCCTTAATCCATCCGATATTGTAACCGGTGAATATAAGGATGCAGTTACTCAGGATGAGATATTCTTTGCTGCAGTGGAACTTTACATTGCAGGATATGACGAAATAGGACTTAAGATAAAGGATTATTATAATTTCCAGGTGAAAAATGGACTTGGTTGGGCTGATATAGGTACATATGCAATGTATGATCTTGTTAGATCCGATGTATCAGGGTTAGATGACCTTAAAGAAGAATTAAAGCAGTCAATGGTGAAGAGAGCAAATGATCTTAAGGAGAGAAGTAATTCGGATGCATATTATAATGCTTTACAGACGGATTATCCTTGGGGATCTAATATGGTTGTAGCATGTAATGGAATACTTTATTACATGGTTTATGATCTGACGGATAAAAGTGAGTATAAGGAATTAGCAAAGAGACAGATGGATTATCTCTTAGGAGCAAACAATCTAGGTTATTGTTTTGTTACTGGATATGGAACTCTTTCACCTAAACATCCACATCACAGACCTTCTCAGGTTGCAAAGAAAGCTGTGAGTGGAATGCTGGTTGGAGGACCTGACAGTGGGCTTGAAGATTCATATGCAAAGGCTGTTCTTTTTGGACAACCGGCGGCTATGTGTTATGCGGATAATGAGCAGACTTATTCCACAAATGAAGTAGCTATTTATTGGAATTCGTCATTTATCCTGCTTATGTCAGCATTCAGATAAAACTAAAATAATACAAAAAAACAGAGCAAAATAATTACTATTATTTTAAGAGAAAGGGCAAAAAAATTGTTCTTTCTCTTTTTATTTCTTAAATATATTAAGCACGATCTAAAACAAATAAGAAACTGGTTAAGGGGTTAAATTCTTGTAAACGTTACCGTAAACGTAACCGGAAGAGCTGTTTTTGTAATATACGTACAAAAAAAATAAAAATTACTTGTTTAAATTAGAGAAAAGTGAAAACGTTTTCGTTTTTTTCTTGCTTTTTTTTGGAAAAATTATACAATAAAAAAAGATAAATAAAACGCTTAAACGAAAAAAAATGTTTGAATATGTTTCAAATCAGTCATGCGCATAGTCAATTTATCTAAAAAGGTTATACAGTGTACGGGAAGCACTGTATGATCCTTAAAAAGATCAATAAGAAGGAGGGTCGAAGTAAGTAAAAGTATTTATCTGATGAAATATGGTTACGGGAATGGCCATATTTATCTATTGTCTCTGCTCGGGAAATATGGAGACATCGAATATCTTTATAAGTGAGGATTTTAAAAAATGGGTAAAAAATTTAAAAGAGGCATGACAGGAGTCCTTCTTTCTCTCCTGATGGTGCTTTCTGTTCTTGGTTTTAATCCTTGGACAGGCAATGTCGCAAACACAACATCTCTGATTTCAGAGGTAAATGCAGCCACAAATTATGGCTTAAAATCTAATATCCAGGATGGTACTATATTACATGCCTTTAACTGGACTCTTAATGATATCAAAAACGAACTTCCAAATATTGCATCAGCTGGTTTTACAACTGTACAGACTTCACCACTTCAGCCACATGCTTATGGTGATAAAGGTGATGAATGGTATTGGTTATATCAGCCAACTGAGTTTGTTATAGGTAATAATATCGGTTCAAGACAGGATCTTATTGATCTTTGTAATGAAGCTGATAAATATGGTATTAAGATCATGGTTGACGTGGTTGCAAACCATCTTGCTGGTGGTAAGAGAGGCGTACCTGAATATCTTAAAAAATATGAATATTATCATAATACAGAGTGGGATTCAAATAAGAATAATGTAGACTGGTGCAACAGATATCAGGTAACACATTGTGATATCGGTCTTCCAGATCTAAATTCAGAACATGGTGATATTCAGAGATTTGTTAGAGCTTATGTTGACGACCTTAAGAGCTGTGGCGTAGATGGTATCAGATTTGATGCAGCAAAGCACATTGCTCTTCCTTCAGAAAATTGCAATTTCTGGCCTGCAGTTACAAATAATGGAATGTATAACTATGGTGAAATCCTTGTAGGACCTGATGATAGAGAATCAGGCAATGAAGGACTCATGAAAGAATATACAAATTATATGTCTGTTACAGATTCAAATTATGGTAAGTGGGTAAGAAGATCATTTAATTCAGGAAATGCTCCATCTGGATATGGTAACTGGAGCACACCAAGTAAGGGAAGCATTGCTAATGATAAACTTGTTTATTGGGCTGAATCACATGATACATGGTCAAATAATAGAGATGATAAAGAAGGTCATTCAATTGACATGAGCCAGAATACAATCGATAGAGCTTATGCAGTTGTTGCTAGTAGAAATGATATAGCAGCACTTTACTTCTCAAGACCTTCAGCAAATGTTAAAGAGCAGATTAAAATGTGCGAGAAAGGCAGCACACATTTTACTTCTAAGGAAGTAGCAGCAATCAATCATTTCCATAATGCAATGGATGGAAAGGATGATTGGTATGAGAATGATAATAATACTGCAGTTGTAACACGTAAAGATGGCGGTGCAGTTATCGCACTTGGTAGTGGTTCTAACAAAAATGTTAAGGTAAAGAATGCAGGTCATTATGCTAAGCCTGGTACATATACAGATGAAATTTCAGGAAGCACATTTACAGTAACATATGACACAATTGAAGGTTATGTTGGTTCAACAGGTATCGCTGTAATATACGAAAATGAGTATATCCCTGTAGAATCAGTTTCACTTGATAATACAAAATTAAAAATTAATGTTAATGAAACAGCTAAACTTACAGAAACAGTACTTCCTTCAAATGCTACTGATAGAAGTGTTACATGGACTTCATCAGATGAGTCTGTAGCTACAGTTTCAAATGGAACAGTTACAGGTAAAAAAGAAGGTACAGCTTATATCACTGTAAAAACAAATGATGGTGGATATACAGCTACATGTGAAGTAAAAGTTAATTATGTTCCTCATAAGAGAGTTTACTTCGACAATACTTCTAACTGGAGCACAGTAAAGGCTTATATCTGGAAGAAGGGAACAAATAATGCAGTAAAGGCTTGGCCTGGTACTGACATGCAGAAGGATGCTGACGGAAAATATTATATTGATGTAGATGTTAATAAGGGCTATAACATGATCATCTTTAATAATGGTTCTGGTAAACAGACTGATGATCTTTCTATCCCAGCAACAGAAAACCTTTATACATATAATACAGGTAAGTGGTCTGTTAAGGGTGATAGCCCGGTGATCGAGACAAAGAGAGTATATTTTAAAAATACATCTAACTGGGGATCAGTAAAGGCTTATATCTGGAAGAAGGGAACAAATAATGCAGTAAAGGCTTGGCCTGGTACTGATATGCAGAAGGACGCTGATGGTACATATTATGTAGATGTAAAGGTAAAAGAAGGTTATAACATGATCATCTTTACAGATGGAAATGGTACACAGACAGCAGATCTTGCAATCCCAACAGATTCAAAGAATTACTATATATATAATTCAAACAGCTGGTCAGTAAAATAATATAAAAACTCTATTTATGGAGGAGAGATAAACCTCTCCTCCATTTTTCTATATTTTTTCAGAGATAATTTGAGATAAAAATAAATACTAAAGAATGATTCAGGATATGATTACCATGGTTATCAAGCGAAATCTATGGTGAGAGAAATCAGGTGGTTTTTTAACTACATTACAGATGCTTATAAGAAATATATTGATATGTTAAGGCGTATATATGGAAGAAGAATACAAATATTGCCGTTTCTTCATGGCCTGGGGATAATATGACTTATGATGCTGCACTTAAACTTTATTATGTTGATGTGGATATTAATGCAGGATATAACATGATAATCTTCACAGATGGTGCAGGAACACAGACTAAAGACATTCAGATTCCAGCAACTAAGGATAGTGTTTATGATTATTCTTTAGGAAATTGGAAAACAAAATAAAAGAAGGTTAAAAAATAAGATAAGCCTTTAAATTGACATAGGAAGCCGTAGGGGGATGCGTAATGCGCCCTTGCGGCTTCTTTATTTTGAGGCGATAGTTAGTATAGAAATAAACTAATGGATAAAGTGATGTTGGATAAAAAATATGTATAAAAATAGTTATTGACCGCTTTATAAAACAATGAAATAATCAGTAATTAGAGTGTGTTAAGCATATCTTTTTTTCAGGAGGATAGCCATGAGTGAGGCGTTAATTGAACTTAAAAGTCTTTCAAAAAATTATGAAGATCAGCAGGTGCTTAAAGGTATCGATCTTACTATTCATAAAAATGAATTTCTTACTCTTCTTGGTCCATCAGGATGCGGTAAGACAACAACTCTTAGGATAATAGCAGGGTTTGAAGAACCATCTGGAGGAGAGGTGCTTTTTGATGGAGTGGATATTTCAAAGATCCCTTCTTATAAGAGGGAAGTAAATACTGTATTCCAGAAATATGCTCTGTTTCCTTTTCTTGATGTATATGACAATATTGCATTTGGACTTAAGATAAAGAAGATGGATAAAGCCATGATCGACCATAAGGTAAAGAAGATGCTCGATCTTGTGGGACTCACAGGATTTGATAATAGAGACGTGACAAGTCTTTCCGGAGGACAGCAGCAGAGAGTAGCTATTGCAAGAGCTCTTGTAAATGAACCTAAAGTTCTTCTTTTAGATGAGCCTTTAGGTGCGTTAGATGCTAAACTTCGTAAGGGAATGCAGACAGAATTAAAGAAGATCCAGAAAGAAGTTGGAATTACATTTATCTTTGTAACTCATGATCAGGAAGAAGCTCTTTCTATGTCTGATACTGTAGTTGTAATGAATGAAGGTATAATCCAGCAGGTTGGTACTCCTGAAGATATCTATAACGAACCGGAAAATCGTTTTGTTGCCAGCTTTATCGGAGAATCAAATATCATCCCAGCTGTGATGAAGAAAGACCTTCTGGTCAGCTTTGATGATTTTGATTTTGAATGTGTTGATAAAGGTTTTAAGGAAAATGAGGATGTGGAAGTTGTGATCCGTCCTGAAGATATAGATATTGTTAAACCTGATGAAGCAAAACTTAAGGGTAAGGTTAAATCTATCGTATTCAAGGGCGTTCATCATGAGATAGTGGTTGAAACAGAACATAGGGATTATCTTATCCATACAACAGATTATTTTGAAACAGGACTTTATGTGGGACTTAAATTTGGTCCTGATGATATTCATGTAATGTACAGGATGGATTGGGAGTAGGAGGAAGAGATGAAACATTATATAAAGCTCAACAGACCTTATCTTATCTGGTCCATACTTATACTTGTGCTTCCTCTGCTTTTGATAGTTCTTTATTCATTTACTGCCGGAGGAAATAAGCTGGTCAATATCCAGTTTACATTAGAAAATTTTAAGAAGATTGGTGAACCGGTATATTTGGAAGTGCTTAAAAAGTCACTTTTACTTGGGCTTATATCTGTAATGATCTCGCTTCTTTTAGGTTATACCTTAGCTTACGTGATAACCAGGTTTAGTGACGGCGCCCAGGATCTTCTTATACTTACAGTAACTATTCCTATGTGGATCAATACACTCCTTAGAACTTATGCATGGATAAGTCTTATGTCAGATAATGGGATCATCAATAAATTCCTTACATCTATCGGACTTGATCCAGTGCATATGATGTATACTGATGTGGCGGTTTTGATAGGACTTATAAGCGATATGCTTCCGTTTATGGTCATACCTATCCATACATCCATAAGAAAGATAGATAAGTCACTAATTGAGGCTTCATATGATCTTGGTGCGAATCATTTTCAGACATTCTGGAGAGTCATTTTTAAGATGTCAATTCCAGGAGTTATAAATGGAGTTATGATGACATTCCTTCTTTCAATTTCAACTTTCGTTATTCCAAAGCTTCTTGGAGGCGGACAGTATATGCTTATCGGTAACCTGATCGAAACTCAGTTTATCTCAGTAGGTAACTGGAATTTTGGTTCGGCGATTTCAATCATCCTTACGATAATCATTTTCGTGGGAATCCTCCTTATGAAGAAGTTCGATAAGGAAGAAAAGAAGGAGGATGAAAGATGAAAGTAAGTAAGAAATCTAAAGTCCTTTATATCATTTATATTGCAATATGTTTTTTATTTTTCTATCTGCCTATTGTGATAACAATGATCTATTCTTTTAATTCATCCAAGAGTCTTACCAACTGGACAGGTTTTTCACTTAGATGGTACGGACAGCTGATAGATAATGCTTCCGTTATGAAAGCGGTATACGTTTCAGTTACCATAGCGCTTTTTGCAACTGCAATATCAACAGTTCTTGGTACAGTAACCGCTATAGGACTTTCAAAATCAAGGAAGGTGATTAAGGATGTACTTCTTAATATCAATAATCTTCCTATTATGAGTCCTGATATAGTTACAGCAATTGGATTTATGATCCTTTTCTCATCTATTATGATGCCAAAGGGTTATATAACAATGCTTATAGCACATATAGCCTTCTGTACGCCATATGTTATAACAAGTGTTTATCCGAAAGTCAGACAGCTGGATCCTTCAATTGCAGATGCAGCCATGGACCTTGGAGCAACTCCATTTGAAGCCCTTGTTAAGGTTATAATTCCAATGCTTAAAGATGGAATATATGCAGGAATACTTCTGGCATTCACTATGTCATTTGATGATTTCGTTATTTCTTACTTCGTTACAGGAAATGGAGTTCAGAATATATCAATCATCGTATATAACATGACAAAGCGTACAAATCCTACTATCAATGCTCTTTCAACTATAGTTATCCTTGTTATTGCGGTAACACTTATCATTTCCAAGGTGGTTCCAAAGAAGGCTAAGGGAGTAATGAAGACTGTGATAGCAGGAATGTTCCTTATCCTTGTTGTGATATCACTTGTTCTTGGTATTAAGACCAATAATAAGACTCTTAGAGTTTATAATGCAGGTGAATATATTGATACGGATCTGCTTGAAAAGTTTGAGGCAGAGTATAACTGTAAAGTTATCTATGAGACATTTGATTCAAATGAAAGTATGTATACCAAGCTTATGAGCGGTGCGGAATATGATGTTCTTATCCCATCTGATTATATGATCGAGAGACTTATCAAGGAAGAATTGATCCAGCCAATCGATTGGGAGACCATTGAAAATAAAGGTGATATAGATCCTGATATGATGAATCTTCCTTATGATAAGGGTAATAAATATTCAGTACCATATTTTGCTGGTACGGTTGGTATCCTTTATAACAAAAATGTTGTTTCCAAGGAAGATCTTAAGGCAGGTTGGGAAGTGCTCCGTAATAAGAAATACGCCGGAGATATTTATATGTATGATTCTGAAAGAGATTCATTTATGGTAGCTCTTAAGGCATTAGGATATTCAATGAATACAACTGATAAGAAAGAGATTGATGAAGCTTATCAGTGGCTTATAGAGCAGCGAAAGACTATGAATGTTGTATATGCAGGAGATGATGTTATCGATAATATGATATCCGGTAACAAGAGCCTCGCAGTAGTATATTCAGGAGATGCGGCCTATATTATTTCAGAGAATCCTGACCTTGATTATTATGAGCCAGAAGAAGGTACAAATGTCTGGTGCGATGGTATGGTCATAACAAACGACTGCAAAGATAAAGAACTTGCAGAAGAGTTTATTGATTTCATGCTGGATAATGAAAATGCCATGGCAAATTCTTCTTATGTTGGTTATACTTCACCAGTTAAGTCTGTTGCAGAGGAACTGGCTGAAACAGAATATGAGGGAGTATCAGCATATATGCCAAATCTTACAGCCGAAAAAAATGAATCCTTCGGTTACCAGGAACTGGCAATCAAAGAATATTATGCGGATCTTTGGACGAAAGTAAAATCTTATAAATAAATTTTTCATTAGGACTGTAAAGATTATTTACAGTCCTTTTTATATTGGCGAAGAGCCATAGGCTCATGAGACTATGGCGTTTTATAAATAGATGGTTATAGACGTTTAATAATCGGATATGACAGAATATATAACTGAATTTGACAGTTTATCTGCAGATAGTTCAGATATATATGGTCTAAAAGATTTAGAATCCAGAGAAGGTCTTATCTTAGATAGAAAAGAAGTGGAAGATATATTTATATGAGACTGTTGGTGTCAGCTTCTTATAATGATAAAACTCCATTTGTGGATAGTATAACCATAGGAGCAAATACTACAAAAAGACCTGAAAAAAGAGAAAAACATTTCTTAATAAATGAAATAAGTGGTAAAGAAGTAATCTATACTGGAGAACAGGCTGAATATTCATATAATACTCTTGCAGATAAGGAAAATATATGGCCTATAGGCTGCTGGGAAATAGAGGGTAAGTATGCGGAACTGGATGATCCTTATAGAAAGGATGAGGATTTTAAAGGAATTGATATTATAAGAGCATTTGATGTTCCAGGAAAGCACAAACTAAAAGCTTATTATCCTGAAGAGGAAAAGGATTTTGCCACAAAAGAAATAAAAGTAATAAAGAATATGGAATATATTAATGAAAAGGATATAATATCAGCCGTTTC
>CADANF010000025.1 GCA_902789175.1 uncultured Lachnospiraceae bacterium
CTCTTGAAGAATTAAAACAGATAGCCGATGTGATGAATGTAACTTTTGAACAGTCGTTTATCTTGCCGGATGGAGAGCAGATAAAAACGAGTAACGAATAGGTGGTGAGAAACATGGATACAGTGGATTTGATAATTAAATCGTCAACAGAATTTTATAACGATTTGAAGTCTGATGAAAATGGTCGATATCGTTCATGGGAACACTGCTATTCACATTTTATGAATGCACGAGGCAGAAATGATGTCGATTATGATTATTTGAGTCTGCAGCTGGCATTCTATTTAGCAAGTTGGGGAATGTACCGTGGCTCATCATTTTTATTGCAAAAAGATTATAGAGTACATATTCCAGTAGTAAAAGAACTGCTAAACGAAAAATATGATGCCTTGGCTGGAATTGACTGTATCGGTTTCAAAGACGAAAACAACCAAAAGTTACTACAGGATATAAATTTGTTTTTGGAGCAGTATTACGATAAAATCAGACACGAAGTAAAAGAACAAAAACTTAAGAATCAGTTATCTTTTACACTCATCACGAAAATACTTATGGGAACACTTGGCTGTGTTCCGGCATATGATAGATATTTTATTGCAGGAATAAAGAATCAGAAAGTGGCAACTGGAAATTACAACATTAGGTCTATAATGCAGCTTGTCAACTTTTACGAGAAAAATGCTGACCGACTCGAACCTATCAGAGAAAAAATGGAAGTTGAAGGTATGCCATACCCACAGATGAAGATGATTGATATGGGATTTTGGCAGGTCGGTTTTGATTTGGATACAAATAAGGGAATACAGAATGCCCACTAGGAGGTAAAAGCATGGAATATACACCAATGGAAAAAGATGTTCTTGCTATGATGCAAAGAACGGATTTTAAGAATTTATCAAAAGGTGATGTGATTAGTTTCGCATCAAAGATAGGAGAACTTCGTCCTGAAGTGGCTAAAGAAGTTCTTGCTCAGTTCCCAGAGTTTGTTGGATTAATGAAATCTGCGTTAACAGAATACAAAGGGATGCTTGATACCATTGTAAGCAGTGATGATGCTAGTATAAAAGAATACTATGGTGTTGCTAATAAAGAGATGGATCAGGCAGCAGAAAGTAGAAAGCAGTTTTATGAATTTGTAAAGCAAGTACAAGCTGATTGTAGTAAACTTCTTGATAATCCTAATCTTCCGCCTGAAATGATGATGGAGATCTTAAATAGAGAAGCTGAACTTGTTAAAATGGCGAATGAAAAGGACACAGAGATTCGTCAGCAAGAAAAAGAAATCGAGGACAAGGTAAATAAAAAGGACTCAGAAAAGAGAGAGTTCAATTGGAAACTTGTCGGAGGTATCAGCTTTGCTTTGATGACTGTAGCCGGAATTAGTGCAGGCGTTCTTGGGGGAAAAATCGATTTTAAACTTCCAAAGAAAAACTAATAGGAAAATATTATGGACTTATTATTGAATGATGTGTTGCATCTAACACGAGAGGAAATAGAAAACAGTAAAATCGAATTTAATATGCAAGCAGGAAGTGGCGGCCAACCTTTCCTTGATAGATGGCTTAAGCACACGGAAGAAGAAAAAAATACAGGTACTTGTAAGGATTGTTCCTACTGGGGTTGGTACGGAAAACAGAGGAATTTCTATCCAGGACAATGGGTATTTAGTTTTGCAAGAATGCCAGGAGATGAATGGCTTTTGATTTCAGCGGCACAGATAATTGATACTCCTGTAGATGATTGGGCAAGTGTAAAGGTGCTTGATAAATACGCTCCTTGGTTTGGTAGGCTCATCATTAAATGCAAGAAGGGTAATACATTTTCTCGATATGTATTTAACTTAAGCAAGTATATTGATCAGGCTGTTGTGAAAGAAGTATTATCATGTGTTTATAGTGGTGAGAAGTTTGAAGGATACGATAGGGTACATTTACCTTTTCACAGATTAGAAGATATCTTTGCTGGTAGAATTCTTCCGACCTATTATGAGGCATTAAAGAAGATTACAGGTGTGTATTGTTTGACGGATACTCATACTGGCAAACTATATATTGGTTCGGCTACAGGCGAAGAGGGAGTTGCTCAACGATGGGGTAATTACTTGGATTCAAAGCATGGTGGTAATAAAAAGCTTATTGCACTTTATGAACAGAAAGGTGCAGAGTATTTTGAAAAGTATTTTACATATACCCTACTTGAATATTTTGGCCTCTCGTATGATCCGACAAAGGTTTTAGAAAGAGAACAGTATTGGAAACGTTGCTTTGACACTATAAAGAACGGGTATAATGTGATCTGACCCCAAAAAGTTAGACAAATTTTTTAGAGAAAAGTTATGCAAAGCGACTAAGAGAAATCTTGGTCGCTTTTATTATGCAACAGATAGTCTGTATTCAATAGGTGACATACCGTTAAGCTTTAGCTTGATACGTTTTGTATTGAACCATTCTATGTAGGCATGAAGCTCTGTGATAAAGTGCTCAACTGATGTAAACTCTTGTAAATATAATAACTCTGTTTTGAGTAAGCCAAAGAAATTCTCTGCACAGGCATTGTCGAGACAGTTGCCTTTCCTTGACATACTCTGCCTGATACCCTTGTTCTTCAACATCTTTTGATAGTGTTTGTGCTGATATTGCCAGCCTTGATCAGAATGTAGAATAAGGTTGGTTTTGTCTGGTATCTTTGCAAACGCCTTGTTCAACATGTCAGTCACTTGACTTAAATTAGGGTGATAACTAAGATTGTATGACACTACTTCACCATTGAAAAGATCAATGATTGGTGATAGATAAAGCTTTGTACCAAACAATGCAAACTCTGTTACATCGGTTACCCATTTCTGATTTGGTTTGTCTGCTTTGAAATTTCGTTCCAGAAGATTAGGTGCGATCCTGCCAACTTCACCTCTGAAAGATTTGTATTTCTTTATGCGAATACGGCAGAATATTCCCATTGTACGCATCAAACGCTGTACTGTCTTGTGATTGATTTTATGAGTTTTCCTAAGCTCTTTGGTTATCCTTCGATAGCCGTATCTTCCGTTGCTTTCATCATATATTTTGCGTATGAGTTCTTTTATCTCTTCATACTTATCAGACTTAGGATTGTTAAAAAATTTGCTGTAATAGTAGTAGGTGCTGCGAGGGATACCGGCAATATCAATGAGCAGACCTATCTTATGTTCATGCCTCAGTTCCCAAATCACTTGTGCTTTTTCTCTTGCCGTACCCTTTCGGAAACCAAGGCATTCAATTTTTTTAGGTATGCATTCTCCGCTCTAAGACGCTGTACCTCGGCGATTAGATCCTCTTCAACTTCTTTCTTCATCTTTGGAGGACGACCTGTAGATTTACGTCCTCGGCGTTCAATGTAGAAACTTTCTTTTCCTTCTTCGAGGTAGATGCGTTCCCATCGTTGCAGCACGCTTCTTGGGACATCAAATTCTCTGTTTGCTTCATAAGAACTCATTTTCTCTTTGTGCATGGTTTCAACAACCTTGATCTTAAATTCCGGCGTGTATCTCTTGTTTGGTTTTCCTTTTGGCATAAAAATGACCCCTTTCGTTAGACTTTCATTTTGGTACATTTCTATTATACCACATTGTCTAACAAAAGGGGAGCAGTTCAAATGATAACTGATTGATTTATATTTCTGAATTTGTAGGAGGTGTTGCCATGAGAGTCTTGGATTTAGATATGGACTATTTTATGACTGAAATAGCAAGTACTCCATTTTATTGTGAAGAAAGACTTGATGAAGAGTACTATGGGAATTCAGTATGGACCGAAGAGGAAGTTCGACAATTTTTTGAAAAAAATTTAGGATTATCAAAAAAACACAAAATTCCAGGAAGAATTGTAACCAGTCATAATGAGGCTCTGATATTTTGGAAAGAACTTATTAATAGCAAAATGCTTTCAGATCCTTTTGATGTTGTTCATGTTGATTCTCATGCTGATTTAGGTTTGGGTGACGCATCATGGAGTTTTTTGCAAAGTGCGTTTCTTACACTTCCAGTTGATTCAAGAAGAAAAATTAGTGAGTATGAATTTTGCGATAGAGTAAAAGGAATTAGTATAGGTGATTATTTGCTTTGGGCAGTTGCCTATAAAATGGTTTCATCTATCACATATTGTGCGAATCCTCATGGTGACAAAAACGATTATGTGCTGGACACACTAAAGGATTTCCATGAAGAGTACATTTGGGATAAGCCAGTAAAAAATTATATACAGTTAAAGTATAATAAAACGATGGAAATGCCTGCGTACGATTCGTCTGATGCATATAAGAAAAAATATCTTGAGGGCTCAATAAAAGATCCCGAAGTGGAACTACTAATTATTCCAACAATTGATGATGTAAAATTTGCAGGAGATTTTGACTATGCAGTTATGGCACAGTCTCCCAATTATACTCCAGCAAGTGCGGATTTCATAATGGATATTTTTAGAGAATATATTGAAGAAATATAAATAAAGCACTTGAGTTAAATTTGCTTATACGAGCAAGGTGACAAGTCAAGGTTTTAATCGGTTCGACATACCCATTTTAAGGCGAAAATAGGTGTTCTACCATTTCCTTGTACAGTAGGTATGAGATGCGTTACTCGTTGGAGAACCGAGCCATGTTGAGACAATAGTTTTACTCTCAAATGTTATATGATAATATGAGTCTATGCGGTTATGGCATAATAAAAAATAAGCGGTGAAAAAAATGAAAAAAAATAGTTAATAAGGAAGAGACTAATAAAGAAAAGGAGTTAGTCTCTTCAGAATCATGCGAAAATAAAAAAGGATCAAATAATAAACTGTGGTTTATAAATTGGTCCGTCTTTCTTGTAATAGGAGTTTTTCTATTCCTATTGATTCAGAGAATTTTAATGCCAAGATGGGGCTGGCCACGTGCTGTTGAAACTATATCTTGGTCAATAGATGAATTTAATAATCTGAAAGAAGATTCAGTGGATGTAGTATTTGTAGGCGTAAGTCATATGCAGTATGGAATTTCGCCTATGGAAATTTACAAAGAATATGGAATTGTAAGTTATAATCTTGCTACATCAGCACAGCCATTAGATATGACTTATTATATGCTCGAGGAAGCTTTTAAGAGACAATCTCCTTCTTATGTCGTGCTGGATGCGTCTAATTTTTATTTTTCAGTAGAAGGATATGGGGATAGTAAAAGACGTAATGTTTTAGATTCTATGCCTTTATCAAAGGAAAAAATCGTTGCGGCAAAAGAATATAGTGAAATGACTTCAGATAAGAGCTCTAAAAATAAAATGGAAAGATTTAATTCTATAATTCTTCCTATAATCCAGTATCATACAAACTGGAAATCTTTATATGCGGATAATTTTTCTTTTACACCCAGAACTGATTATTGCACAGCAGGATATGTAATGAGTCCGATCAAAGGACAGGCATATACAGATAAAGAGGGTCTGGAAAAAAATACAGATGATATTTTAAATGATAATAAGCGTAGTTTTGTAACAGTTCTTTCAAATGGAGAGTTAAAGACATATGAAAGAGAAGAGAGTTTATATAACCCTGAAATAATACCAGAACAGCGTGAAATGGTTAAAAAGATAAATGAGTTATGCAGGAAAAATAATGCAAAACTTATAATAGTTAAACTTCCTGTTATTACTTTCGCCTATAATTATTCATCTGCCTGGACAAGGGTAAAATATGAGATGACTAAAGATCTGGCCGAAGAAATTGGCGCAGAATATTTTGATTTTTTATTTGATTCAGATATTGATCTTGATATAAATAAAGATTTTCATGATATTGGTTATCACCTTAATTATAATGGGGCAGTAAAGGCCAGCAAAATTATGGGTGAATATTTATCAGATAATTATGGCATTGGTAATAAAACATGTGCCTTTATGGATGAACATATGGCCACTTATGAAAAGATGGCAGAGATTGCAACCATTCAAATAGAACCTGACTTTTATGAATATGCTAAGTTCTTAAAGGAACATTCAGATGATTATATAGTCTGTATTGCTGCAAGAGAATATTGGAAGGAGAATCTTACGAAGGATGAGGAGGCAGCATTAAATATATTGGGATTATATAGTGATATTAAAGAATATTCAGATACAGGTAATTCCTATGTAGCAATAATTGATTCAGGAAATGTGGAGTTTGAACAGATTTCAAATAGAAGGATCAGTTATTTTTACGAAAACGCAGGAAAAACAATAAATGTTGTAAGTGAAGGTGCATCTTGTGGTAATCTTGCTGAAGTACGTATAAATGAGACTGACGGTGAAAGAGCGGAATCTGTAGCTATAAATGGAAATGGATTAAATATCGTAGTAATAGATAAGGCTACAAATACAGTGATGGATAGTTGCTATATTGATACAAATAGTGAAGATGAAAAATATCATAGCCTAACACATAGTGATAATTCCTACCACTATCTAAATGATTATATTTACGGCGATAATTAATGGGAGATAGATGAACCAATGAATTTTATACAGTTACAGTTTTTTATATTTTTGATTGCTACCTGGATACTTTATTTTATCATGCCACAAAAGTTTAGATGGATAATACTTCTTATCTCAAGTACATTTTTCTATTGCATGGCTGGCTGGCAGAAGATAATCTTTGCAGCGGCAACCTGCCTTATAGCTTATGCTATAAGCCTTTTAGTAGAGAATGTTTATAAAAATCCAAAGTATAATGACCTGGATATGGCTAAAAAGAAGACTAAGGCTAAAAGATGGAACATACTTGGAATGAGTGTCATCATCTTATTATTGATATATTCAAAAATAGGGCAGGAACTGTTTGATGCCTTTATAAATTATAACAGAGAAGAAGGGGACATAATTAAGATCATTGTTCCACTGGGAATATCATATTATACTTTCGGAATAATCGGATATCTGGCAGATGTATACTGGCAGAAGGATAAAGCAGAAAAGAATCCTTTAAAGCTGCTTTTATATATGATCTATTTTCCTCAGATCTTACAGGGACCAATACCAAGACATAACAAGTTGGCTAAACAGTTAGCAGAGCCACAGAGATTTGATAATAGAAAGTTCTCCTTCGGTGTTCAGAGAATGCTTTGGGGTTACTTCAAAAAAATGGTTATAGCTGATAGATTCGGTATTATGGTAAAGACTGTTTATTCGAATTATCAGAGCTATGAAGGACAGATTTTCGTTGCTATAGTACTTTGCTCAGTCATTCAGTTATATTGTGATTTCTCAGGCTGCATGGATATTGCTATTGGTATTTCTGAAACTTTAGGAATTACTCTTGATGAGAACTTTAACAGACCATTCTTCTCAAAGACAGTAGCAGAATTCTGGAGAAGATGGCATATAACACTTGGAACATGGTTTAAGGATTATATCTATATGCCGATGGTTATCAGTCCTAAACTGATAGCTATAAGTAAAAAGATAAAAGATAAATTTGGAGTTAAGGCTGCTAAGAGATTTATGGCTATAGTTCCTCTTTCAGTTGTATGGATCCTCACCGGACTCTGGCATGGAACCGGTAAAGATTATATAATCTGGGGATGCTACTGGGGGCTTCTTATTATCTTATCAACAATCTTTGCTCAGGAATTAAAGAATATCAACAAGAAACTTGGAATAGATGCAAACTCTGTCGGATGGAAAAGATTTCAGATGGTCAGAACATTTGTATTCTTTAGTATTGCAAGAGTAGTAACTGGACCTGGAAAAGGGGCCGCAGTTAAGTATATAGTAAAAAGCATGCTGACTAAATTTAACATGCACATCTGGTTTGACAGAACATTATTTACCCTGGGAGTGGACAGACAGGATTTCTGGGTAGGTATTGCTGCAATTATGTTATTATGGTTTATAAGCTTAAAGCAGGAGAAGGGTGTAAAGATCAGAGAGAGAGTTGCATCATGTCCATTGCCAATAAGATGGCTCATTTACTACGGCGCTTTCTTTGTAGTGCTGGTATTTGGCATATATGGTCCGGGCTATAATGCTTCGGATTTTGTATATATGAAATTTTAAATAAGGGAGACAAATTTATGGAAGAAAGAATTTTAGAATTATTATCAGAGGAATATCCGGAAATCGATTTTGAATCATCAGATGCATTAGTTGATGATGGTATTTTAGATTCATTAACAATTACAGGAATCATTGCAACACTTACTATGGAATTTGGAATCACAATTCCTTATGAAGAGATAATAGAGGAAAACTTTAACTCTATTCAGGGACTTGCTGCTATGGTGGAAAGGCTTCAGAAATGATAGATACATTGATTAGGAAGTTTTTTGAATTAGAAGAAAAACAACCTGAAAAAGTAGCTGTAGCATTTAAAAATGAACAGTTAACTTATAAGCGGTTATGTGAAAGAATCTGCGGTATGGCAGTTGTCCTTAGGGAAAATGGGGTTGAGAAAAGTGATAGAGTCTGTTTTATGGCTTTATCAAAGCCTGAGATGGTAGTTGCATACTTAGGAATTCAGATGATAGGGGCAGTACCGGTTTTTCTTGATAAAAACTCAACTGCTGAAAATATAGCTTTGGTTTATGAGGCTTGCGGGGCAGCGCTCCTGCTTTGCGATAAGCCTTTAAAAGATGCGGCAAAAGATCTTAATGTGGAATCATTAAAGAAGTTTTATGAAGCTTCTGACGAGACATCTAAAGACAAGATAAGTAAGATAAAAGAAGAATATGCTATTCCTGATGAAGACGAATTAGCAGAGATTCTTTTTACAACAGGTTCTACAGGAACTCCTAAGGGAGTTAAGTTAGCATATAAATCAGTACATAACATTTATATGAATACTATTGAAGGAATAGGCATTTCAAAAGATGAGATAATGCTTCTTCCTTTGCCGTTAAATCATTCATTTGCACTTAGAGTTCTTAGAGCGACTCTTTATCAGGGAGCAACTGTGATACTTCAGAATGGTTTTACTTTTGCGAAGGCTGTAGAGGAAAATATTGAAAAGTTCAGCTGTACAGCAATGGCCTGTGTACCAGCTTCTTATGAAGTTATGAAGTCACAGATGCAGAATGCATTCAGCCTTGTTCTTTCAAAGCTTAAATATATAGAGTTTGGAGCTGGATCATTATCTGTTGCTCAGAGACTTGAAATATCAAAACTACTTCCGGATGTACATATTTACAATACATGGGGAAGTTCAGAATCCGGTGGAGCAATATTCTGCGATGTAACTGACTGCGTTAACAAGGGCGGAAAAGTTGTTTCATCCCTAGGAAGACCTCTTAAGGGTAAGGTCGAGGTAAGGGTTCTTGCACAGGACGCTCCAATAGATGATCCAGAAAAGATAAATGGTCATCTTGAAGAGTATTTTATTGATGGAAATGAGTCTAACCCAGGCAGAATGACACTAAAAGGCGACATGCAGATGGTAGGCTACTGGAATAATGAAGAACAGACCCAGCAGACGCTTATAGACGGATGGCTTCTTACAGGAGATCTGGCATATACTGATGATGAAGATAATGTATATATGCTGGGAAGGGCCGATGATATCATCAATGTTGGTGGAGAAAAGGTTTCTCCTATCGAGGTTGAAAATATAGCAGGTCAGTATGAATTCATCAAGGAATGTGCATGTCTGGGAGTAGAAGATCCGGACCATATCACAGGACAGGCTCCGGCACTTTTTGTTGTGACAAAGACTGGATATGTGGAAGAGGATTTTGTAAAGTTCCTTTCAGTAAATATGGAACGTTATAAAATGCCAAAGGTTTTTATTAAACTTCTTGAACTTCCAAGAAATAGAATGCAGAAAGTAGATAGAAAAAAACTTACTCAGATCTATAATGGAAAAGAAGATAAGCCTTTAATGAATCCAATTGTTGAGAATCTTCTTACCAGAAGAAGTGTCCGTAAATTTACAGATCAGGAAATTCCAAGGGAAATACTGGATGTGATACTTAAGTGTGGATATTATGCACCAAGCGGACATAATCTTCAGACCTGGCAGTTTACTGTAATTGAGAAGGCGGAAGATATAGCCAGGTTAAAAGAATCAGCAGAGAAAGCAGCCAAGGAAAACAATGTGAATTTCTATGGATGGGAAAATCCTAAGGTTCTTGTTTTAGTATCAAACGATAACAGAAATCCACTAGGATGTCAGGATGCATCAAATGCATCAGAAAACATGATGCTTGCCGCTCATTCTTTTGGTATTGGCTCAGTCTGGTTAAATCCTCTTATGACATTAAGAGATGTATCACCAGTCAGTGAGATTTTAACTGAGTTTGGAGTGCCAAAGAATCATACAGTATGGTCAACTATAGCTATGGGTTATTCGCTGACCGAAGGCGCATTTTTAAAGAAAAAAGAAAATGTAATAAAGTTTGTTTAAATTTTTAAATCTCCCCGGTGACATATTTATCACCGGGGTTTTTATATATTGAAAAGTGGACTGGCATATGGGACAATGTTTTCGGATAAAGTGAATTGTTTGTGTTTTTTTTCTTTTAGCTATATATGACATGATAATAGGTATATAATGTTGGTTAAGAGACGAAAAATCTAAAGATATTGCAGTATATTATAAGGGGGGGCTTATATGGTATATGCAAGTTTTGATATTGTGGCATTTCTGGTGGTTATAATCATCAATTATGAAGTGCTTAATCCCAGGGCGGATCATAGATATTTTATAGCATTTGAAGAATATAGAAGATTCCTGCTAAGTGTTTTATTATTTATAGCATTAGATTTTATGTGGGGTATTCTGGATGCGAAGGAGATAATGTTCTGGCTCTATGTTGATACAGTTATCTATTTCCTTTCCATGGCATTAACAGTTATCCTATGGACGCATTATGTTATTAAACTTCTTAATAATAATAATAAGTGGTTTGAGGTGCTGATAGATTTTTTATGTCAGATCTATGCTATTTACATCATAATTATTCTTATCATTAATTTTTATAAACCGATATTCTTTAGTTATGATACTAAAAATGAGTTTACTTCAGGTACAGCCAGGCTTATAACTTATGAAATTCAGATAGGGTTTTTCCTGCTTGTTGCTATTTATACATTGATCCAGGGAGGAAAGAGGAAAGATAGAGAGGGATGGAGATATCTTGCCATAGGGGTGTTTGGTATTGAACAGCTGATCTGTATAGGAATTCAGATGTATTACTGGGTGTTTCCTGTTTATGCAATAGGTTGCTTAATTGGAACCTGTACATTGCATACTTTTGTTTTCGAAGATAGAAAAGTGGAATATCAGGAAAAACTTGAAAAATTATTAGAGATAAATAAGAAACAAAAGGAAGAGATCGGATCTGCTAAACAGGTGGCTTATAGAGATCCTTTAACAGGAGTTAAAAGTAAGAATGCTTATGTAGAAGCAGTTGAAAAGCTTAATGATTCAATTAAAAAAGAGATTATTACAGATCTTGGTATTATGGTTTTTGATTTAAATGACTTAAAGACAGTAAATGATACACTTGGACATGAGGCTGGAGATCAATATATTAAAGATGGCTGTATGATGATCTGTAATAAATTTGCTCATAGTCCGGTTTTTCGTATAGGTGGAGATGAATTCGCGGTTATACTTCAAGGCTCTGACTTTGATAATAGAGAAAGCTTAATTTCAGAGTTTGAAAATGAAGTAGTAGAAAACCTTAAAGAGGATAAAGTTGTAGTTGCTTCGGGTTTAGAAATATATGATCCCAATAAAGATAAATCTGTGGATGATATATTTGAACGGGCAGATAAAAAGATGTATGAACGAAAGAAATCTCTTAAAGAGATGAAATAAATTTCTGAATAAGGATGGATCAGGGATATTTGAAAAAATACTTGATTATATGGCAAAAACGTAATAATCTATTGAGTTTGTTAGGGAAATAACAACATAGAAATTATTAGGAGAGATATTATGAACAAAAGTAAGCTGATCCCCATGTTTTTTACAACAATGAAGGATTATTCAAGAGAGCAGTTCATTAAAGATGTGATATCTGGTATCATCGTAGCCATTATTGCACTTCCGCTTTCAATTGCTCTTGCCCTTGCGTCAGGCGTGGGACCGGAGGAAGGTCTTTACACAGCTATAATTGCTGGCTTTATTATAAGTTTCCTCGGAGGAAGTAAAGTTCAGATTGCAGGGCCTACAGCTGCATTTGCAACCATTGTAGCAGGAATTGTAGCAAAGAACGGTATGGGTGGACTGGCCCTTGCAACTGTATTTGCAGGAGTGCTGCTTATCCTTATGGGGGTATTAAGATTGGGAAAACTTATCCGTTTTATTCCATATACTATTACAACCGGATTTACAGCAGGTATTGCAGTAACTATTGCTATCGGACAATTAAAAGATTTCCTTGGACTCACATATCCTAAGGGGACAACAACTATAGAAACAACAGATAAAGTTTTAGCAGTAGTTAAAAATATAGGAACGATAAATGTTGCAGCCCTTGCAGTTGGTCTTATCTGCCTTGCAGTACTTATAATCTGGCCGCTGGTACCAAAGGTTGGAGAGATAATCCCCGGTTCACTGATCGCTGTATTCGTTGGTATCGGTTTGGTTAAAGGTCTTGGAATGAAGGTGAATACTATTGGAGATCTTTATTCGATAAGTAATGCCCTTCCACATTTTACAATGCCTGATTTCAGCTGGGGAGCAATAAAGGGAGCTGCGTCAAATGGATTTACAATTGCAATCCTTGCAGCAATCGAGTCCCTTCTTTCATGTGTAGTTGCGGATGGTATGATCAATGACCACCACCGTTCAGATATGGAACTTGTAGCTCAGGGTGTAGGTAATATCGGATCAGCTCTTTTTGGCGGTATTCCTGCCACAGGAGCTATCGCAAGAACTGCAGCAAATATTAAAAATGGCGGACGCACTCCGGTTGCCGGAATGATCCATGCAATAGTGCTTGTATTAGTCCTTGTGATCCTTATGCCATATGCAGCACTTATCCCAATGCCAGCTATTGCAGCTATTCTTTTCATAGTAGCTTATAATATGTGCGGATATAAGACATTTGTACATCTTTGCAAGACAGCGCCTAAGAGTGACATTTTAATACTTGTTACAACATTTGTTCTTACTGTATGTTTCGACTTGGTAGTTGCTATCGGTGCAGGTATGGTACTTGCCTGCGTATTACTTATGAAACGTATGGCTGATGAGACAAATGTTTCATCATGGGAATATATCGATCCAAAGGCTGATCCAGACTGTCTTGACTTAAAGGTTGTACCAAAGCATGTAAGAGTATATGAGATAAATGGACCTATGTTCTTTGGGGCAGCTGAAAGAATAGCAGAGATAAGTCTTAAGGATTACACAAAAGTACTTATTATCAGAATGAGAGCAGTACCTGCTCTTGATGCAACAGCTATGCATGCTCTTGAGGCTCTTTATAGTGAGTGTGAGAAGAAAGGGGTTAAGATGCTTCTCTCTCATGTAAATGAGCAGCCATATAGGACTATGGAAAAAGCAGGATTTGTTGAAAAAATCGGAAAGGACAATTTCTGTAAGCATATTGATGATGCTTTAGAGAAAGCTTCAAAGATGGAGAATTAAAGATAATAATAATTTTGAGACATAGATTGATAAAAAAGTGAGAATATAAAGCTGTGAAAAGAAGGCTTCTAATTTAATGAAGCGCTTTTCACAGTTTTTTTATATCTGCTTTAGAGTAGATTCATATTCATGCTAACGGAATTAAGGCTAAGTATTATTATGATGTTAATAATCTTGTTTCAGAGATTGAGATCATCGATAAGAAGAGCAATGTTATAAAAAAGTATATTTATACAAGAGATAAAATTGGTCAGCCTGTTACTATTGAGGAAGTAGATTCAAAGGGTACAAAGACAACTAATTATACCTATGATGCCATTGGAAGACTTACATTAGAGCATATAGAGGATAGTAAGGGATCAATAACCTATCAGTATTCATATGATGAAGTAGGGAATAGAACTTCCCTTGAAGTTTCAACTTCAGGAACTATTAGTGGCATTTCAGATAATGCTACAAATGTAAGAACAGGAAAAACTACTTATACATATAATGAGAATAACCAACTTGTTTCAGAAGAATATAAAAATATAAAGACTTTATATTATTATGATGATAACGGAAATCTTATTAAAGTAGATAATGGTAATAGTGTTCAGTGCTATGAATATAATGCTATTAATAAGCTTTCATCATATAAGAATGCTGCAGAACGTGAGTATAAGTATTTCTATGATGCTGAAGGAAACAGAATCGGAAAATCAGTAGATGGAAATCTTACTAAGTATGTAGTTACAAATGTAGATTCACTGGCCTATGTATTACTGGAACTTAATTCTTCTAATGAAGAAGTAAGACAGTATACTATTGCAGATGATATTATAGGATTTTCATATGATGGTGGAGAATATAGCTTCATAGCAAATGCTCATGGAGATGTTACCTATGTAGCAGATGCTGATGGAAGTATTGTTAATACATACAGCTATACTTCATATGGAGTAGCTCTTATATGCGATGAGAAAGTAGTCAACTCTATAAGATATACCGGAGAAAATTATGACGATGAATCGGGATTATATTATCTAAGAGCCAGATATATGAATCCTGAAACAGGAATATTTACGCAGGAAGATACTTACCAGGGAAATATCTATGATGCCATAAGCCTGCATAAATACCTTTACGCAGCAGCAAACCCTGTAGCCTACACAGACCCAAGTGGAAATATGTTCACGCTGGCAGAAGCCGCGGTAAGTGTTGGAAGTCATGCTGTGCAGGCTTTTATAAGTGTATGGTCAGCTATGAAGGCATTGAAAATATTAAAGTGTGTTTCAATTTTAGCCGATGTATGTGATATTACTACAAGTGTTATATCGATAACAACGATGCCAAAATGCTGTATTAGAATTATTATCTGGGGAAAGGAAAAATGGAAAAGTTGATTCAGAAATAAAAAATATTTTATATGGCTGGGCAAAAGAATATAAAGTAGTTATAGATTATTTTGGTCAATTATTTTATTTGTGGTGATATAATATGACAGATTTTGGCGCAATTGTTTTTTTCTTTTTGGGTTCAATGTATTCTTTACTATTTGGAATTGGATATCTTTATTTTTATATTGAATCAAAGAATAAAGAAAATATAAAAGTAAATGGCGTAATAACGAGATATAGCTATAGAGGCACAGCACCTCGTGGAACAATTTATTATGTGGTTTCTTTTGATTATAATGGTAAAGCATATAATAAAATTGTCGTATCATTCCTAAAAAAACATAAAAAAGGAGATGAGCTTACAGTGATTGTTAATCCACAAAAAATTGAAAAACAGTCAAAGGTTTTGGTTGTGGAAGACTGTAAGTTATATGTTCCGATAATAATGTTAATTCTTGGAATTGTTTTTGCCGTAATGGGCTATTTACTTTATAGACAATAATTATTTTGGACTGTAGGAGAGATTCTTACAGTCTTTTTTCTTTTGAGAACGAAATAAATTTTCTGAAGGTGATATCAGCGAAGATTATTGGAAAATTAAGAAAAAAATATATGACAAATGTCATATTCTTTTGGTGACGGATAACACCTGTATTTTTCTATGAGAGTGATAGAATATCCTCAATGACAGAGGAAGAGGAAATATTATAAAGAAGATTAAAAAATGTTGAAGAGACATGAAAGAAAATTGAAAAAATGTCGAGTGGACAGAAGCAAAGGAGTAATTATATGAAGGAAAAAGTTGTTTCAATAAATCAGTTAGTAAAAAGATATGGTGAAAAGCTGGCGGTGGATTATTTCTCGCTGGATGTATATAAAGGAGAGATTCTCGGACTTCTTGGACCAAATGGTTCAGGAAAGACTACAACTATCAACTGCCTTCTTTCTCTTCTTAAATATGATAAAGGAGATATAAAAGTCTTCGGAGAAAAGATCAAGGGAGATTCCTATGATATAAAGAAACGTATCGGTGTTGTAATGCAGAATGTGGCAGTTGTAGATACACTTACAGTTGAAGAAAATATTGATTTCTTCTGCGGACTTTATGTAAAAAATAAAAAAGAAAGAAAGCAGGATGTGGAAGAAGCCTTGGAATTCACAGGACTTAAGGATTTTAGAAAGTACAGACCGAAGAAACTTTCCGGCGGCCTTTTAAGAAGACTTAATATTGCCTGCGGGATAGCCCATAAGCCGGAACTGGTTATTTTCGATGAACCAACTGTTGCAGTTGATCCACAGAGTAGAAATGCAATTCTTGAAGGCATCAGAAAGATGAATGAAGATGGCACAACTGTTATCTATACATCTCATTATATGGAAGAAGTTGAGGAGCTCTGCAGCCGCATCGTTATCATGGATCACGGAAAGAATGTGGTAAGCGGTACATCAGCAGAACTTAAAGCATCTCTTAAGAATAGAGAGGTTATAAAGATAGGTCTTCCTAAGAAAAAGGGAGAAGAAAGTTACATAGCAAAAGAAATTCTTTCAGGCATTCTTGATATTAACCATATCTATGAAGCAAAAGAAATCGGAAGTGAATTAGTGATAAAATGTGACGGTGGAGAGCATAATCTTATTCATATCCTTAATTATCTTGAAGAAAAGCATATAGCTTTTGGTCGTATAATCACGGAACTGCCAACTTTAAATGATGTATTCCTTGAAGTAACAGGAAAGGAGCTGAGGGATTAATGTTTGGACATTTATTTATATATCAATTAAAAGATCTGTTAAAACAAAAATGGTGCATAGGCTGGAACTTCCTTTTCCCTATAATCCTTGTATCAGCATTTTCTTTAGGTTTTGGAAATATCATAAAGAATAATGAAAATCCAGACGACTTTGAAGTAATGGAGATAGCTTACGTAAGTGATGCCCCAAATGATACTTCCTTTTACTTAATGTTAGAAGAGATAGCCGAAGGGGATGAAAAGCTGATAAGTTTCCAGAAAATGTCAAAAGAAGAGGCCGAGAAAGCTTTAAAAAATAAAGAGATCGAAGGATTCTTTCAGGAAGAGATCATAGAAAATGACTCAAAGATCACTCTCAGCGTAACAAAAAACGGTATGAGCTCTACATTATTAAATGAAATTCTTAAATCCTATAACAATGGTAAAGAAGTATTTAATAAGATAATGAAGGATCATCCTGAAAATATAGAAGCTGCTGCAAAAAAATATGCAGACAGCATGAAAAATGATTATGTAACAAGAAAGACATTTAAGAATAATCTTTCTCCTTTTACAAATTACTATTACGCCCTCCTTGCAATGGCAGCTCTCTTTGGTTCATGGATGTGTACTTCTATGATCCAGGGATTCTGTGCCAACCTTTCAGAAAGAGGAAAGAGGTTTGAATGTTCACCTGCAAACAAAATGACAGCGCTTTTTGCAGGGATGCTGGCCTGTACTGTATTGCAGGGATTAGCTGGAGCAGTACTTATCCTCTATATTGAATTTGTACTTAAGATAAGTCTTGGAATGCCGGTGGGATATGCCATACTTATAGCATTTCTTGCTTCTGCAGTAGGAATATCCTGTGGAGCATTGATAGCATCATTTTTTAAGAGCGAAGCACTTTTAGTCGGGATACCTATTATCTTTTCAATGCTCTGCTCATTTTTATCAGGTCTTATGATAGAAAATATGAAAGAGATAGTTGAGAAAAATGTACCTATCTTAAATAAGATAAATCCTGCAGCAGTTTATACAGACTGCCTTTACAGATTAGGAAATTACGGAGCAGACAGCAGGTTTTATCAGGATATATTTATCATGGTAGCGATGGTGATAATATCAGTAATAGTTAGTTCGCTTTTATTAAGGAGGAGAAATTATGATAGTTTATAAGGCGATGATAAAAACAATAATCAGAAAACTGCCAAGTCTCATAAGCTATATCATAGTATTTGCAGTTTTTGGAACTATCATTGCAAGGAGCGGAAGTGCTTCCAATGAGAAAAAATTTGAATTAAGTCAGATTAAAGTTGCTTACTGTGACAAGGATGATTCTGTTATAAGCCGTACACTTATAGAATGTCTTAAGGAAAGTGACATTTTGACAGAGGTTATGGTTGATTCAGAGGAAGATATGAAAAAGCTGAATGACAGCGTTCGTTTTGATATTTACGCTTATGCTATCGTTATCCCTGAAGGATTTGGTGATTCTTTAGTAAATGGCAGCAGGATAGATGCAGAGTACCTTTCCCTTGAAACATCTGCTTCATCAGTACTTATGTCAAGAAGGATAAGTATGTATCTTGCAGATGTAGAAACATTTCTTGAGGCAGGATACAGTGAAGAAGAAGCTGCCGATATGGCAAAAGAAAATATCCTAAAAAATGATTCTGAAGTAGATATGGTAAAGAGTGAAAAGAAGAGTGAAAAATCAGTATTATCAGGGCTCTTTACTTTTAATGCATATTCAAGTCTTATGCTGCTTTGCATTGGCGTTGCAGCAATCCTTGAAGTATTTAAGGATAAGGATGTTAAGGCAAGACTTATAGTAAGCCAGATATCAAATACAAGAAAAGATGTAGAAGTGATCCTTTCTATCTTAACTTTCGGATTTGCAATTGGTGCTATCATGGTTATTTCATCAAGTATTTTTGCTGGTAAAGGTGCGGATTTAAGTAAAATATGGTATTATTCACTTAATGAGGCTGCACTGGTTTTAACGGGAGTTTCACTGGCATATTTTCTCTCTGCTTTTACAAAAGAAAAGGGAATAATCGATATGCTGGCCAATATGACATGCCTTGGAATGAGTTTCGTCTGCGGAGTATTTGTTGAAAGAGCTTTTATGGCAAAATCAGTGCTTAAGATAGCGAAGTTTTTACCGGTTTATTGGTACGTGGAAGGAACTGAAGTGATAGATGCAAATAAATTAGGAACAATCTGGGAAAATGGATTTACAGTGGCACTTCTTATGCAGATCTTATTTGCAGTAGTTCTTATGCTGGGGGGACTTGTAGTAGTTCGTAAAAAGGAAAAGTATGTATTATGATCTTATAACACCGATTTTAATAGCATTTGAATTAATATTCTTACAAAATGTAGATGGCGTGACGACACAAAATGTCGTCATGTCCATCTTTTTTCTGATTATATTGGAGCTTGGATATTTAAAAAAGAAAGAAGGTTACTTTCTTACATTTGTTATCTACTGGATAGAGCTTATCATTAGTAAGCCGGATCATATTTATTACAGACTGATAGCATCGATATTTTTCTTTATAAGCAGTTTTATAATATTTAAGATTTCTAATATGATCGAGAGTTTTAGAAATAGACTTCATATGTCAGAAGATAAAGCTAGAAAAAAAGAAATGATATTTCAGAGCAAGCAAAGAAGCCTGATTGCTGAAACTGAGGAAAGAGAGCACGTGGCTATCCTTACTGAAAGAAACAGGATAGCAAGAGATATTCATGATCATGTAGGGCATATGCTTAGTCGTGGCATACTTCTTCTTGGAGCAATAAAGACGATAAACAGCGATGAAAAAATAGCACCACAGCTTCAAATGCTGGATAAAACACTAAATGATGCCATGAGGGAGATGAGACAGAGTGTCCATGATCTTCATGATGATTCTATAGATATAGGCAAATCTGTGAAAGAAATAATAAAGGAAATACCGGATTTTAAGGTGAGCCTGGATATTGATTCAGAGATGAAACTTTCAAATGAAGTAAAGCTGGCCTTTATTGGTATCCTTCGAGAGGCGGTGGCAAATATCAGTCACCACAGTAATGGAAATGAAGCGGAGATTTTGTTGCATCAGATCCTGGGGTATACAGAACTAAAAATTTATGATAATGGAGTTATAGATAAAGATGAGGCTCAAAGGATCATTTCAAATCTATGTAGTGAGGATAGAAGAGAAAGTGGCATTGGTCTGATAAATATTAAAGACAGGGTTGAAGACCTCGGAGGAGATCTTAATATCTATATGGACCAGGGATTTACCTTGTTTGTAAGGGTTCCGATAAAATGATAAGTAAGATTTTTGGTTAGGGATCAATGTTAAAAATGTTATTGATGAATCGATAATGGTGAGGACAATATGGAAAAGAAGAAAATAATTATAATAGATGATGATGAACTTATAACCATGTCGCTAAAGATGATACTTCAGGCAGATGATGAGTTTGAGGTTGTTGCAGAGGGGCATGATGGAAGTAAGGCACTTCCTCTTTATGAAGAAATGAAGCCGGATATCATACTTATGGATATCAGAATGCCTAAAATGAATGGGCTTGAAGCGGCAAAAGAGGTTTTAGCAAAATATAAAGATGCAGTGATATTACTTCTTACTACATTTTCAGATGAGGAATATATCGTACAGGCGCTAAAAATAGGCGTAAGAGGGTATCTTTTAAAACAGGATTATAAGGCTCTTCCTGAAAGCCTTAGGGCGGCAATGTCGGGACAGACTGTATTTGGGGGAGCGGTAGTTGAAAGAATACCGGATATAATGCAGAGCAAAAGCAGTTCCTTTGATTATAGTGCAGCGGGGATCACAGATAAGGAGTATGCAGTGATCCAGCTGGTGGCTGAAGGGCTTTCCAATCAGGAGATAGCGGATAAGCTTTTTCTTTCTCTTGGAACAGTAAGAAATTATATATCGGTTATATTAGAGAAGCTGGAGATAAGAGACAGAACACAGCTTGCAATCTTTTATCTTAAACATTAGGGACAAATTACAGTGTAACGGGGGCTGAAGAAGTTTTTTTAGTTTAGTGGAAACATAAAGAAAAACCTCGCCAAAACTGACAAGGTTTTTCTTTACAATAAACAATAAATAAATGAGAGAGTTACGAAAAAACTTTATATATAAGATAACCTAGAAATATGAACAGAAAATTAACAAAAATAAAACAATTAGTAAATTTGGTGTGAAATATAAGATGAAAGTTGATATGGAGGCGATGAAATAGTGGAAAGAAATAAATTAGGACAAAAAGCAGGACTGGTTGGGATAGTTCTTAATATCTTCCTTTTTCTTGTTAAATTCTTCGCAGGAATCATAACGAATGCCTTATCCATAAGCGCGGATGCATTTAATAACTTAAGTGATGCAGCGTCATCAGTTGTGACTCTTATCGGATTTAAACTGGCTGAAAAACCAGCAGATACAGAACACCCCTATGGTCATGGGAGAATTGAATATATAGCAGGAACCAGCATATCTGTAATGATAATAATTGTTGGTGCAGAATTATTTAGAAAATCATTTGTAAAGATCCTTCACCCGACAGATGTAAAATTAAGCGGTCTTGCTATTGCGATACTTATTCTTTCAATTATGATAAAAGCTTTTATGGCTGCATATAACTACCATATTAATAAAACTGTTAATTCAGAGACTTTAAGTGCAGTGGTTAAAGACAGTCAGTCAGATTGTATAGCGACTTCATTTGTTCTTACATCTGTCTTAGTGGAACATTTTACAGGACTTCATATTGATGGAATCGGTGGAGTTGTAGTGGCTGTATTTATCATATATACAGGACTTTCTGCAATGAAGGAGACTTTATATCCACTTCTCGGAAGGCCGGCAGATGATGAATATACGTCAGATATTATGGGACTGGTACTTAAAGACCAGCGTATTTTAGGGATACATGATCTTATAGTGCATGACTATGGTCCGGGAAGGATCTATGTATATCTTCATGCGGAACTTCCTTCTTCCTATACAATGATTGAAGCCCATAAGATAATAGATGCGGCGGAAAGAAGAGTAGAAGAAAGCATGGGATGTAAAGTATCTATTCACGTTGACCCTGTTATCATTGATGACAGCGAGACCGATAAAGCGAAGACGATAGTTAAAGGAATAGTAAAAAACATCAGCAAGGATTTATCTATACATGATTTCCAGTTAGAAAAGACAGATGTGGAAAAAAGGATGATGTTTGACCTTCTGGTTCCATTTAAATTTTATATGGGTGATGAGGATCTGAAGAGTAAGATTATGGATGATTTAACTAGAAGATATCCGGATGTAAGAATAAATATCGAGATAGATCATGGCACAGGTCATGAAAGTGTTTCGAAATAGTATGTTTTAAAAAGTGGTGTTAAATAAAATAGTTATGCGAAAAGATGTGATTAAAATAAAAGATGCTCAAAAAAATAGCGCAAAATACTTGACATAGTTCTTGATAATAATAATAATAATAATATTAATAGGGAATCTTGATACTGCGCAGGGGATGCCTTAATTTTAGTGAAAGAAGAAGGGATTTATAATCACATGAAAAAGAAAGTATTTTTAGTATTATTTGCGGCTGTTTTAGGCTCTTTTAGTTTTGGAGTAAAAAGTGTAGAGGCTAAAGGAGGCGTTCCAAGTATAGGGGCTTATTTTAGCTCTAATTCTTGTGTGACAGGAACCTGCACTGATTGCAGGAATAATGCGGCTATGTACTTTAAAGGATATGAACAACATAGAGAAATGACAAACGCTAAACCTGAATTTATTGAAAGGCATACATATGTATATAAACCGAACTATGGAGAGGGCAATATGTATGCACACTCAGGATATAATTTTTTAAAAGACAGATATTATGGTGATTATCCTACTGTGTATGTATATGTAACTGGTAAATTTATTGGAGCAGTGAGGGCATATTAGTTCGATGAAAAAAATGATCATTATATTATGTGTCTTGATGTTTATTCTTACTACAGGATGCGCCAATCAAAAAAAGAATGCAGCAGATTTGCAAATATCAACATCCAGTGAATATTGTTTTGAAACAGATCATCAGTATGCGACAGCGCCTCTGATTGCTTATTCTAAAGATGGATATTATAGGTTGAAGCAGCAAGAAGAGGATAGGATCCTTATGTTTCATGATTATAAGACAAATAAGGATATTCCGGTTTGTGCAAAAAGTGACTGTGATCATAATAATGAACAGTGTGATGCTTTTTTTTCACATAAAGAATATCATGCTCCATATATAAGTTATTATAATGGTAATTTATATGTTCTTAAAACTTCCAATGGATATCATGAGCTTGAAAAAATCTCATTAGATGGAAGTAAAAGAGAAAAAAGTTGCAATCTATATAAGCAGGACATTGAAACAACAGAAAATGAGAAGTGCTATTTTTATCCGGAAATGGCAATTCATAAGGGGTATGTTTATTATTCAACAGAATATCCGGGAAATGAAAAGTCATATTTATATAGAGTCAAACTTGATTCTGAGGAAAAACCTGAGCTGCTTTATGAGCAGGACGGAAAAATTCCAACTTTATTCGATTTAAAAGGAATTGGAAATAATCTATATTTTGAAAGTGGATTTTATGGAGATGAAGAAGGGAAAACTTCGGATATTAAACTGTATAAATTTGATATAGACAGTTGTAAGGTGACAGAGTTTTTAAGGCCTAAACATTATTTTTATACAGTATATGAAAATTATGTTTTTTACTTCGATACAAAGTATAATCTCATAAGATATGATACCTCAAATGAAGAGACAGTAAAGATTACGGATAAAAAATTTGATCTGGATAATTTCTATGGTGTTATGTTTGTAAAGAATGGTAAGCTTTATTTATCATGGGAAGGATTTTCTGATGATGTGAAGGATGAATATCAATATGAAATATCACTTGATGGTAAAGATTGTAAGAAACTGACGGGAACAGATATGATATCGTTATTTAGGGACTAATGAAGGTAAAACAGTTACTTGCGGATAAAAAAATAATAATATTTTTTGTGGGGATAATAATAATTTCTCTCCTTACGTTTTTATATATTAATCGTTCATCAGAATTGGTGGAGGATTCATATAGCGTAAGGCAGAGAAAATATGTTAACGAATATTCTGAATATATCAGTAAGATCCTTGATAATTCAACAGCGTTAGAGGGGATAAGTATATTCCAAAAAGAAGATTCATTCACAGATAAAAATAATAAAAAGATTGCAAAGGCTTATAAAAAGCTGCTTGATACAGCCTTGGATACTGCTAATTATGAAGCAATAGAACAGGTCATAGTGTTTAAGCAAAAAGGCTTTTTTATAGCCTTTTTTGTGATGTTTCTTTTTATTCTACAGCTTAAAGAAAGAAATGCAGGAAATTATCTTTTGATAAACAGTACTGCGTCAGGAAGAGGAAAAAATCATATTCAAAATGTGCTGGGGACGTCGGCGGTAATAGCAATATTTTCTGTGACGTATTTTATCATTATGATACTTGGGGGCATGTGTCGCTATGGGTTTACCGGATCTTTACTGGCACCCGCTCAGTCCTTAATGATATGTAAAAGATTTACTTTAAGAGTAAACGTTTTGGGTTTGATAATAATATTTATTCTTTATTACACTGTGATAATGTGTAATCTTATGATGCTCCTGTATTTGTTGACCCAGCTTTTTTCAAATCCTGCATTTTCAATATTGACTGCGATTTTTATATCCGGCATAGGTATGCTGTTTGCTGGATTTAAAGATTACAGCATATTCGGAAATATCAAATATTTTGATATTTATAATTATATATTAAATGACGAAAGTATATATATTTATAATAATCTGAATTTTTGGGAAAAACCTGTAAATGCATTTATTCTTATGACGGTTGTGAATCTGATTACGGCTCTCGTTCTTATCGTTACTATATATTTTGCCGGTGAAAAGATCAGAAAAGTGACGAGAATCAGTCGATGGAATCCAGGTATATCTCATAGACATTTTGGGATTTTTAGATTTGAAACTTATAAGTTATTGATCCAGAAAAAAGGAATATTGGTTCTTATTATTGGGTTTTTATTTTTATTCAAAACATTAGATTTTAATAAGGTTTTAATGTTAGGTAATACAAAACAGCTGAATGATATATATGAAAACTATTCAGATAAGGCTTTAGATGATGTTAAGGTTTTTGTTAACGCTGAAAAGGATAATAATAAGAATTTTAAAAAAATATTTAGATTAAAAACCATTCTTTATAATAAAGGTAAAGTCAGTGAAAAAGAATTTGGTGATTTAACTATGGTATATAAAGCAAAGCAGCTATATGTTAAAACCATTGATTCGCTGGAAGTGCAGATTTCATATATTGAACGAGTGAGACAGGAAAAGAATATAGATGTAAAACTGATCAATGAAAAGCCCTATAATATTTTCTTTGGTACAGATTATGTAAATATAAGGAAAGTCATGTTTATGTCTCTGATAAGTATCATTATGATAATTCTTATAGCATATCCGCTCTATTCTTTTGATAGAGAAAACGATATGAGATATGTGATACGTACAACAAAAAAAGGAAGAGAAAAACTCTTTTATCATAGAAGCGGAAATATAATAATAATAGCATTTATTATAACAGTAGTTTCCTTCATATTTAGAATAATAGAAATTAATAACAATTATAAATTTAAAAATCTTGAAGCGCCGGTACAAAGCATCCGGTCGTTTGAGGATTTTAGACTTCATATTTCAATAGCGGGATTCTATATTCTTTTTATTTTAATGCAGAGTCTGTTGCTTGCGGCGTTTGGATTTTTTGTCAGTTTTTTAGCAGATAAAATGGGAGGGATAAAAGGGTTAACGGTTGCAGTGCTCATTTTGATTCTTCCTGATACTCTTGCAT
The DNA here is from genome assembly GCA_902789175.1 of uncultured Lachnospiraceae bacterium. Classification (GTDB taxonomy): domain Bacteria; phylum Bacillota; class Clostridia; order Lachnospirales; family Lachnospiraceae; genus Eubacterium_Q. Next base: position 25,648 of record CADANF010000025.1, read on the forward strand.
ATCTTGGAATAGATTTTATGGGAAATGTTACATTTGCCCAGGCGTTTATCTTTAATAATATCATGAGGGATTATGGTCCGGGACTAGCTATGTTTGTAGCTGGAATACTCGCGGCACTTCTCATGATGGCTTATTACTTAATAGAGGGAAGAGAAGAAGTTTAGGGAGAACGGGTTAAAAAATAATGGAATTAAAAATAACTGATCTTACGAAAAAATATAATAAGGTAACGGCGCTTAACAGATTTAATTATTGTTTTACACCGGGAATATATGGACTTTTAGGGCCAAATGGCGCCGGAAAGTCAACCCTTATGAATCTCATCACTGATAACATTACTCCGACAGAGGGGAGCATAAGATGGGATGGCGAAGACACAAAAAAGATGGGGAAGAACTATAGGGGTAAAATTGGTTATATGCCACAGCAACAGGGGTATTATTCAGGTTTTTCAGCTGTGGATTTCCTAAGATATATAGGCAGGCTTAAGGAAATTAGGAAGGAAAAACTGGAAGAAGAAATTGAATTTTGGTTAAAAAAGGTGAATCTTTATGAAGTAAGAAACAGAAAATTAGCGGCTCTTTCTGGAGGAATGAGACAAAGAGTGATGCTGGTACAGGCGCTGCTAGGGAGTCCGGAGCTGGTTATATTAGATGAGCCTACAGCAGGGCTTGATCCAAAAGAAAGGATCAATATGAGAAATATAATAGCTGAAATATCAGATCAAAAGATAGTGCTTTTAGCAACACACATCGTATCGGATATTGATGTTATTGCTGATAAGGTCCTTCTCATAAAGAAAGGCCAGTGTATTAAATCTGACAGTGTGGAAAATCTTATGAAGGAAGTAAAAGATAAAGCGGGAATAATAGAATGTGAAAGAAAGGACATTCTTAAGCTTCAGGAAAAATACTCCGGAGGAAATATAGTTAGAAAACAAGGGAAGTATTATTTTAGGAAAATGTTTGAAACACTTCCAGAAGGGTTTAGATTGTCTACGGATGAAATAAGTTTAGAGGATGTATATCTATATTATTTTGAGACAAAATAATACTATTCACCATATTTTTGTTTGATGATTTCAGCCACTTCTCCCTTGGAAAGGCTGTGATCCATGGCGTATTTTTCAATATAATGGTGGGCTTCATCCTCAGACATATGTTCATTTTCGATGAGGAGCCATTTTGCACGGTTTACGAGACGGATTTCCTGCATTTTCGTTTCGAGAGATGTGGTCTTTTTTGCAAGACGTCTCAGTCTTTCGTGGTAAGCGCACATATCATCAATTGTTTCAAGAACGATGGTTCTAGAGATTGGTTTTGCTACAGTAAGGATTCCGTGGATTGAAACAGCAGAATAGATTTCCGACTGGATATCATTTTTAACACAAAGGAGAACTACTGTTGTTTTGTTGCTTCCAAGGTCGATTGCTAATCTTTGGGCAGATTCACCACAAAGAGGAGAATTGATTATAATAAGATCAAAATTATCAGAGGCCAGATTTCGTCTGGCCTCTGTTTCGTTTGTAGCAACGGAAATTTTGGAAAAACGTTGTTTTGGTATGATGTTTTTAAATGATGTTGTAAAACCTTCTGATGCTGAAATGATAAGAAGGCTGTATGTATGTTCTAATAATGGCATTTAAAAAACCTCATGCTATCCCGCTGATATTTATTACGGGATTTATATCTTTACGTAGTTATTTCAATAGTTTATTTCTCAAGATAAAGACGTATGATCTCTTCTGGAACGATATCCTTTATAAAGAAGCTGTTCTTCATAATGTTCTTTGCAATAGAGATTGTCTCAGGAAGTTTTGTAAGAGATGATACTTCCTGTGAAGTTGCATCCTGAAGATCAAAACTTACCGGATCCATAGGCTTTGTATTATTCTTTAATCCGTCAAGAGCTGCATAGATCATAAGGGCAAATGTTATATAAGGATTTGCCTGTGGATCAGGTGATCTAAGGATAATTTTAGGATTTGCAATATCTGTATTCTGGAAGCGGATAAGCTGAGAGCGATTATCCTTTGACCAGGAAATATAGAGTGGGGCACGGCTGGTACCAAGTCTTCTATATGAATCATCAATAGGATTAAGAAAAGCCATCATTTCAGGTATCTTATCTAAAAGACCTCCAATGATCGGTTCAGCAGGGAATTCACCTTTAGAATCTCTGGCTGACATGATAACTCTGAAGGCAGAACCAGCTTTATCCTTGAGTGGCTTTGGCGCAAATGAAGCCCAGAGTCCATTACGGCCGGCAACTGTCTCAACTACATTTTTAAATGTAACTGCATTATCTGCGGCAGTGATAGGGTCTCCATGTATAAAATTAATTGCATGCTGGCCAGGGCCGATCTCATGATGAGATGAAAGAGGGATGATATCCATCTGCTCTAATGTAAGACAGATCTCACGACGGATATTTTCTCCCTTATCTTCTGGAGCAATATCAAGATAAGAAGCATTATCATAAGGCTGAAAAGTCTTATTGCCATCATCATCTAATTTAAAAAGATAGAATTCCATCTCTGATCCAAAAGTAAACTCTAAGCCACATGCTTTAGCATCACTTACTGCCTTCTTAAGAAGAGATCTGGTGTCGCATTCAAATGGGCGTCCATCAGGATAAGTAAGACTGCAATACATTCTTACTACGCGTCCATGTTCAGGTCTCCAAGGTAAAACTGAAAGAGTAGATGGATCTGGATGAAGTAAAAGATCTGATCCTGTTACTTTATGGAAAACATCGATTGCTGTAGCGTCGATTGGAATTCCAAAATTAAATGCTTTCTTTAATTCAGCTGGAAGAATTGAAAGGTTCCTATGAATTCCGTTAACATCAAGGAATGCAAGACGGATAAACTTTACGTCTTCTTCAGCTACGTATTCTAAAACATCTTCTGCGGTATATGACATATTTGATCTCCCCTGTTTTTTCTTTAATTTCGGAGAATGCTTAAATTCCGATAAACTAATCATATCAGAAATAAAAAATATGTAGAAATTATATTTTGATGACTAAATAAAGTCAAGTCAAAGTTGAGTTCGACATTAAAAAAATTTGCAAAAAGCAAAAAAACTTAATTTTATTCTTGACATATCCTGCGAACAGGTATAAATTATGTTCCATGACAAAAGCAAAGGCGCTTTTCGGTTTACGGCCGAAGAGCGCCTTTTGTTGTTTATATGGTATCGCGTTAAGGTAATGCGATGGAGATTGCAGCCATAAAAAGCAAAGTAAGGCTGATTTTAGCTGTAAAAAAGCAAAGTAATGGCGACTAAAGCCGGATAAAGCAAAAGAAAGGAAAAGCAGTATGGATAAGGAGAAATATCAGCAGTATCTTACAGAAGAACATGATGCCTGCGGTATTGGTGCAGTTGTTAATATTGACGGCAGAAAAACAGAGGATGTTTTGGATGATGCCCTCAGCATTGTAGAAAAACTTGAACATAGAGCAGGTAAGGATGCAACTGGAAAAGTCGGAGACGGAGTTGGAATATTACTTCAGATATGCCATAGCTTTTTCAAGAAGGAAGCAGCTAAACAACAAATCGTCCTTGGAGATGAAGGGGATTACGGAATAGGAATGTGTTTCCTGCCTCAGGATAAATTAAAGAGAATGTTTGCCATGCGTATGATGCAGGTAATAACAGAAAAGAGCGGTCTTAAATTCCTTGGCTGGAGAGAAGTACCTATCACTCCGGAAGTACTTGGAGAGCCTGCACTTTTATGTATGCCACATATCGTGCAGTGTTTCATAGGACGCCCTGAAAATGTAGAAAAGGGAAGAGATTTTGATAGACAGCTTTATATTATAAGACGTGAATTTGAGCAGAGCTCGGACGATGATGCATATATCTGTTCAATGTCTTCTAGAACAATAGTATATAAGGGAATGTTCCTTGTTAAACAGTTAAGAAAATTCTATACAGATCTTAACTCCGGCGGCTATAAGTCAGCCATCGGTATCGTACATTCAAGATTCTCAACTAATACGACACCTTCGTGGTACAGAGCTCATCCATATAGAATGATAGCTCATAATGGTGAGATCAATACTATAAAGGGTAATGCTGACAGGATGCTGGCTCGTGAAGAGACTATGACATCTCCTCTTATCAAGAGTGATATTGATAAAGTTTATCCTGTTATTTCATCAGTTGGTTCAGACTCAGCCATGTTAGATAATACATTGGAATTCCTCTACATGAATGGTATGGATCTTCCTCTTGCAATGATGATCACTATTCCTGAACCTTGGAAGCATGATGAGATGATAGATGGAGAAAAGAAAGATTTCTATCACTATTATGCAACAATGATGGAGCCCTGGGACGGCCCTGCAGCTATCCTTTTCACAGATGGTGAAGTTATGGGAGCAACTCTTGATAGAAATGGCCTTCGTCCATCCCGTTATTATGTAACAGATGACAACAGACTCATCCTTTCATCAGAAGTCGGTGTTCTTGATATTGATCCTTCTCATATAGTTAAGAAGTCAAGACTTGAGCCAGGTAAGATCCTTCTTGTTGATACGAAGGAAAAGAGGATAATAACGGATCAGGAATGTAAGGAAAGATATGCAAGAAAGAATCCTTATGGAGAATGGCTGGATCAGAATCTCCTTCATCTTGCTGATCTTAAGATTCCTAACAAAAAAGTTGAAAATCATGAAGAATCATTAAGACATAAATTATTTAAAGTATTTGGTTATACCTATGAAGATGTAAAAGAAGAGATAGCTCCAATGGCTATAAATGGTATCGAGCCTACAGTTTCAATGGGTCATGACGTACCACTTGCAGTGCTTTCAAAGAGACATTCATCACTCTTTAGATACTTCCATCAGAGATTTGCGCAGGTAACAAATCCTCCGATCGATTCACTTAGAGAAAAGATAGTAACAGATACAACAGTGTATATCGGTTCAGACGGTGATCTCCTTTTAGAAAAAGGTGATAACTGCAGAGTGCTGGAAGTAAATCACCCAATCCTTACAGGGGTTGACCTTCTTAAGATAAAGGAACTTGATCAGCCTGGATTCCGTACTGAAACTGTATCAATCCTTTATTATAAGAATACATCTTTAGATAGGGCATTAGATAAGCTTAGCGTAGAAGTAGACAGAGCAGTTTCAGAAGGAAATAACATAATAGTACTTTCTGATAAAGGCGTTGATGAGAATCATTTACCAATTCCATCACTTCTTGCAGTCTCATATGTAGAGCAGCATTTAGTAAGAACAAAGAAGAGGACAGCGGTATCTCTTATCCTTGAAAGTGGTGAGCCACGAAATGTACATGATATGGCAGCGCTTCTTGGATTTGGTGCAAGAGCCATTTATCCATATCTTGCTCATGAATGTATCACTGAGATGATAGACAATGGAATTCTTGATAAGGATTACCATACAGCAATTGAAGACTATAATAATGCACTTCTTTCAGGTGTTGTTAAGATTGCGGCAAAGATGGGTATTTCAACTATCCAGTCATATCAGTCAGCGAAGATCTTTGAGGCAGTAGGTCTTTCAGAAGAGTTAGTAGACAAATGTTTCAGCGGTATCGTAAGCCGTGTTGGCGGTATCGGACTTAAGGAAATAAATGAAGATGTAACATATAGACATAATAAGGCTTTTGATCCTATGGGACTTTCAGTTGATGATTCTCTTGACAGTGAGGGCTATCATAAGCTTCGCAGCGGCAAGGAGGCAGAAGATCATCTCTATGATCCACGTACTATCCTTGCCCTCCAGAAGGCTGTAAGAACCAATAGTGACGAGGACTTTAAGGCATATACTGAACTTGTGGATGATGTTAAGCGTCCTCATACTTTAAGAAGTCTCTTAGAGTTTGTTCCAAATAGAAAGCCTGTTAAGTTAGAGGACGTTGAACCTGTAAGTGAGATCGTTAAGAGATTTAAGACTGGTGCTATGTCTTATGGTTCTATCTCAAAGGAAGCTCATGAAACATTAGCCATCGCAATGAACAGACTGGGTGGAAAATCCAATACCGGTGAAGGCGGTGAAGATGCAGAGAGATTTGGAACAGAGAAGAATTCTGCTATAAAGCAGGTAGCTTCAGGAAGATTTGGTGTTACAAGTGCTTATCTTGTCAGTGCAAATGAAATCCAGATCAAGATGGCACAGGGGGCTAAACCTGGTGAAGGCGGACATCTTCCAGGAAAGAAGGTTTATCCTTGGGTAGCAAAGACAAGATTTTCAACTCCTGGTGTGTCTCTTATTTCACCACCACCTCATCATGACATTTATTCGATCGAAGACTTAGCTCAGCTTATCTATGATCTAAAGAATGCCAATAGAAATGCCGGCATTTCGGTTAAGCTTGTATCAGAAGCTGGTGTTGGAACTATTGCTTCTGGTGTTGCAAAAGCCGGTGCAGAAGTAATCCTTATTTCAGGTTTTGACGGCGGTACAGGAGCTGCTCCTGGAAGCAGTGTGCACCATGCCGGACTTCCTTGGGAACTTGGTCTTGCAGAAGCTCATCAGAGCCTTATTGCTAATGGACTTAGAAACAGAGTAAGGATTGAGACAGATGGTAAGTTAATGAGTGGAAGAGATGTGGCAGTTGCAGCACTTCTCGGCGCAGAGGAATTTGGTTTTGCTACAGCTCCACTGGTATGTATGGGATGTATGATGATGAGAGTATGCTCAAAGGATACATGTCCTGTAGGTATAGCAACTCAGAACGAGAAGCTTCGTAAGTGCTTCAAGGGTACACCTGAAGCAGTTATGAATTTCATGACTCATATAGCTGAGGAGCTTAGAGAGATCATGGCGTCTCTTGGATTTAAGACTGTTAATGAAATGGTAGGTCACACAGACTGTCTTAAGGTAAGAAATGATCTGTCTAGAAAATATATGGAAGAACTTGATCTTTCAGTAATATTAAATCAGGAAACAGCAAATGCGAAGGAGTCACATTTTGATAGAAATAAGCTCTTTGATTTTGAGCTTGATAAGACTCTTGATGAAAAGATCCTTCTTCCAGAGATGCTTGGCATAAATGGAGATGGAAAGACTATTTCATCTAAGAATGCTAAGGAATTAAAGAAACAGGTTGAAGTTAAAGTTTCAAGTACAGACCGTTCATTTGGTACGATCCTTGGATCAGAGATAACAAAGAGAATGGGATCTTCATTAGAGGAAGATACATATGTAGTAAATGCTGTAGGTGGCGGTGGCCAGTCATTTGGCGCATTTATTCCTAAGGGACTTACTATAAGACTTACAGGAGACGCAAATGATGGTTTTGGTAAGGGGCTTTCAGGTGGAAAGCTTATTGTTACACCTCCTTCTAATGCGGGATATAAGGCTGATGAAAATATCATCATCGGAAATGTAGCTCTCTACGGTGCTACTTCAGGTAAGGCTTATATCACAGGTATTGCAGGTGAGAGATTCTGTGTAAGAAATTCTGGTGCTATAGCTGTAAGTGAAGGCTGCGGTGATCACGGACTTGAATATATGACAGGCGGACGTGCAGTCATTTTAGGCCAGACTGGTAAGAACTTTGCTGCCGGTATGTCAGGTGGTATTGCTTATGTACTTGATACGGATCACAGTCTTTATAAGAGAATGAATAAGGACCTTGATACTTTAAATCAGGTTACTGATAAGTATGATATAGAAGAATTAAAGGGAATACTTACTGATTATCTTAAGGAAACAGGTTCAAAGAAAGCAGAGATGATCCTTAAAGACTTTGATACTTATCTTCCATTATTTAAGAAGATCGTTCCTAAGGATTACCAGATAATGATGTCAACTATTGCCAAGTACGAGAATCAGGGACTTACACCGGACAACGCACGTACAGAAGCATTTCATGAGATCGCAGGCTAAGGAGGGCTAAAAAGAAATGGGAAAAATGACAGGATTTCTTGATTATGAAAGAACAGATAATGAGATGGTAAGCCCTGAAGAAAGATTAAAGAATTTTGCTGAATTCCATATTGCCATGGATGAGGAAAAAAGATGTGAGCAGGCTGCCAGATGTATGAATTGTGGAGTTCCTCTTTGCCAGTCAGCAGTAAAGCTTTCAGGTATGATAACAGGATGTCCTCTTCATAATCTTATTCCGGAATTTAATGATGAATTATTTAAGGGACATATTAAGGAAGCATATATAAGACTCCATAAGATAAGCAATTTTCCAGAGTTTACAGGACGCGTTTGTCCTGCACTCTGTGAGAAAGCCTGCATGTGCGGTCTTAATGGAAAAGCTGTGACAGTCCATGAAAATGAGCTCTTTATAATCGAAGAGGCATTTAAGAGAGGATATGTACAGCCGGAGATACCTAAGGTAAGAAGTGGTATGAAGGTTGCTGTTGTAGGAGCAGGCCCGGCAGGCCTTGCAGCGGCGGATGACCTTAATTACAGAGGACATTCTGTAACTGTTTTTGAACGTGAAGAAGAGATAGGTGGTCTTCTTATGTTTGGTATTCCTAATATGAAACTGGATAAGAATGTAATTTTTCGTCGTAAGGCTCTTATGGAAGAAGAAGGAGTTGTTTTTAAAACCGGCGTAAATGTAGGTGGAAAAGGAAAAGGAGACATTTCTGCAGAGGAGCTGGTTAAAAGTTTTGATGCAATAATTCTCTGCTGTGGCGCAAAAGAAGCAAGAAGACTCAATGCTGAAGGGATTGACAAGGTTAAGCATGGTATGTACCTGGCAGTGGATTTTCTTACCAGAACAACTAAGGCACTTCTTAAGACAAATAACAGATTGCCTGCAGAACTTCCAAAGAAAGACAGCGAAGATTTTATATCAGCTGCGGGAAAGAATGTAGTTATTGTCGGCGGCGGTGATACAGGTAACGATTGTATAGGTACATGTATGAGAGAAGGTGCCAAGTCTGTTGTTGCTCTTGAAATGATGCCGGAACCACCAATTGAAAGGCTTCCTTCAAATCCATGGCCTGAGTGGCCTAAGGTTAAAAAGACTGATTATGGCCATGAAGAGGCAATAGCAGTTTTTGGAAAGGATCCAAGACAGTATTCAACAACTGTTAAGAAAGTTGAGACAGATAAAGATGGAAATCTAAAGAAGATAGTTACCGTAAAGGTACATTTCGAAGGAAGAAGTCTTGTAGAAGAAGCTGGAACTGAAAAAGAAATTCCATGTGATCTTCTTCTTGTGGCAGCGGGATTTACTGGTTGCGAAAACTATACTGCAGATGCTTTTAAGGTAAAAAGAACCGAAAGAAATGTGGTAGAGACAAGAGAAAATGACTACCAGACCAATGTAGATAAAGTATTTACTGCGGGAGATATGCATAGGGGACAGTCGTTGGTTGTCCATGCCATAGTAGAAGGAAAATCAGCCGCAGCCGAGGTTGATAGATACCTGATGGGCTACTAGTATAACGTCACTTAAATAACTGGACCGAATGCTTGCCTGCTTACATCGATAGCACGCCTCAAAAATCCTCAGCGTAGCCCGCTACGCCTACGTACCTCGGGTGACGGGGTTATGGGACCATTTATTTATGCCTCGAGCTAAAAAGTGGAACCCCTTACTTGATATGAGTGAGTGTACAAAGTGCACGAATGTAAATGCTGAATATGTACAAAAAGTACTAATTAAATTGACAATACATAATTAAGGGATTATACTCTGATTGTGAACGATACAATGGCAAACACGGAGAAATCCGTGGACGCAAAGCTTGGAGTCTAAGTTTATTATTGACACGCAAAAAAATATAGAGAATTAGCTAAAAATAAAGAGTTTATAGATGATATAACAAAAGTTGCTGAAACAACAAAAATATATGAGTTGTTTGCAGTAGAATCATGTATTGTAACTTATAAAACCAATGAAATAAATGGCGATTATTTGCTGTAGAGGGAAGAAATACTGCTGAGAGGGTTGATCATTACAATATAAGAATCTTAAAGTGGCATTTGAAGATATTCCAAATATTAAGGTAATTGATATATCTTTTGCTCAGCAAAGAACAATAAAAAAAGATCTTGAAAAAAATGATGCATTTTTGTTTAGCCAAGGCATGATTGAAAGAATCAAGGTTATTGAAGAATAACCCGAAAAATAAGTGGTATTTTAATCTTGTCATATATTGGTGGTTTTAGTCATTTAAGTTGTATTTTTTTCGCCTGAAAAAAATTGCAAAAAAAATTTGTTGACAATGGATGAATAAAAGAGTACCATAACGAACATAAAAGCAAAGGCGCTTTTCGGATAACACCCGGAAAGCGCCTTTTTTGCGTTGATAATGAGATAAGCGTCAAAAACAAGTAGCTTGTCTCCATCCATCTAAGATGTAAGAATGCAAGCTTGCTTGCAAATGATAACATCTTAGATGGGGGGAGAGGATATTTGTCAAATGACATTTGACGAATATCCGACATCGAGCCGAAGCTTGGCGAAGGCGAGATGCCAAGCAAAAAGAAGTAAGAACACAAAATAGTAGGAGGATAAATAAAATGAGTTCAGTACCAGAGTTATTTGGAAGCCTTGTGTTTGATGATAGAACAATGAAGGCAAAACTTGCACCAGAAGTATATGCTTCACTTAGAAAAACTATTGATGAGGGCGCAAAGCTTGACATCGGTCTTGCAAATGAAGTTGCTCAGGCAATGAAAGAGTGGGCTCTTGAGCATGGAGCAACACACTATACTCATTGGTTCCAGCCAATGACAGGAATCACAGCAGAAAAGCATGACAGTTTTATTACACCAGGTGCAGACGGCAGAGTAATAATGGAGTTTTCAGGTAAGGAACTCATTAAGGGTGAGCCAGATGCTTCATCATTCCCATCAGGTGGACTTAGAGCTACATTTGAAGCTAGAGGTTATACAGCTTGGGACCCTACATCATATGCATTTATTAAAGGTAATTCACTTTGTATTCCAACAGCTTTCTGTTCATACGGTGGACAGGCACTTGATAAGAAGACACCACTTCTCAGATCTATGGAAGCTCTTAATAAACAGGCTCTTAGAGTTGTTAAGCTCTTTGGAAACGAAGATGTTAAATGTGTTCGTACATCAGTTGGACCTGAGCAGGAATATTTCCTTGTTGATAAGAAATTATATGATTTAAGACCTGACCTTAAATTCGCAGGACGTACACTTTTTGGAGCACCAGCTCCAAAGGGACAGGAACTTTCAGATCATTACTTCGGTGTAATTCCAACAAGAGTTACAAAATATATGGAAGATTTAAATGAAGAGCTTTGGAAGCTTGGTGTATTTGCCAAGACAGAGCATAACGAAGTTGCTCCAGCTCAGCATGAACTTGCTCCAATCTATTCTTCAACAAACCTTGCTACTGATCAGAACCAGCTTACAATGGAAATTATGCAGAAGGTTGCCCTTAAGCATGATCTTGTATGCCTTCTTCATGAGAAGCCGTTTGAAGGTGTAAATGGTTCAGGCAAGCATAATAACTGGTCTATGGCAACAGATACAGGAATCAATCTTCTTTCACCTGGTGATACACCATATGAAAATGCGCAGTTCCTTACTTTCCTTGTAGCTGTTATTGAAGCAGTAGATGAATATCAGGATCTTCTCAGAATTACTGTAGCAACAGCAGGTAACGATCACAGACTTGGCGCAAATGAAGCACCTCCAGCAGTAGTTTCAATGTTCCTTGGAGATGAACTTACAGGAGTTCTTAAAGCTATTGAAGAAGATGTACCATATGGCGGAGTAGCTAAGAAGCCTATGAAGCTTGGGGTTGATGTTCTTCCATTATTTAAGCGTGATTCAACAGATCGTAACAGAACATCACCATTTGCATTTACAGGTAATAAGTTCGAATTTAGAATGCTTGGAAGCCAGAACTCAATAGCATGTGCAAACATTATGCTTAATGCAGCAGTTGCCAGTGTCCTTCAGAAATATGCAGATATTCTTGAAAATGCAACTGATTTTGAAACAGAACTTCATAAGCTTATTCAGAAGACAATTAAGGAGCATAAGAGAATCATTTTCGATGGAAATGGTTATGATGATTCATGGCTTGAAGAAGCTGCAAAGCGTGGCCTTTCAAATTACAGAACAACTCCAGATGCACTTCCTCATCTTACAGATAAGAAGAACATGGATATGCTCACAGGCCTTAAGGTTTATGTAGCAAGCGAGCTTGAGTCAAGAGAAGAAATCTTACTTGATAACTACAACAAGACAATCATAATCGAAGCAAGAACAATGGTTGATATGGCTACAAAGAACATCCTTCCTGCAATTTATGATTATGAGTCATCACTTATAAATACTGAGTCTGTAAAGAAGGGACTTGGTCTTGGAGCAGGTAAGTATGAGTCAAAGGTTATTGATATTCTTTCTAAAGATATTGATCTTATCTCAGAGAAAGCTGATGAATTATCTGCTACTATCGATGAAGTTTCAAAGATAGAAGATATCAAGGCTCAGTCAGAAGCAATAAGAGATAAAGTTCTTCCTCTTATGGATGAACTCAGAGCTCCAGCAGATGATGCTGAAAAGAATGTGCCAGAGAAGAATTGGCCATATCCTTCATATGCAAAATTACTTTTTAGCGTAGACTAAGATTCTTGGATAGGGAAAGTCTTTAAGTAAATAGATTTAAAAAAAGCCTGTTTTCATATTAAGAAAATAGGCTTTTTTAACTAGTATAACGTTCGCAAAATAACTGGACTAATGCGCTGAATGCTTGCTCGAGAGTGCGTCTCAAAAAACGTAGGCGTAGCGGGCTACGCTGAGGAGTTATTTAAGTGACGTTATACTAGGTAAGCAACGTCACCTCAGTAGGTAGGCAACGTCACCTCAGTAGGTAGGCAAGGCTTGATATAGAAGAATTTTAAAAAAATATTGACAGTGATATGACACAGGAGTAGAATAGGCGAGTAAAAAGGCAAAGAGGTCTTTCTTAAAATCAAGGACCTCTTTGCCTTTTTTTGTGCGAAGTCGAGCCAAAGTCATATATGCTATATAAGCAGTCCTTCATATTTATATGAAAAGGACTGCTTATATAGTTAATATATCTGTTGGAAGCAGATATATGCCCTTGGAGAGACCGCATCATCGAGCGAACGAAGGTTCGCGAGATGTGCTACGGAAAAAAATAAATTTTATATACATTTGGAGGAACCAATCAATATGACAAAATATATTTTTGTTACAGGTGGAGTCGTATCAGGACTCGGAAAAGGAATTACAGCAGCATCACTGGGAAGACTGTTAAAGGCAAGAGGACTTAAAGTAGCATCACAGAAATTAGACCCATATATCAATGTAGATCCAGGAACCATGAGCCCATTTCAGCATGGCGAAGTATATGTAACTGAAGATGGAGCAGAAACAGACTTAGATCTTGGGCATTATGAAAGATTCATAGATGAAGATTTAAATAAGTATTCAAATCTTACAACAGGTAAGGTTTACTGGAATGTACTTAATAAGGAAAGAAGAGGAGAATACCTGGGATCAACAGTTCAGGTTATCCCTCATGTAACAAATGAGATCAAGGATTTTGTATATAGCGTTGGTAAGAAATCAAATGCAGATGTTGTTATCACAGAGATCGGTGGAACGATCGGTGATATCGAGTCTCAGCCATTCCTTGAAGCTGTACGTCAGATAAGTCTTGAGGTTGGCAGAGAGAATTCACTTTTCATCCATGTAACACTTGTACCATTTCTTAGTGGTTCAGATGAACATAAATCTAAGCCAACTCAGCATTCGGTAAAGGAACTTCAGGGTATGGGAGTATGTCCTGATATACTTGTCCTTCGTTGTGACGAGCCTCTTGAAGATTCGATCTTTAAGAAGATTGCTATGTTTTGCAATGTTGAGACGGACTGTGTAATTGAAAACTTAACTCTTCCATCACTTTATGAAGCACCTCTTATGTTAGATAAGTCTAAATTCTCAGATGTAGTATGTCGTAAGCTTCATATTGATGCACCAGCTCCAAACCTCACTAAGTGGAAGGGCCTTGTGGAGAGGATCCATAGTCTTAATGAAAAGGTTACTATCGGTCTTGTTGGCAAGTATGTTGAATTACATGATGCTTATCTTTCAGTGGCAGAGGCTCTTCGTTCAGCAGGATATACAAATTTAGCTGAAGTAGATATTGAATGGATAGATTCAGAACAGATTACAGAAGAAAATGCTAAAGAAAAGTTAGGACATCTTGATGGAATCATAGTACCAGGTGGCTTTGGTGAAAGAGGAATCGAAGGAATGATCCAGGCAGCTAAATATGCCAGAGAAAATTATGTTCCATATTTTGGAATCTGTCTTGGCATGCAGATAGCTGTTATTGAATATGCAAGACATGTGGCAGGAATTGCTGATGCAAACTCTGGTGAGTTTAATGAACTCTGCAAGAATAAGGTAATTGATTTTATGCCAGGTCAGAGTGATGAGATCGATAAGGGTGGAACACTCCGTCTTGGGGCGTATCCTTGCGACCTTAAGAATGGAACAGTTATTGAAAAAGCTTACCGTGAGTCATTAGCAGAAGAAAGTCACGAGGAGACAAAGGGAACAGTAGTAAATCCTGATGGAACTGTTTCAATCAGCGAACGTCATAGACATAGATATGAATTTAATAATGAATATAGAGAAGTGCTTGAAAAGGCAGGACTTACACTTTCAGGACTTTCACCAGATGGACACCTTGTTGAAACAGTTGAGATTTCAGATAGACCATTCTATGTGGGAGTACAGTTCCACCCAGAATTTAAGTCACGTCCTGACAGATCACATCCACTTTTTACAAAGTTTATTGAAGCAGCCCTTAATAATAGGAAGAAAAACAACCAGTAAGCGGTAATTTATATATAGAAAAAGCAACCATTAAACAGTAGTATTCATAAAACAGGAGAAAAAACATGGCAATTCACGAGGAATGCGGAGTATTTGGAGTATATTCAAAGGAAATCACAAATGTAGCTGATATTGTTTACTATGGCCTTTTTTCACTTCAACATAGAGGTCAGGAAAGCTGCGGGATCGTAGTTAATGATGATGGTGTCTTCGCATCACATAAAGACTTAGGACTTGTAAGTGAAGTAATGACACATGATGTAATGGAAAAATTTCCTAAGGGAAGAATTGCCGTTGGACATGTAAGATATGGTACTACTGGTGGAAATGAAAGAAGAAACTGCCAGCCTATTGAGATAAATCACAAGAAAGGCCGCCTGGCTCTTGCCCATAACGGAAACATCAGTAATGCGGCTGTTCTTCGTGATGAGTTAGAAGAGGACGGAGCCATTTTCCATACTTCAAGTGATACAGAGATAATCGCATATCTCGTAACAAGAGAAAGATTAAAGAAACCTTCTATAGAAGAGGCTATTGCATCAGCGGTAAAAAGACTTGATGGGGCATTTTCCCTTTGCTTCATGTCACCAACAAAAATGATAGCTGTTCGTGATCCAAATGGATTTAGACCTCTTTGCTATGGTGTTTTCCCTGACGGAGGATATGTGGTTGCTTCAGAGAGCTGTGCTATAAATGCAGTCGGAGCAAGATTTGTAAGGGATATTGTGCCTGGAGAAATGCTTGTATTTAACGAAGATGGAATGAAATCAATAACTGATCTTTGCGGAACAAAAGAAAGATCATCTTGTATATTTGAAAATATTTATTTTGCTCGCCCGGATTCAGTGATCGATGGCGTATCAGTTCATGATTCGCGTATCAAGGCCGGCAGGATCCTTGCTAAAAATGCACCAGTGGAAGCTGATGTAGTTGTTGGAGTTCCAGATTCAGGACTTGATGCAGCACTTGGGTTCAGTCTTGAATCAGGAATTCCATACGGAATCGGAATGATAAAGAATAAATATATAGGTAGAACATTTATCGCCCCTGAATCAGCTGGAAGAACCCGTCTTGTTCAGATGAAGTTAGCGCCAGTTGTAAGTACTGTAAAGGATAAGAGGGTAGTTCTCATTGATGATTCTATCGTTCGTGGAACTACAAGCCGTGAGATAATTGAAATGATACGTGAAGCCGGTGCTAAGGAGATACATATGAGAATATCCGCTCCTGCTTTTCTTAATCCTTGTTATTATGGCACAGATATCGATTCAAGAGAAAAACTTATAGCAGTAAGTCACTCAACAGAGGAAATCTGCAAAATGATCGGAGCAGATACACTGGCATACCTCCCAGTGGAATCTCTTAAAGAGCTTGCTAATACTGATAAAATCTGTACTGCATGCTTTACAGGAAAGTATCCTACAAAAATTTTTGGCGATACTCGTAAAGATAGGTTTGACAAGAAGTTATCTGAACTGTAAAATAATACATTAGAGTTTTGGAACTATAGATTTTTTTTTGTAATTTTTGAGGTAAAAACGATGGAAAAGCAGAAAAGAAAAATCATCATGGAAGACGGAAGTGTCTTCGAAGGAACAGCATTCGGTTATATGGGTGAGGAATCTCAGCCATTAGGCGATTATGTTTTTGAAATTGTATTTAATACTTCAATGGTTGGATATCAGGAGATTTTATCTGATCCGTCTTACACGAATCAGGCAGTCGTAATGACATATCCTCTTATTGGTAATTATGGAATTAATGTAGATGACTATGAGTCATCTGGTTTTAAATTGGGAGCGTTGATCGTACATGAGTACTGTGATGCTCCCTCTAATTTTAGATGCAGCATGACACTTGCAGAGGCAATGCAGAAATTCAAAATCCCCGGAATCGAAGGGGTAAACACAAGACTACTTACAAGAAAGATCAGAGATGTAGGTAGCATGAAAGTTCTTCTCACATCAGCAGATACAACTAAAGAAGAAGGTTTAAAGAAGCTTGCTGAAACAGAAATCCCTCATGACAGCGTAGCAAAGGTTTCAACAAAGAATGTTATCCATTATCTTGTTGAGACTGGAAAGGCTAAGGAACATTATCATATTGTAGCAATCGACTGTGGTATGAAGCAGAATATCGTGCGTGATATGGTCCAGCTTGGACTTGATGTTACAGTGGTTCCTTATAATACTACTGCAGAAGAGATAATCGCAATGAATCCGGATGCGGTATTCATTTCAAATGGCCCTGGCGATCCAACAGATGTTCCGGAGACAATCGCAACAATAAAAGCTCTGATAGGGAAGTATCCTATCATGGGTATCTGTCTCGGACATCAGATTATTTCTCTTGCTTACGGTGCAAAGACATATAAGCTTAAGTTTGGACATAGAGGTGGTAACCATCCTGTTAAGCAGCTTTCAACTGGCAGAGTTGATATCACATCACAGAATCATTCATATGCTGTTGATGATGAAAGCCTTAAAAATACTCCACTTGAAGTTGCATATGTTAACCTTCTTGATAATACAAATGAAGGTGTTATATGTAAAAAAGACCATGTAATGAGCGTTCAGTTCCATCCTGAAGCAGCTCCTGGTCCAGAAGATGCTTATTATATTTTTAAAGATTTCGTTAAGATGATAGAGGAGGTAAAGACAAATGCCTAAGAGAACAGACCTTCACAGAATCCTTGTAATCGGCTCAGGCCCTATCGTAATCGGACAGGCAGCAGAGTTCGACTATGCCGGTACACAGGCTTGTCTTGCCTTAAAAGAAGAGGGATATGAAGTTATCCTCTGCAACTCTAACCCTGCTACTATCATGACAGATAAAAATGTAGCAGATAAGATCTACATGGAGCCTCTTAACCTTGAGTTCCTTGCTAAGATCGTTCGTCACGAGAGACCAGACGCTATCCTCCCGGGTATTGGTGGACAGACAGGTCTTAACCTTGCAATGCAGCTTGAAAAGAAGGGCGTATTAAAGGAGTGTCAGGTTGAACTTCTTGGTACAAGCTCAGAATCAATCGAGCGTGCAGAAGACCGTGAGATGTTCAAACAGCTTTGTAAAGAATTAGGAGAGCCAGTTCCACCATCAGATACAGTACATTCTATGGAAGAAGGTATAAGAGTAGCTGAGGAGATAGGATATCCAGTAGTTCTTCGTCCTGCGTTCACACTCGGAGGAACAGGTGGTGGATTTGCAGACAACAGAGAAGAACTTGAAACAGTTCTTAAGAACGCTCTTAAACTTTCTCCAGTTCATGAAGTTCTTATTGAGAAATCAATCAAGGGCTATAAGGAAATCGAATATGAAGTAATGCGTGATAAAAATGATACTGCCATTACTATCTGTAATATGGAAAATATCGATCCAGTCGGTGTTCATACAGGTGACTCTGTCGTAGTTTGTCCTTCACAGACACTTGCTAATAAGGAATATCAGATGCTTCGTAGCTCAGCACTCAGAATCATCAGAGCTCTTAAGATCGAAGGTGGATGTAACGTTCAGTTCGCTCTTGACCCTGTATCATTCCAGTACTATGTTATCGAAGTAAATCCTCGTGTATCAAGATCATCAGCTCTTGCTTCAAAGGCCAGTGGTTACCCAATCGCCCGTGTTTCAGCAAAGATCGGTGTTGGTCTTACACTTGATGAGATCCAGCTTGTTAATACAGTTGCTTCATTTGAGCCATCACTTGACTATGTAGTAACAAAGATGCCAAGATTCCCATTTGATAAGTTTGCAGATGCTGAGAATAAGCTTGGTACTCAGATGAAGGCTACTGGTGAGACTATGAGTGTAGGCCGTACTCTTGAGGAAAGCTTACTTAAGGCTGTAAGATCTCTTGAGATCGGCGTTTATCATATCCATACAGATAAATTCCTTGATACACCTAAGGAAGATCTTATTGAATATATTAAAGAAGGTAGAGATGACAGATTCTATGCAATAGCAGAACTCCTTTACAGAGGCGTTTCTATCGAAGAGATTATTGAAAATAACAGAATAGACAAGTTCTTCGTTGAGAAGATAAGAAATATTGTAGATGAAGAAAAAGAACTTCTTAATAAGAAGGGTGATCTTACAGAATTAAAGAAGGCCAAGGAAATGGGCTTCTCAGATATCGAGATTGCCAAGTTATGGGACAAGAAAGAAATCGAAGTTTACAATATGAGAAAAGAAAATGGTATCATGCCTGTTTACAATATGATCGATACTTGTGCATCAGAGTTTGCAAGTTATGTACCATATTTCTATTCAACATACGATGGCATTTCAACAGGAAATGAAAAAGAAAATGAATCTATTGTTACTAACAACAAGAAGATCATAGTTCTTGGTGCTGGTCCTATCCGTATCGGACAGGGTGTTGAGTTCGATTATTCATCAGTTCACGCTATCATGACAATCAGAAATGCAGGTTATGAAGCTATCATCATCAATAACAACCCAGAGACAGTTTCTACTGACTATACAACATCTGACAAGCTCTATTTCGAGCCACTCTGTGTTGAAGATGTTATGGATATTATTGACTACGAGAAACCAGATGGTGTTATCGTATCTCTCGGTGGTCAGACAGCGGTTAACCTTGCAGCTCCACTTGCGGAAAGAGGAGTACCTATCATTGGTACAGATTCAGATGCCATTGACAGAGCTGAGGATAGAGACATTTTCGAGAACCTTCTTCAGAAACTTAATATCCCAGGACCTAAGGGATATGCTGTTAACAGTGTAGAAGAAGGAATGAAGGTAGTTGAAGAGATCGGTTATCCTGTACTTGTTCGTCCAAGTTTCGTACTTGGTGGACGTGCAATGCAGATCGTTGCTAAGCAGGACAGACTTCATTCTTACCTCGAAGCTGCATTTGCAGTTGATGACACAAAGCCTGTACTTATTGATAAATATATCAGAGGTAAGGAAGTAGAAGTTGATGCTATCTGTGATGGTAAGGATGTATTTATCCCAGGTATCATGGAACTGGTTGAAAGAACCGGTGTACACTCAGGTGACTCCATCAGCGTATATCCTCCATACTCACTTTCACAGCATGTAATAGATACTATTGTTGACTATACAGAAAGACTTGGTGTTGCTATAAACATCCGCGGTCTTTACAATATCCAGTTCATCGTTGATGATGAGGATGTTTATATCATTGAGGTTAACCCAAGATCATCAAGAACTGTTCCTTTCCTTTCAAAGGCAACAGGCTACAACCTTGCAGATATAGCAACTTACGTAATGCTTGGCCAGTCATTAGAGAGTCAGGGTTATGCTAACCATGAATTAAAGAAGAGTGATAAATACTATGTTAAGGCACCAGCTTTCTCATTCTCAAAGCTTCAGGGTATGGATTCATATCTGTCACCAGAAATGAAATCTACAGGTGAAGCAATCGGTTATGATAAGAAGATCCATAGAGCGGTTTATAAGGCTATGATCGCTTCTGGCATGAGAGTTCAGAACTATGGAACAGTAATGGTAACACTTGCTGATGAAGATAAGGAAGAAGCATTCCCACTTATCCAGCGTTTCTATGACATGGGCTTTAACATTGAAGCTACAATAGGAACAGCAGATTATCTCCGTGAGAGAGGAATCAAGACAAGGGTACGTCGTAAGCTTTCAGAAGGCAGCACAGAAATCCTTGATTCAATCCGCGCCGGATATGTAAGTTACGTTATCAATACCCGTGCCGTACTTTCAGGTGTTCACTATGAAGACGGTGTAGAAATAAGAAAGTGTGCTACACTTAACTCAGTAACAATGCTCACATCACTTGACACTGTACGTGTTCTCCTTGACGTCCTCGAAGAGATCACCATCAGCGTAAGCCCAATCATGTGCTAAATAAAGTTTATAAATCAAGAAAAGCGCCCATGCTCGCATGAGGCGCTTTTCTTGATTTTATAAACTGAAACTGCATGAGCGCGGAGGACTTTGGTCCGGGAGCGCGAATGCAGTTTAGGAATTGCGAGAGCAAAGCGGAGCAATTCCGTTATTTAGCATCTTCTATTTTCTATTTTCTATGGTTCTCTTTACATTTTTTTTAATATAGTGTATATTTTTTTCTTGAATGTGGATCGGGGGAAAATCCCTTTTTTTATTATGTTATAAAAACTAAATATAAAGAAACTATTTTAAAGGAGACATGAGAAGTGACTAAAAAAATACTAATAGGTTGTGTCACTGCATTAGCTATTATTTTATTTCTTGCTTTAAAAATACGGAAACCAAATTGGTTTATAGAAAGTGTCAAAAATGGAAAATATACCATTGAAGGAGACTGCTATGGATTTAATTTTATGGATGATAGTATTAAAGAGGTTAGTGTTAAGATAAAAGATAATGATAATAATAAAGTATTAATTGTTTTTGAAAGGTCAATAGTTTGCTACGGATCTAGGATGCCTAGAGAAGATAATTATAGTATAGAATGTACGGATAAATATATAGCGATATACCTTAAAAGTGACGATGAAAAGAAATATCTGGAAGATAAAGACAACTATAAGAATAAAGAATTTGAAGGAGATGAATATCGATTTTATTATGAAGATTTAGAAAAAATCAGCAATCAATAACTGGAAGTAGCAATAACCATCTAAAAGATAAATAAAGACGCAAAAGAACACGTTAAATGAGCAATAGTGATGGCATTGGCCATACACAGCACCAATATAATAAGGACGCGAAAGAATTCCTTCAAAGGGCTTATTTTACCGATGGAGGAATTACTTGAGCGTCTAATTGATTTTGGCGTTTGTTCGCCTATTATATTTCTGGCGTCTTTTTTTATGTTTACA
Source organism: uncultured Lachnospiraceae bacterium (assembly GCA_902789175.1). Lineage (GTDB taxonomy): Bacteria > Bacillota > Clostridia > Lachnospirales > Lachnospiraceae > Eubacterium_Q. The sequence goes on from CADANF010000025.1 coordinate 47,275, forward strand.
ATTCTTAAAACATAGTGTATATTATTACTCGAATGTGGATCGGGGGAAAATCCCTTTTTTTATTATGTTATAAAAACTAAATATAAAGAAACTATTTTAAAGGAGACATGAGAAGTGACTAAAAATTTTAAGAGACATGTAGCAATTATGCTCTCAACCCTTATTTTACTAGGCGGGGGTAACGGCCGAGTTTTAGCGAAAATGATCCGGATGGAAACTCTTCTGAAATTACGGCGGAAAATTCTGCTGAAGAAGTTATCAGTGAAGAAGAAATTCTGCCATGGGATGGAACGCTTGAAGAATCTGTTTATTATGGAAATGGATTCAAAGTTGAATTTAATCTCAAAGAACACTGGGACACGGGCTATAATGCTAATGTAAAGATCACAAATACTAGTGATGAAACCATTGAAAACTGGGCGTTAGGATTTAATTATAATGACAGAATTTCTAACATCTGGAATGCGAAAATAGTGGAAGATGAGAACA
>CADANF010000026.1 GCA_902789175.1 uncultured Lachnospiraceae bacterium
ACTGTATATGTATGTAGCAAATGATGGGATACAGAAAAAAGCAAGTTAACTTGAGAAATCTCCCATTTTAATTTGTACTAAATCTTGACAGAGGACCAATCGAAGGAATCTTTCAATTTCCTACTTTGGCCCTGTCATTATCTCATTTACACCCTATATGTCCCCACAACTTTCGCAACCTTCTCTTTTATATTTACCTCATCGTTAACATACGCCATTTTCATTAATCTTGCTAAGTCATTAATTACATGGTCGGCGTCGAATTCCAGAGGTTTGCCTATAAATATAAGCTCGTTTGCTGTTTTTTCAAGTCCTTCTTCTGCCATAAGCTTTTCTTCAAAAAGTTTTTCACCAGGACGAAGTCCTGTGAATTCGATTTTGATATCTTTATCAGGGTCTTTTCCTGATAATTTGATCATGTTTCTGGCAAGATCAACAATCTTAACCGGGCTACCCATGTCAAGAACGAAGATTTCTCCTCCGTTGGCATAGGTACCAGCCAGCATTACAAGACTTACTGCTTCAGGTATAGTCATAAAATAACGGATAATGTCAGGATGAGTTACTGTAACTGGGCCACCCGCAGCAATCTGCTTTTTAAATAATGGAATAACTGAGCCATTTGATCCAAGAACGTTGCCGAATCTAACTGCAACGAACTGAGTCTTTACGTTTGATAAATCTGCGTTTCTAGTATATTCTTCTAAGTCACCAACAGAATCATGAGTAAAAAGCTGAGGTATTTCATCAGCCTTACCAGCTTTGATTTTTCTGTCAAAGCTTTGGATTACCATTTCACAAAGACGCTTTGATGCACCCATTATATTTGTTGGATTTACAGCTTTATCCGTTGAGATAAGAACAAAGCGTCCGCAGCCATTTACCATGGCAGCGTATGCTGTTTTATATGTTCCTATTACATTATTTTTAATAGATTCACATGGACTGTCTTCCATAAGTGGTACATGCTTATGCGCTGCCGCGTGATATACAATATCTGGCTTATATTTATTAAATATTTCCATTACACGTCTTGAGTCACGGACTGAACCAATGATTGTCTCAAGATTAAGCTCTGGATATTTATCTTTTAACTCCAACTGAATGGAATAAGCATTGTTTTCGTAAATGTCAAAGATTATGAGACATTTAGGATCATGTTTTGCCACCTGACGGCAAAGTTCAGAACCTATAGATCCGCCACCGCCGGTTACAAGAACAGTTTTTCCTTTGATGGATTTAAAGACTCCACTCATATCAGCTTTTATAGGTTCTCTTCCAAGAAGATCTTCTACAGATACATCCTGCATGCTCTTTACTGAGATTTCACCCTTAACAAACTGATATACACCAGGTATTGATTTTATCTCACAATCTGTGTTTTGACAGATATGAATTATATCTCTTTTTGTTGCTGCATCCATACTTGGAATCGCAAGAAAGATTTTTTCAATATGATATTCCTCAACTACTTTAAGGATATCATCTCTTCCTCCCACGATTTTAACACCATCAATAAAACGGTTCCATTTGTTTCTGTCATCATCAATGATAGCAACAACTTTACCGTCATTTCCGGTTCCTTTGTTAATATCGCGAAGAATCATTTGGCCGGCTGAACCACCTCCCACAAGAAGGATTCTAGGATATGCCTGATTCTTTCTATAGGAACGAAGCAATCGGATAAATCTGTAGGAATATCTTATGCCTGTTGTGATTATGAATTGAAGAATTCCGCCGAATACATAATAGGCCAGCGGCATTCTGTGGAATATAAATGTAATTCCTATTACATGTATAATTATGGTTATGCTGTTTGCATATATAAGCCTTATTAATTCTTCGAAACTGGCATATAGCCACATGGAATTATAAAGCTTGAACATTTGGAATACTACTACCAGAACAAAGGCGTAGAAAATATAGAATAATAGAAAACTTCTAAGATAAATTTCATCAATATTGGAATATTTGAAATCAAATCTTATAAGCAGCGCTAAGAAATAAGCCGCCCCCACAGAAATGATATCGAACATTACAAGAAATATTGATATTATCTGCCATCTTTGGAATCTTCTATATTCCTTGATTCCGATATTAGATAAATCTAAATCTTCCTCTAATGGATCATTTTCCGTATCCAGATTTTGATCTTTAAGATTATTTGTTTTTAAATCTCTCATAATGTTACTGCTTTTCCCCTGTTAAAATTAACTATTAATCCTGTGTATTAAACTGATGTTCCTTCATTAATTGTTAATTTATTATCTTTATATTTCTTATAGTGATTTTAAACCACCTTATTTACTACTTCGAGCCCCACCGTTACTTCTACGGTTCTGCCTAGTAATTCTGTAGCTATTAGTGCCTTTCTCTTATGTCTGTCTATCTTTTTAATTTTTGCTTCCTGTCCAATGAGCGGGCCACTAATAACTCTTATCTCGTCTCCCACTATTATTCCGCAGGACATATCAACTTCTTCTTTTTTTCCCATAAGGGTAAGAAGAAATTTTTCTTCCTCGGTGTAGATAGGTATTATCTTGCCATCCTGTCTAAGGAAATCTGCAAAATCAAGTATTTCCTTAAGATAAGGCTTTATTGCCTCCGGATCATTTGTAACTATAAAGATATATCCGGCAAAAAGCTTGACTTTAGTGGTAAACCACTGTCCTGCAAGTCTTTTTGGCATTAATTTATATGGAATTATAATTCTTTCATACAAATCTTCAGGAACAAGTGCTTCAAGTTTTTCTTTTATTTCATATTCTTTTCCGCTTTGTACCCAGATTACATACCAATTTGATTTATTTGATAAATTCATTAATTATAATTTTCTTATATAGCAGAAATTAGTTTTGTTATTTGTCTCAACCTGTAATTTTGACATGGCTTCGCCATCTGAACTTTCTGGATTAGAAATCCAAAAACCCCAGCTTATCGTGACTTAATTGTGATTATGAAACTAACCTATTGCTTCACTCACTAAATGAGCCACCTGTTTTAAACAGATGGCTCTATATCACGCCCTATATCAATGCTATTAACAGGATGCACTATAGACAACCACTGCGTATTCACATGTCTTAATAATTTCTTTTCATCGAATTATTCCGAAGGAAATTTCATTATTTAAATCTTCACTACATTGTAGATGAAAATTTTATCACTATAATTCTCACTACACCTTAGAGGAAAATTTTATTCATTGCCTCCATTTCCTACTATCAGGCGGAGATTTGCTTCATTGCTCTTATTACCATCTGAATCTATGCAGTAATAAGTAATTATATAAGTAGCGTCACTTGAAAGGCTGTAATCCATATTGTAATGGATATTTCTATACAGATCACTTTCTGAGTCATGATCATCAACCATTTGCTCTATATAACTAAGCGGGTCAAATGAACCATCTACTTCTACAGAAACCTCATGTTGTTTAAGTTTAAGCACCGGAGAACCTTTAGATTCCATTACAGGATCTTCAAAACCATCCGGCTTTGGAGTCTCTGTTGTTGGCGCTTCTGTGGTAGGAGCTTCTGTAGTTGGCTCCTCTGTTGTTGCCTCTTCAGTTACTTCTTCATTTTTAGAAGTTTCTTCTGCCGCAACATATTTAACTAACTTTGTTCCTTTGCCCAGATTATTTGAATAATCATAAACTGCATAAGTTACTAAAGCTTCATATCCATTGCCGGTTACAGCAATGTCATAGATTCTTACATTATTTGAAAGATCTCCATCTTTATTATCATGAGCAGATGCACCTACAAGGAGTACATCATAAGGATCTCCTTCTTTATATGTAATATCTCCCGTTGGTACTGTTACCACAGGAGCAACTCTGTCAGAAAAAAGTCTCGAGCATACACAAGCTACTCCAAGAGCTATTGTTGATACAAAAAGAAGGGCTGTTGCTGTCTTTCTCATTAGTTGGCTCCTCCTTCTGCTTCCTTACCGTAATACTTACCATAGTATTTGCCATAATACTTACCGTAATATTTACCATAATACTTACCGTAATATCCTTTTCCGGTATGGATTGGTACTTTATTAAGAATTACTCCTAATATTTTACAATTGGTCATTTCCAACTGCTCTTTTATATTCTGAGCCAGCTTATAGCTAACTGCATTATCCATTACTACAAATGCTATTCCGTCGCATACCTGAGATACAACTGCTGCATCTGTTACTGCACCGATAGGTGGACAGTCGATAATAACATAATCAAATCTCTCTCTTGCCGCATTTACAAGACTTCTGAAAACCTCATTTGAAAGCAACTCTGATGGATTTGGAGGAACAGGTCCTGCAACTATCATAAAAAGGTTTTCTATATTTGTATCACAAAGCACATCTTTCAGTTCTTTAACTCCTGAAAGGTAATGAGATAATCCAAAATTTGCACCTGTAATCTTATATCTGTTAACCATCATAGATTTTCTCATATCAGCATCTATAAGAAGTATCTTCTTGCCTGATTCTGCAATAGTTCTTGCAAGATTTACGGCAACAGATGTTTTCCCTTCATTTGGCATGGAACTTGTAAGTGCAATAACTTTAACATCCTTACCGCAGAAAGTAAGATTTGTTCTAAGACTCTTGTAAGCCTCATCCTGGTAATATCCAGGCTTTTTAAGTTTACTAATAGTAATCGTATTCATCCTGAATTATCTCCTTTTTCTCTTCTTACTCTTCTTACTTTTCCTACCTTTGCTGGAATTATTCGCCAAGTCAGTATCAAATTCTTCATCATAAGGAATAGATGCAAGAATTGAAAGCCCAAGATATTTTTCAACATCTTCAGTTCCCTTAATTCTGTCATCAGTTAAGAACATTATGATAAATGTAGCAGCTGAAATTATGAATCCCAGCATGAAACCGATAATCGAATTCTTTAACTTATTAGGTCCTACTGGTTTCTCAGGAAGATTTGCATAATCAACTACATTTACAGCTTCGATATCCATAACCTGCTTAATCTGAACTGCAGCTGCAATTCTTATGGCATTTGAAATATCCTGTGCTCTTGTAGGATTTGTATCCTCTACTGTAATTGTAAGAATACGTGTATCCTGAGAGTTAGTAACTGTAACACGACTTGCCAGCTTATCCGGTGTTATATTCTTCATATCAGGGTATGTATTCTGAAGATCAAGATCTGCCATAACCTGATTCATAACTGTACGGCTCTTAATAAGCTGAGCATAGTCCTTTGTAAGCTGAGTGCCTGTCTGAAGGTCAGAATAGGTAACCTGTTGCGCGTCCTGCCTGCTTAAAACATATATACTTGTAGACGATCTGAATTTCTGGCTAATAAACTCGGAGCTGTAGAAATACATTAGAAATGCTCCCGTAAGTGATGCCAATATTATGATCAATAGATTGCTTAAAAGAACATGAAGCAATTCCATCAAGTCGATTTCAACTTCATTTGAATTCTTTTCCATGATTAAATTCCCCTTTAATTTTTTCCTCTCAACTAGTCACATGATGTCTGATGAATATTATGATCAACCTTATCTTAAAACCCTAATTACATTTTCTTGTTTCCACCTTAAAATCACAAGAATTATGCATATTAATCCAAATATTCATCCTTTAAAATATGACTTGGATTTTCAATAAATATTCTTCTCATACAATCCTCGCCATATTTCTTTTTAATTTTTTTCGCCGCATCCTGTATTTCCATCTGCCTCATACCCGAGTCACGATGTGCATCAGTGCCTACAAAATGGCACAATCCAAGGTCAAATACTTCCTTGCAAAATTTCTTTACTATGCGGCCTTCCTTACCTACTATACTTCCAGCATTAAGCTGCATATATGCCCCACAATTGTACAGTTCCTGTACCCTGTCTATTTCCATAAACAAAGCATCAAATCTGTTAATGTGAGCAATTATCGGTATGTAGCCATTAGAAATGGCCATTGTCACTGCTTCTTTAATATATTCAAAACTTACTGATGTTACAAATTCCATAAGAATATATCTTGAACCTGCCATTGTTGGTACAGCATGATCCAAAAAATCCTTATCCGTAACATCTTTTTTATAGAAAATTTCTGCGCCGGGATAAATTTTTAATCCTTCGAATTTCTTTTCAACTATTTTTTTTAAATCATTATAGATTTCCAGTAATTCTTCAGGAGTCTTCTTCCAAGCCTGATAATTATAGTGTGGAGTACATATGATATTTCTTATTCCTTCACTATATGCTGTTTTAAGCATATTCAATGTCATTTTGACATCCTTTGAGCCATCATCTACCCCACAGATTATATGGCAATGCATGTCAAACAGCCCTGTTATTACTTTTCGCATTTTTAAATCCCCTTAGCACTAAAACACTTCACATTATAGTCACTAATGTTCTCTAAGTCAACTTTAATTAACTATTATTTGCAGGAAATTCCAGCTATTTGGTTATTTATGACCACAAAATATAGATTCATTCATATTTTTCCGCTCCATATTTTGAGCCACCCGATATGATAATCGTTTGCGCTTTATACAATTGAAAATATTTATGTTTCAGATATTAGTGAACAAGAATGAATGATGAACAAAAAAGAATGATTAACATTAGTGAATGATTAAAATAAATGATATGATTAAAAAAAAGCTCCGGTTAAAAACCGAAGCTTTTGCTAGCAGTCCGTACGGGAATCGAACCCATGATTCCGCCGTGAGAGGGCGGCGTCTTAGCCTCTTGACCAACGGACCTTAGCGACTTGTTTATAATATCAGAATCGATAGAATAATGCAAGCACTTTTTTAAAAATTTTTTAAAAATTTTTTTGGTCCAAGGTGCTGGGTTTGTTTGGCCTAGGGGGACGGGGTTGTTGAGTCATTTTTTACCTGTATAATTATTTTATCCGGAAGAACATTATTAATCTTTTTAATTGCTCCCTCCGTCTTATATACATCCTTTAATTTGCTTTTACTATATTGAAAAACAGTATTTTGTGTGGCACTAACCAAATAAGAAGTAAAAAACTCTTCCCAACTCATATACACTTTGCTATCCGCATAACGGAATGTTTCTTCTAACACATTCTTTTGAATATCAATTAAACCTGATTTTAATATTAAATATTCAAAAGATTTAGGAGCAAATAAAACACTATTTTTATCAACCTCTCTTATATATCTAATTACTCTGCCCATTTCCGGGCCAAAAGCTGCCCCATCTACTATAATAAGTTTTCTTTCATTTGAACAATCACGTATTATTTTATATATATTACTTTTTCCTTTTGCTGAAACACATTTATCCGGAAAAAGAAAGCTATAAAATTCATATCCAGAATTAGAATCCTCAACAATCACCTTCTCGGGGATAATTTTCTGGTTATTTTGCAAATCATATAATTTATACATCTCATTATAAGTTTTCTTAAATGATTTGTATTTTGAATTATCAGTTACATTTTTAAGACCATATATCTCATCTACACTATATGGAAGCTGTGAAAGATCATCTCTTGTGACAATGACAAAATAATTATCTGATCCTTTAACTTTTTCAGCAAATTTTGTTGTTTTTAGAAATGACGCTGTCTCATCTATAAAAACGATATTACCTCTCATTGCTGTCAATCTAATATCCCAATCTTCTGTATTAAGTACTGAACATTTAACATCACACTTTACAGTAATACCTGATGAAATTCCATTTACATTATAATCGCTTATTAACCTAATTAATTCAGATTTTCCCGTAGCACTATCCCCCTGCAATATCGTTATATTCCTTTGAATCGTGAGAAAATAATGAACTCGGTTATTATATATTTCTACATTATATTTTCCAATCATAACCATTCCTCTATATCAAGTCATTATCAAGAACCGCTTCATATAGCTCTTTTTTATTATGCACTATTGTATCCAAGTTCTCTATAAGAATATCGAATGATTCATCTCCAAAATCCATCAAGTATCCTAGACGTATATACAAATCCTTTTCTTCACCTATCTTTATAATCCATTTTGCACAATTATCTCCACATGCCGATGCATTAAAAATGTGCTCAGAGTCATTATTCATTAAAATTAAAGTTTTAACCCCACCAGACAATCTTTCTGCTGGTATTGGTCCCAAAAACGGACTATCGATCAGTCTTGGGCCTTTCACTTCAGAACCATCTATATCCCTTATCATTTCAACAGTCATGGGATCTAGCATCCATTCATCCTCATAGGTATTATTAAAAAAACTATCAGGATTAAATATATAGTTATCAGATTCTAAATCACCAAAATGAATTTTTAACATCTATTTTCTCCTTGTCACATGATTCTTTTTACCGGAAGCTCTTAACCCAATTTACCAATGAATTATGATAAACGTTGTCAGTTATAGTCTTTTTCATCTCCGGCGTTACTGGACCGTTATTTCTCATCTTAACGAATATGCAATGCTGCAATTCTTCAATTGTCATTTCTTCATATGACACATCCCTGCAAACCAGAGTTTCTATATCTACTTCTTTCTGCTGAGAATCTAATATCTCGGAATCATCCGTATCATCTTGCTCTGAATCTTTCACCTCAGAATCATCCGTATCATCCTGTTTGGAATCTTTCGCCTCAGGATCATCCGTATCATCCTGTTTAGAATCTTTCGCCTCAGAATCATCTGTATCATCCTGTTTAGAATCTTTCGCCTCAGAATCATCTGTATCATCCTTTTCTACTTCATCTAGAAAATCTGTTGTTTTCTCTGCAGGATCATCCACATCAGATTCTTCCCTTACATCATCCCTCTGATCCCCGATTTTATTCATCACATCAAAAGGAAGCAGGATCATGCAGCTGTTGGCAGGAAGTAAAATATTAACCCTTCCTCCCTCAGAAATCACCTTATTGAATGAAATCATTTCATCAAAATGCGCTGAATTGCCATGTGAAGCTTCCTCATCAACAAAATCTTTCTTACCAGCAGAATCTCCACTCACAATTCCTTCATTAAGCAGGCAAGAATAATATTCCCCTATCCCTTCAGCGTCCACATTTATCCAGGCATCGTTATCGTCATTATTCATCATAACGATTACGTTTTCATTATCCAGCCTTCTTCTATAAGCATACTGTCTATTGGTAAGAAGCAACTCCTTGTAGCCACCATAAGAAAGAGACGCGCTTGCCTCTCTTATTCTTCCTAATATACTAATAGATTTTGTAATTGGATTATTCTTTATTTCATCCTTATAATCTGCTAAAGAAAGCGCCGGTCTTAAATTCCAGTCAGAACCTCTCTCCTTCTTTCCCTCTATGCCAAACTCAGATCCATAATATATAGAAGGAACTCCCGGCAAGGTATAACAAAGAGCATAAATAAGAATCTGGTGCCATTTATTTGCCACCTTACTTGCAATTCTTTCCACGTCATGATTATCAGCAAAATTATAAAGTCTAAGCCCCAAAGGGTTCTGGCCCGCCATGTCATTGTTACGCCTCTCGGTATGGGCTATTTCAAAATAATTATGCTCATTATGACCTGACCAAAGAGCTTTGTTCATGCTGTAATTGGTAACCGCGTGCAAATGTTCCTCGTTCACCCATCTTGTATAATCCCCGTGAATAACTTCTCCCATAAGGTAAAAGTCTGGCTTTACACAATTTGCAACACATCGCAAAGCTTTCATATAGTCAAAATCCAGCACATCCGCCGCATCTAACCTAAGGCCGTCACAATCAAACTCATTAACCCAGAATCTTATAATTTCCTGAATGTAAGATATAACCTCAGGATTTCTCTGATTCAGCTTAACCAATCCATCATCTCCGCCCCAGTTATCATAGGAGAATCCATCATTAAAATAGTTATTTCCCCAAAAATTCACATTACAGAACCAATCTTTATATCTGGAATTTTCCCTATTTTCCCTAACGTCTTTAAAAGCAAAGAAATCTCTTCCTACATGATTAAATACCGCATCAAATATCACTCTGATGCCCTTATGATGACATTTATTTACAAATTCTTTAAGATCTTCGTTATCTCCAAGTCTTGAATCCAGCTTCTTATAATCTGTTGTTTCATAACCATGTCCCACAGATTCAAAAAGCGGTCCAATATAAATAGCATTACAATTAAGACTCTTTATATGATCAATCCAAGCGTAAATGTTTCTTAGTAAATGCTCCTCTACTTTATAATCATTAGTATGCTTTGCCCCTGTAAGTCCAAGGGGATAAATATGATAAAATCTTGCCTCATCAAACCAAGCCATGTTGTTCTCCTTTTTTATTCTAATTCCCAGAAAATCCGCGAATTCTCCTTTTCTATCCAAATCCCGGAAATTCTCGTTGTTTTTTTATTCCAATTCCGGAAGGCTTCCTTCCTTTACTCTATTCTTTATATTATCTAATGTATCAGGTTTACTGAAATAATACCCCTGAATTCTCTCACATCCTACATCATCCAGGAATTTCTTCTGATCCTCTGTCTCAACCCCTTCAGTAAGAGTATGGATATTTAATTCCCGGGCCATTTCTATAACCTGTTTTATAATGATGGAATTCTTGTTACCCACCTTGAAATCCTTCATAAATCTCATATCAAGCTTAATAAGATCAAAATCGAAATCCTGAAGAAGATTAAGTGAAGAATAACCACTGCCAAAATCATCCATCCAAACTTCAAATCCAGCCTTGTGGAAAGCATCTACCTGTTCTTTTATAAAATCTACACTTTCTGTAAATGCACTTTCTGTAATTTCAATATGAAGCTTGTCATGACTAATATTATGCTTATCCGTCATATCCGTAATAAGCTTAACAATGTCCTTATCATAGAAATCATATCTTGAAAGATTTACTGAAATAGGAAAACCAAAATTCTCTTTTCTCTTTTCAAATTCTGTAAGAGCCATCTCTATAACATAAAGGTCATATTTCTTAATAAGTCTGTTATCCTCAAGGATAGGAATATAATCCCCGGGACTTATCATTCCCTTCACCGGATCCACCCACCTGGAAAGAGTCTCAGCCCCGCATATTTTACCGGTTTCACGAGACACCACCGGCTGATAAAAAACTTTAATCCAGCCATCCTTTAGTGCAGTATCAAAGTTCTTAAGAACATATTTTACCATCTTACTCTTATATTCAAGGCTCTTGTCATAATATCTTTCATGTTCATCGATATTATTCTTTATAGATTCCGCAGCCATCTTTGCATTGTCGCAGGCCTGATTAATTGTAAGGCCTTCTTCATAAATATAAATTCCAGATTTAAGTCCTACAGAGCTGTTGTTGGCATATTTCTTCACGTTATCCGCAATATATTTAAGGTTTTTCAGCACTTCATCATCAAAACAAAGAAGTACAAAATGATCATCTGAAAATCTTGCCACCAGCCTTCCTGGGAAATGAAGCCTCAGCTGATCAGCCACATATTTAAGTAGCTCATCTCCAGCAGTAAAGCCATTTTGCTCATTATAAACCTTGAAATTCTCAATATTTATATAGATAAAATCAACTTTTCTGTCTCTATCCAGAGTATTATGGATTATACGTTCTGCGTCTCTCATAAACATATTCATATCCAGAGCCCCGGTAAGAGTATCAATCCCCGCACCGATATCCCTTCTCTCGGTTCCATCAGACTTAAAATCATCCTTTGGATCATATTCAGCTCCAAGTGATCTTCCCTTACCATGATTATGGCTCCGGGTATAAAAAAGATCTGCTATACGATACATTTTTGAAAGATCATGATCTTTATTTTCTCCATAAACATATCCAACTGTAAATGTAGGATGGAAATTCTGCTGATTGACAACTATCCCCTTGATCTCCTTTCGCATTTCTTTAAGAACCTCAGATATGCTGTTGATATTCTCATATTCTGAGATGACAAGGAAAGTCTCCATAGTCATACGATACACGTCATTTTTATCAAAATGTATTTTCAGAATCTTGGAAAATTCATTGATTATGGCTTCAGAAATCTCATGTCCATACATATCATTAAAAAATGAATAATCATCTATTCCCACAACTCCAACAGCAATACGCTTTCCATCATATTCTGATATTCTTCTCATAAACGCCTGTCTGTTAGGAAGTCCTGTAGTATAATCCCTCTGGGCAGTATCCTGAGCATTTATCACATATTCTATATTATTAAGTCTCAGCTTAAGCATCATGATATTTACGATAAAACTTCCAATGTAGAATTCAAATATATGAAAAAGGTCATACATTCTTGTATCCTGATCTTTCTTTAGAAATACAAGGATTGCAAATGCCGCGCACATCCCTGTTATATACATGATGACTCTTATAGGAATATCCATTACAAATAAAGGGAAAATAATTATATAAAAAAAGAAAATAAAAGCCTCCTTATTGCCAGGCACAAAAACAGCACCTGTTAACATTGAAGCAACAATCGGAGGCGTAATAAGCAGATACATAAGTGCTACAGCTTTTTCCTTATCAAGAAGTTTTACAATAAACTTGCGGAATACAGCAATAAGAACAAAATAAATCAACTGACAGTAATTTACTATCCGTGCACCATGAACTAACGCTTCAGGCATGCTGTAATTCTCTTTTATGATAAGAAGCACAAGACTCATAATAAGACCAATAAGCACATAATAAGTAAATGTAGACTTATTCTGTCTTGCTACATCTGCTCTCATCTTATTATATTTTTCTCTTCCATTAAACGATAACAAAGACACTAACCCACCCTTTACATTATATGTCCTTTCACGCCATTAGAATTATCATTTCTTAATAGCTTTAACTACTTTAAGTATATAATCCTGTCTTCTTCAAGAGCCTTCTTATATAATGGCTCGATGATTCCTTCTAGCTTCTTCTCAGACTTTTCTATCATTGAAAGCGTTGGCTTTGTAACAGGATGCTTTGCCACGAAAATTGTGCAGCAATCCTCATATGGCTGAATTGATGTCTCGTAAGTCCCAATCTTTTGTGAGATATCAATTATTTCCTGCTTATCCATACCAATGAGAGGTCTATATACAGGCATTTCAACAGCATTATCAATTACCCCCAGCGAAAATGTTGTCTGGCTGGATACCTGTCCTATGGATTCACCAGTTACAAGGCACTGAGCATCTTCCATTTTAGCAATATCCTGAGCTACTCTGAACATAAATCTCTTCATTATGATAGTAAGCTGATCATGAGGACAGTTATCATAAATTGCCAGCTGAATCTCAGTAAAATTAATTACATGGAGTTTGAATGGTCCCGAATACTGAGAAACAATTGTTGCTAAATCCTGAACTTTCTCTAATGCTCTTTCTGATGTATAAGGAGGAGAATTAAAATACACTCCCTGCATTTCAACACCACGTTTACCAATCATCCAGGTTGCTACAGGACTATCAATACCACCGGAAATAAGGGAGATTGCTGTACCATTTGTTCCCACTGGAAGTCCTCCCGGTCCTGGAATCACATGAGAATAAATATATACCTTATCTCTTATTTCAACATTTATAATTACATCTGGCTTATGTACATCAACTCTAAGTCCGTCCTTTTCAAAATTATTTAAAAGAACTTCTCCGAGTCTTGCGTCCATTTCCATGGTATGTATAGGGAATGATTTATTATTTCTTCTGGCTTTCATCTTGAAAGTAAAGTTCATATCATCCTCATATACTTCTCTTACATATTCTGTAAGCAGTTCTGCAATAGCATCAAACTCAAAGACCTCCGTTACTACTACAGGACAAACTCCTGTAATACCGAAAATTTTTGTAAGTTTTTCCATTACTCTGTCATAATCATAATCAGAATTACAATCAACAAAGATTCTTCCATATTCTCTTCTTACGCTGAAGTCTCCTTCAGGTTTAAGTCTCATTCTGATTCTTTTGCAAAGAGTGTCCTCGAACACATATCTGTTTTTTCCCTTAGTACCTATCTCTGCATATTTTATTAGAAAACTCTTATAATCCATCATTAACCTCTCTTGTAATGGCGAAGCTTCGGCAGTATTTCCTTAACCACGCTGATTGCATAATCCACTTCTTCAACTGTATTCATATCGCTAAAGCTAAATCTTAAGGTTGATTCCAGTAATTCCTTGTCAAGGCCAATGGAATTAAGGACTCCAGAAAGTTTTTTAGCACTGTTTGATGAACAAGCTGAACCAGAAGATACATAAACTCCCTTATCTTCAAGAGTATGAAGCATAACCTCAGCTCTTACTCCTTTAAAACTAAGGGATGCAATATGTGGAGCCTCCCCTGTATTGTCATAAACATCTTCGATCTTAACTAATTCACTTCTAAGTCTGTCTCGAAGACCTGCTATATATTTAGTCTTATTTTCAAAATCTTTAAATGTAAGCTCAACCGCCTTACCAAGTCCTGCTATTGCAGGTACATTTTCAGTTCCAGAACGCATTCCCTTCTGCTGACCACCGCCGTAAATAATCGGTCTTAGAAGTGTTCCCTTCTTAACATAAAGGAATCCTGAACCCTTAGGACCATGAATCTTATGGCCGCTGACTGACATAAGGTCAATTCCCATTTTAGAAGGAATGATGCTTACCTTTCCGTATGCCTGAATGCAGTCAGAGTGAATGATCACATCAGGATTTTTCTTCTTGCATAATTTTGCAATTTCCGCTACCGGCTGAAGGGCGCCAATCTCATTATTTATCATCATGCAGGACACAAGGATTGTATCCTCTCTAACTGCATTTTTAAAATCTTCAGGATTTACCACGCCTTTTGAATCAGTTCCGATATAGGTTACTTCAAATCCTTCTTTTTCAAGGAATTTCATGACTTCAAGAACTGATGCATGTTCAATGGAACTTACAACTATATGCTTACCCTTGCGCCTCTTGGCAAGAGCTGTTCCAATGATAGCCATATTATTTGATTCTGTTCCACCGGATGTATAAATTATCTCATCCATCTGACATCTTATAGAATCTGCAATAATTTTTGTTGCATCTTTAATAAAATGTTCCGCGTCTACGCCTTTTCTGTGAAGTGATGAAGGATTGCCATAGTCCTCTAACATCAATTTAACTACTAAATCAGCTACTTCCGGGTAGACTCTTGTAGTAGCTGAATTATCCAAATAACTTTCCATTTTACTTTCCAACTTTTGTTTCTATGTTAATTTTTTATTATGTTCTTTTTTTCTTTGTTTGAGATTTATACAGCGTCGTTTGTCCCATTCATATAATTAGTATCCACCAATCTCAATCATAAATGAAAGAATTGAAAGACTTGTAAGTCCTGCTGTCTCTGTGCGAAGGATTCTATGTCCCAGGGATACAATTTTTGCCCCCGCTTCCTTTAATGCCTCAATCTCTTTATCTGCAAATCCACCTTCTGGTCCTATAAATATAGCTGCACTTTTTGCTTTTGTTGCAGCCTCTTTAAAGACTTCAAGTGAATATTCCATTCCCTTGGCACTTTCATAAGGAACAATTATCATGTCCAGTTCTGACGCCATATTAACAGCTTCTTTCATGGTCATAAAATTCTTTACTTCAGGGATTATGCCACGGCGAGACTGCTTTGAAGCTGACTCTGCAATAAGATTATATCTTTCTAATTTACGTGGTTTCTTCTTTTCATCCAGCTTAACCACAGTTCTTTCCATCATCACAGGAATTATCGCCTTAGCGCCTATCTCCACAGCCTTCTCTATAATAAATTCCATCTTATCTGCCTTTGGAAGGCCCTGGAAGAGATAAATATCCACTGGAAGTTCTGCTGCATTGTCGCAGATATCTACAATATCTGCCACTACACATTCGTCATTCAAATCGCTAATAACACAGGTATAATCACGACCTGAGCCATCTCCAACAGTTATCTCATCTCCATTTTTAAGTCTAAGGACATTTTTTATATGATTTACATCCTCTCCATATATTTGGACTGATTTATCGGCTTCACTTACATCCGATACATAGAATCTATGCATTGTTCTTTTTCCTTGCCACTATAGATACCCACTCATTCATTCTAAGGATATCTAAAATCTCTAAGTCATTTTCCATCATCGCCTTAACCACATCTTCTTCTCTTTGTTCAGAGATTCCTGATGTGATAAATATTCCATCATCCTTTAAATAAGGCTTTATAACACCGGACATTGGAATAATAACGTCCGCTAAAATGTTAGCCACCACGATATCATATTCTCTTGCTTCAACTGAATCCTTTTCGCCTAATTCAATATCTACCATTTCCGCTGGTGATTTAGCAGCAATTCCGGATCCAAGGCTGGCTCTCTCAGCTTTTATGGCATTCTCTCCAATAACATTTCCGGCCAGAAGATTACCACAGGAAAACTCTATAGCATCCTTTCCTAAGTCATTTGCTCTAGCATTCTCCTCACTGGAAATGATTGCCTGAGGATCTATATCAAGACCGTGTACATATCCGGCGCCTAACTTTGATGCTACAATTGAAAGTATCCCACTTCCGCATCCTACATCAAATACAGAACTTCCCGGTTTCATATATGCTTTAAGTCTATCGATACAAAGTTTTGTTGTCTCATGGGAACCTGTACCAAAAGCCATAACTGACTCAATCTTAATTACTGTGTCCCCTTCTTTTATATCTTTATAATCTTCCCAGGCAGGAACAATTACAATATCATCATTAAGTCTGATAGGTTTATAGTACTGTTTCCAGTTATTCTGCCACTCTGAGTCATCAGATGTATCAGTAATTCCCACCAGCTTGCTTCCTACTGGTATATATTCCTCAAGTCGTTCTAATTCCGCTTTGATTGAAGTTATAAGTTCATTCACATCTCTATCCGGAGGGATAAAGCAGCTTATTTTTGCTACTCCGTCGTCCTCTTTCTGAAGAGGCACATCCACGAACATTTCCTTTAATTCTTCATCTGTAAGAGGCACATTATCTTCAATCATAACCCCTTCAACTCCACATTCATCAAGGAACATGGAAACAAGGTCTTCAGCTTCTGTACTGGTTTCTATTGTAATCTTCTTCCAAATCACTTTTTCTTACTTCCTGTTGTTATTTTTTCCAATTAGTCAATCATCATTTTTTACTCTGAACATGTCGATCATCTTCATATCGCCAATTATTCATTTTTAAACATGTCGATCAGTCGTCCAATCATCATAAATGATTCCTTAGACTTTTTTAACTCTGCTGGTACGTCATGTTTCTTATTAAGATCTTCTTCAAATGTATATCCTTCTGTTGAATAGAATACATTTATCTTTTTATTATAAAAGCTGCAGGCTGTGATCATTCCTGGTCTCATATCCATAAGCTTCTTTATAGCATCTGCAATATGCTTGTCATTTACAAGTTCTCTTGCTTCATTTTCATCAAAAGTATACATCTGGCATACCGAATTAACGATAGGACTTACTGAATCCATTCTCTTCATTGGTGTGTCAGTATATTCAATAAGCGGCGCATTCTTTGTGGTAAACACCACAGGATTAATGTTCTCTGTTGAGATATCAAACTGGAAAAGTCTGCCATACATATTAAGATGGGCCTTATAATCCTGTTTATAGATATCTGTTGAGAAGAACTTCACTCCGTTATAATCACCCTTAACTTCATTTATTGAGCTGTATCTGAAGTTTATTGTATCGGAAAACAGCTTGGTATTAAGGATTTCTCTTTCCGTTGCACTTCCATTTCTTGAAAATGTTCCTGCATTAAACATATATTCGGCTACCGGCTTAACAATAAGCTCCCTGTAGTCCAGATGCACCCCCGCCAGCTGAACCTGAAGCTTTATCCTATACGAAAGGAAGAAAGCAAGAACTAAAAGGGATACAGCAGCTACTGCAAGACCATAGGAAATCATATATCCCGTATGATTAAGATAAACTGCAAGAATCGCCGCAAGAACGAGGAATACAAATAACAGATTGATTGTCTTTATCTTGTTTTTTAAACCTTTTAACCCCACCTTTTTTTCAACCTTTTTAATAAAACTCTTTTTCATACTACCCGTCTCCATAAATATTGTTTATTCATCATAAAAGCTGAACCTTCAAATATAAAGGTCCAGTTTTTTTAAAAAGAGCATAACAACCCACTTATAATTCTATCATATAAAATGGGGCGTGTCTATTGACACGCCCCTAAATTATAATCTCATAAAATCACTATAATTATGTATTATTACGTAAATTTCTTAAATTCTTAAAAATATAATGATTATCTTCTGAAACCTTTTTTCTTCTTATGATCTCCGAAGCTGAATCCACCAGCTGAGTCTGTTGCAGCACGTGTATTAACCGCACTTGCAGCTTCATACTGATTAAGGATTGACTTCTGCTCATCTGTAAGGTTGTCTGGAACCTGAACTACAAGAGTTACATACTGGTCACCACGCACATTCTTGTTACGAAGTGTTGGTACACCCTTACCTTTAAGCTTGATCTTTGTATTTGTCTGAGTACCAGGCTTGATCTCCTGAAGCATTGGTCCATCAATAGTCTGGATTGTTATCTTTCCGCCAAGAGCAGCCTGCGTAAATGTTACAGGCTCTGTTGTGTAGATATCATATTCCTGTCTCTGGAATACTGGATGCTTATCCACAAGGATAGTAACAAGAAGATCTCCTCTTTCACCGCCGTTGATACCTGGCTCACCCATTTCACGAAGACGGATGCTCTGTCCATTATCGATACCAGCTGGAACCTTGATCTGAATCTTCTTCTTTGACTTAACATATCCAGAACCCGCACAGTTAGAACATTTATATCTGATGATCTTACCTGAACCCTGACAATCAGGACAAGTCTGAACAGTTCTTGCCATTCCGAAAAGTGACTGCTGTGTAAATACAACCTGTCCTTTACCAGCACACTTTGGACATGTCTCAGCAGGGTGACCAGGCTGTGCGCCTGTTCCCTTACATATTGGACATTCATCCTTAAGCGGCATTTCAATTTCTGTCTGAGTTCCGAATACAGCCTCTTCAAATGTTACTCTTACAGTTGTACGGATATCCGCACCCTTGATAGGTCCACTTGACTGACGTGCTCTTGAACCGCCACCAAACATATCACCGAAGATATCACCAAAGATATCTCCCATATCAGCGAAATCAAATCCACCTTCAAATCCTGATCCGCCACCGCCGGCAGCAGGATCAAATGCTGCCCAGCCGAACTGATCATATTTTGCTCTTTTTTCTTTATCTGAAAGAATTGTATAAGCTTCAGTAGCTTCCTTGAATTTTTCTTCTGCTACTTTATCTCCAGGGTTTGCATCAGGATGGTACTTCTTAGCGAGAACTCTGTATGCTTTTTTCAGATCATTGTCCGTTGCGTTTCTTGCAACGCCAAGGACTTCATAACAATCTCTCTTTTCTTCTGCCATCTTTCATTACCTCGTGAAGATTAAACTTCCTTGAAATCTCCGTCAACAACATTATCGTCATCATTTCCGAAATCAGGTGTACCTGTACCTGTTCCAGCATTTGCTCCAGGGCCGTTCTGCTCATAAAGCTTAGCGAAAAGATTCTGAGCTGACTTCATAAGTGTCTCACGACCAGCCTTAAGCTTTTCAACATCATAATCTGAAAGATTATCAATATCTGTATCTGCAATGATGTCCTTAAGAGCCTTAAGGTCATCCTCAACCTGCTTCTTATCTGCTTCTGGAAGCTTGTCGCCAACTTCGTTTAATGCCTTCTCTGTCTGGAATACGATAGCATCAGCATCGTTACGAACTTCAACGCCTTCCTTACGCTTCTTATCAGCTTCTTCATAAGCTGCAGCGTCCTTAACTGCCTTCTCGATTTCTTCATCTGACATTGATGTACCAGATGTGATTGTGATGTGCTGCTCACGACCTGTACCAAGATCCTTAGCTGATACATTTACGATACCATTTGCATCGATATCAAATGTAACTTCGATCTGTGGAACACCTCTTCTTGCAGGAGCGATACCATCAAGTCTGAATCTACCAAGTGACTTATTATCTTTAGCGAATTCTCTTTCACCCTGAACAATGTTGATGTCAACGGCATCCTGATTATCCTGAGCTGTTGAGAAGATCTGTGACTTCTTTGTAGGAATTGTTGTATTTCTCTCAATAAGGTGAGTAGCGATACCACCCATTGTTTCAATTGAAAGTGTAAGTGGTGTAACGTCAAGGAGAAGGATATCACCTGCACCAGCATCACCAGCGAGCTTACCACCTTGGATACATGCACCGATAGCTACGCATTCATCAGGGTTGATTCCCTTAAATGGCTCCTTACCAAGGATCTGCTTAACTGCTTCCTGAACTGCGATGATACGTGTTGAACCACCAACAAGGAGAACCTTATCAAGGTCTGCAGGTGTAAGTCCAGCATCATCAAGAGCTGTCTGAACAGGTACTCTTGTCTGCTGTACAAGATCTGCTGTAAGTTCATCAAACTTAGCTCTTGTAAGATCCATATCGAAGTGCTTTGGACCATCAGCTGTAGCTGTGATGAATGGAAGGTTGATATTTGTAACTGTCTGTGCTGAAAGTTCCTTCTTAGCTTTTTCTGCAGCTTCTTTAATTCTCTGCATAGCCATTCTATCTGTTGAAAGATCAACGCCTTCCTTCTTCTGGAACTCTGAAAGCATGTATTTAGCTACTGCATCATCGAAGTCATCACCACCGAGTTTGTTGTTACCTGCTGTTGCAAGTACTTCGATAACACCGTCACCGATTTCAATGATAGATACATCGAATGTACCACCACCTAAATCGTAAACCATGATTTTCTGCTCTTTTTCATTATCAAGACCATATGAAAGAGCTGCTGCTGTAGGCTCATTGATGATACGCTTTACATCAAGACCTGCAATCTTACCTGCATTCTTTGTAGCCTGTCTCTGAGCATCTGTGAAGTAAGCAGGAACTGTGATAACAGCTTCTGTAACCTTCTCACCAAGGTAAGCTTCAGCGTCACCCTTTAACTTCTGAAGTGTCATAGCTGAGATTTCTTCTGGTGAATACTCTTTATCGTCAATCTTTACTCTATAATCTGTTCCCATGTGTCTCTTGATTGAAGAGATTGTCTTGTCTGCATTTGTTACAGCCTGACGTTTAGCTGGCTCACCAACTACTCTTTCTCCTGATTTAAGGAAACCTACGATAGAAGGAGTTGTTCTTGATCCTTCTGCGTTTGTGATAACAACCGGCTTACCACCTTCCATTACGGCTACACATGAGTTTGTAGTACCTAAGTCAATACCAATAATTTTACCCATTTTATTTTATCCTCCTAATGTTTTACATATTTAATGTCTTGGATTTTAATCAAATTAGTTTGCAACCTTAACCATTGCGTGTCTAAGGACTACGTCCTTATACATATATCCTTTTTGCATTTCTTCAACTATAACATTTTCGCCATAGTTCTCATCCTCTACATGGATTACTGCATTGTGGAAATCAGGATTGAATTCCTGGCCTGCAGCGTTCATTGGTTCAACCCCAAGGCCCTGCATATATTCCATGAGCTGCTTATAAATCATCTCAATGCCCTGCTCAAATCCTGTCTTTTCTTCTTCTTTAACATTTTGAAGAGCACGTTCAAAGTTATCTACAACAGGAAGAAGTTTCTCAAGGGCATCCATAGCACCATAATCAAACATCTTCTTATTCTCTTTTTCATTACGAGCTCTCATATTATCAAACTCAGCAAGAAGTCTTGTATACTTCTCTCTGTTGCCTTCAGCAAGTTCTCTCATTGCTTCAAGCTCTTTCATAACAGCCTTGCTTCCGCGTCTGTCTTTCTTTGGAACTGCCTTTGGACGTTTAACCTCAGCCTCTTCCGGCTTAATTTCCTCGACTTCATCGACAGACACTTGTGTTCCTTCTTCAGCTTCATTTTCGACTGCTATCTCAGTTGCCTCATCCGGCATCCCGCTTCCTGCATCTGCATTTGCTGGAACTGTTTTTGCCTCTTCAGCGTCTATCTTTGTTTCAGCTTTGCTCTGCTCTGCCATCAATCGTCACCCCTCTTATCTTCATGATTTTTAAAAATGGTATCGAGTTCATCCGTAAGATTCTTCAAAGTTGAAACAACTTTTTTATAATCCATACGTTTAGGTCCGATAATACCGATGGTACCTTTTGCTCCCTCAGGAAGCTTATATGTTGAAGTAACTACTGAGTAGTCCTTCATATCTTTTACAGGTGCTTCGTCACCGATGTAGACCTGTATATTTCCATCTTCTTCTTTGCATCTTAAAGTTTCATCCGCAAGTGATTCAAGACCTTTCTTATCTTCAAATGCTTCAAGAAGCGCAGTTGCTTTATTCATATCCTCAAGTTCACTGTACTTGAGAAGATTCGAAGTACCGCTTGTATAAATCTGAAGCTTTTCGGCCTGATGTACTGTATCAACTATTCCTTCAAAAATGCTTTCAAGTATATCTGCATATTCTCCAGCCTGCTTTTTCATTTCCTGCATCAACTCAATATTAATATCACTAAGGGATGCTCCCTGTAAAAATGTATTCAGCAAAAGGTTGAATTTAAGTACTTCTTCATTAGATAAACGTCTTGATACATGAATCATTTGATTCTTAGCAACGCTCTCACCAACTACAATTACGGCTACCAGATTATTTTCATCCACCTGAGAAAGCTGAATGAATTTCACTGTGGCATTTGCCATCTGTGGTGTAGTTACCATGGTTGCATATTTTGTATTGTAAGCAAGAACTTTTGCGACCTGCATAAGGAGTGATTCCAGCTTATCCACCCGGGTAAGCAGCGCTCCCTGCTTTTCTTCAGATACACTCTTTTCTGCCATAACTGTGTCAACATAGAATCTGTAGCCCTTGTCTGTAGGAATTCTTCCTGCTGATGTATGTGGCTGAACTATGTATCCTAAGTCTTCAAGATCCGACATCTCATTTCTGATAGTGGCTGAACTAAGACCTAAATCTGACATTTTAGAGATTGTTCTTGAACCAACAGGTTCCCCTGTTTCAAGATAATTAGCTATGATCGCTTTGAGGATTTTTTCTTTTCTTTCATCAAGAGCATCTTCAATCTGCTCCATTAAATCACCATCCTCTTTTCTTGTTTATTAGCACTCAAATATCATGAGTGCTAACCACTAATCCTTAATATACCCTTTAAAGCTAGTGATGTCAAGCATTTGTTGGGAATAAAGCATATGTTTTTTGTGGTTTTTTAGTGAAACCCCGGTTAACATAAAAATGGACCATAGTCCCGGAGGCTATGGTCCATTTTTATGTTAACAAACGAAAAGCGACAGGATAAACTGACCTGTCGCTTATTATTACCTTCTATCATCTAATATGAAGTCCGAGAGGATGTAATTACTTACATCAATCCCTGCGTCTGTAAGCATTATCCTGTCTCCGTCCTCTGTCATATAGCCCTGTTCAATGTAATTATTGATAACCGGAGCATATACTTCATTTATGTCTTTATTAAACCTGCTACGAAATTCCTCTCTTGATACTCCTCTTATCATTCGAAGTCCAAGGAACATGAATTCTTCTATCCTTCTATCGATATACATTGTAGTTACATCATGTCGAAGGATCTTCTGATATTTCTCATAGAACTGATATCTGTCAGATACCTGAGGCATCTCTCGATTTATCTCTTCCATTAAATTTAAGTATTTCCTTATATCTCTGATATTGGAAAATCTCTCTCCTTTAAATAAAGAAGCAGCTCCTATTCCAAATCCTAAATATTCTCCGCCGGTCCAATATACTGTATTATGTCTTGATTCATAACCTGGCTGGCAGTAATTGGAAAATTCATATCTCTCATATCCATTTGTTGCAAGGATAGTCTTTGTAGCAGCGTACATATTTCTATCTGTCTCTTCATCCGGGATCTGTGCCAGTAAAATGCTGTCTTTACTAAGAGGTGTTCCTTCTTCCACCTGAAGACCATATACGGAAATGTGTTCTGGATGGTATTCCATAACTTTTGTAAGAGTATCAGCTAAGTCTCTCATGGTCTGCCCTGGAAGTCCGCTCATAACATCCACGGAAATGTTTTTAAAACCGGCTCGTCTTGCTGATGTGATCCCTGCTACAAACTGGTCATAGTTATGTATCCTGCCCAGTTTTTTAAGCAGCTCATCATTTGCTGACTGAAGCCCTATGGAAAGTCGATTAATACCATAGGAATAAAATGCTAAAAGATCGGTATATTTGATAGTTCCGGGATTTGCCTCGATGGTTATTTCCGCAAATCTGTCTACTTCAAATACATTTCGCACAGTTGAAAGAATAGACTCTATAAGTGACTCATCCAATGTGGTTGGTGTTCCGCCGCCGATATAGATAGTCTTTACAAGATATCTGTCTGCAAATTGCTTATACATTGAGATTTCTGTTCTTATGGCATCTACATACTGAAGCTGAGTCGCATATGTACAACAGTCCTGAGATAGAAAATCACAATATATGCATTTTCTCTTACAGAACGGTATATGTATATATATACTTAGATTTTTCTTCATTCTTTACTTATCCTCATCAAGTTTAAGAACTGACATAAATGCTTCCTGTGGAATCTCAACATTTCCCACCTGTCTCATTCTCTTCTTACCTTCTTTCTGTTTTTCAAGGAGTTTTCTCTTACGGCTGATATCACCGCCGTAGCACTTGGCAAGCACGTCCTTTCTCATAGCCTTAACAGTTTCACGGGCAATGATCTTTCCACCAACAGCTGCCTGAATAGGGATCTCAAAAAGATGTCTAGGAATCTCACCTTTAAGCTTTTCACACATCTTTCTCCCTCTTTCATAAGCAGAATCGCTGAATACGATAAACGAAAGAGCATCCACTGTTTCACGATTAATAAGAATATCCAGCTTAACAAGTTTTGACTGCTGATATCCTTTTAATTCATAGTCAAATGAAGCATAGCCTCTTGATCTTGATTTAAGGGCATCAAAGAAATCGTAAATGATCTCATTTAATGGAAGTTCATATTTAAGAAGTACACGGTTAGATTCAATATATTCCATACTGATATAAGTTCCGCGTCTTTCCTGACAAAGAGTCATAATTGCACCGGTATAATCCTTGGTTACCATTATCTCTGCTGAAACTATAGGCTCTTCCATATATTCAATCTCTGATGGATCAGGAAGATTAGATGGATTAGTAAGGTCTATAACTTCACCATTTGTCTTATGAACTTTATATACAACACCTGGAGCTGTAGTAACAAGATCCAGGTTATATTCTCTTTCAAGCCTTTCCTGAATAACTTCAAGATGAAGAAGGCCCAGGAAACCCGCTCTAAATCCAAATCCGAGAGCAACCGAAGTTTCCGGCTCATAGTAAAGAGCGGCATCATTTAACTGTAGCTTCTCTAACGCGTCACGAAGTTCCGGATACTTTGCTCCGTCAGCAGGATAAAGTCCGCAATAAACCATAGGACGGGCTTTCTTATAACCCGGAAGTCTCTCTTCGCAAGGGTTATCAGCGTCAGTAACAGTATCCCCTACTTCTGTATCCTTAACATTTTTAAGGCTCGCTGTAATATATCCTACCATTCCGGCTGAAATCTCTTCCTGAGGGATAAACTGACCGGCGCCAAACACGCCAACTTCAACAACCTCAGCTTCTACGCCAGTTTCAAACATTTTAATCTTCTTTCCTTTTTTCATTATTCCGTCGAAAACACGGCAGAATATGATAACTCCCTTGTAGGAGTCATAAAGGCTGTCGAAGATCAGCGCTTTAAATGGAGCATTTATATCTCCTGATGGCGCAGGAATCTTCTTAACTATCTGCTCTAACACATCCTCGATTCCCATACCCATTTTAGCTGAAATAAGTGGTGCATCATGAGCTTCAATACCGATAACATCCTCGATTTCTTCCTTACATCTGTCCGGATCTGCAGAAGGAAGATCAATTTTATTAATAACCGGGAAGATTTCAAGATCATTATCAATAGCAAGATAAGCATTTGCTATGGTCTGAGCCTCAACACCCTGTGCCGCATCAACGATAAGGATGGCCCCTTCGCACGCCGCAAGAGAACGTGAAACTTCATAATTAAAGTCTACATGACCAGGTGTATCAATAAGATTGAAAATGTATTCAATCCCGTCTTTTGCCTTATAAATGATACGCACAGCCTGAGATTTAATGGTGATTCCTCTCTCACGCTCAATATCCATATTGTCGAGAACCTGCTCCTGCATTTCTCTTTCAGTAAGTGCGCCTGTTTTTTCAATTATTCTGTCTGCAAGTGTTGATTTACCGTGATCGATATGGGCAACAATGCAAAAATTTCTTATTCTGCTCTGATCTAAATGTTCCATATTTCTTTCCTGTATTGGACCTTACGTATTTTTTATTAGTTATTAATTCTTTAGTTGTTTCCCAGCGCCTCAATTATGGCACTAAGTGCCTGTGATGTATTCATATCATTGCAATCAACTACAATATCTGCATACTTCTCATAAAGCGGCACTCTTTTATTATAAAGGTCAACAAGAGTTTCTCCCGGTTTCATGGAAATTCCTCTTGTCTTTATATTATCAACTCTTTTTAAGATCTCATTTACTGAGAGTCTGAGATAGATAACGGTGCTGATATTTTTCAAATGTTCCATAGCCTTTTCTCCATAGACTACGCTTCCACCTGTTGCAATCACCGTATCTTTTACCTCGATAGAAGCATTTACCTCATCTTCTATCTCTCTAAATCTGTCATTACCGTACTGGTTAATGATCTCCTGTAACTTAATCCCCATTTTCTTCTGGATCAGAAGGTCTGAATCCAAAAAGTCATAATTCATTGCTTTTGCAAGAATGACACCAAGTGTACTCTTGCCACATCCCGGCATACCTATCAGAGTAATGTTTTTTCTCTTTCCCATGTAATAATACTCCTGTTTATTGTCGGTCTTTTTTTTATCAATAAATGATTTCCCTCAATTTATCATTTAATGACATGTAATTCATTATGCGTTTTTAATTCTTTGATGCGTAGTTTTTGTTATGATCTACGCAATCTATTTTTTTACTGTACAGATCTCGTCGGAATCAAGGATGATAGTAAATGGGCCGTCATTAAGCAGCTCAATCTTCATATCTGCTCCAAATATCCCCGTCTGCACATTTGGTACTACTTCTTTTGACTTTGCTATGATATATTCAAACATTTCATTTGCAAAGTCAGGTTTTCCGGCCTTAGTAAAAGAAGGGCGGTTGCCCTTCTTACAATCGGCGTAAAGTGTAAATTGTGAAATGAGAAGAAGGGATCCTCCTACATCTTTAAGAGCAAGATTGATCTTATCTTCCTCATCTGAAAATATACGAAGTCCAGTCATTTTCTGGACCATTTTATCTGCTATATCTTTAGTATCCGAGTCGCTGACACCAACAAATACAAGAAAACCATTATCGATCTTTCCGGTAACATTTCCTTCTACTGTACATGATGCCTTAGTAACTCTTTGAATCACAAATCTCATATTAACTCCGGATTTAAAAATAATAGTATAACGTCCAAAAATAATAGTATAACGTCCGAAAAATTACAGCACTGATGAACCGAATGCCCGGCTCTTAAGTTCCTTATTTCTTTATTATGCAGCTTTCTTCTTAGTTATGATATAACTTATTTCTCTCATACTTTGGTTCACATGTAAGGTGGCATCCAAGCTTTTTAAAAACTCCTATATCTTCATGTGAAAGAAGAACTGATGAGTGAACCTCGAGTCCAGCTAGTTTTGGAAGCATTGCATAAGCCTTGCTTGCATCCTCACTTGTAAGAGCTGATATTGAAAGTGCGATAAGAAGCTCATCCAAATGCATAAGCGGATTATGATCTCCAAGATAACTTACCTTTAAGTTATTGATAGGCTCGATAACATTTGGAGAAATAAGCTTTGCTGCATCATCAACTCCTGCAAAATACTTAAGTGCATTAAGAAGAAGCGCACTTGAAGCACCAAGGAGCTCAGAAGTCTTACCTGTAAGGATTGAACCATCCGGCATTTCCATAGCTGCTGCAGGTCTTCCTGTTTCCTCAGCCTTGATATTTGCTGCTGCTACAACCGGGCGGTCAGCAATTGAGATTCCTGCTTTTTCCATAAGGAGCTCGATCTTCTGAATAGGTTCATCTGATCCGCTTCCCTTTGCCTTATTACCAAGAGCTTCATAATATCTTCTTATGATCTCCTGATTTGCTGCATCACGGCAGGCCTTATCATCGATAATACCGTAGCCGGCCATATTTACACCCATATCTGTAGGTGATTTATAAATTGACTCTCCCTGGATTTTCT
Source organism: uncultured Lachnospiraceae bacterium (assembly GCA_902789175.1). Lineage (GTDB taxonomy): Bacteria > Bacillota > Clostridia > Lachnospirales > Lachnospiraceae > Eubacterium_Q. The sequence goes on from CADANF010000026.1 coordinate 28,285, forward strand.
CCATCATTGTACGGAGAACAGGGAATACTTCAACGTCTCTATTGTAATTAACTGTTGTCTCTCCATAAGCTTCCAAATGGAATGGATCGATCATATTTACATCGTTAAGATCAGCTGTTGCTGCTTCATAAGCCAGGTTAACAGGATGATTAAGTGGGATATTCCAGATTGGAAATGTCTCAAATTTAGCATATCCAGCTTTAACACCATGCTTAGCTTCATGGTAAAGCTGTGAAAGGCAGGTAGCCATTTTTCCTGAACCAGGACCAGGAGCTGTAACAACAACAAGTGGTCTTGTAGTCTCGATATAATCATTTCTGCCAAATCCCTCATCGCTTACGATATGAGGAATATTTGAAGGATATCCAGGTATTGAATAATGTCTAAAAACCTTAAGTCCTAAAGCTTTAAGCTTCTTTTCATAATTAAGAACTGATGGATTCTCAGAAAACTGTGTAATAACAACGCTTCCAACATAAAGCCCGTTGCTTGTAAATGCATCTATAAGTCTGAGAAGATCCTGATCATAAGTAATTCCGATATCTCCTCTTACCTTATTTTTCTCAATGTCTGCAGCTTTGATAGCTATTACTATTTCCGCCTGATCTGAAAGCTTCTTTAACATCTGAATCTTTGAGTCAGGATGAAATCCAGGAAGTACACGGCTGGCATGAAAATCATCAAAAAGCTTTCCACCAAATTCAAGGTAAAGCTTTCCGCCGAACTTATCTATTCTCTCCTTAATATGTTTTGACTGAAGTTCAGTATACTTCTCGTTTGAAAATCCTTCTTTATACATAGTGCCTCCAAAAAATTGCTCTTATCCTACTGATACTGATATTTATTAAGAGCATATAATGAAAATGCGAATGCAAGTGAGATAAGAACATCTGATTCGCTGTCCACATCAATGATATATGTGTCTGTCATATTAAGAGCCTGACCTGGAATTATATATGGTTTGCTCTCAACTTTCATAATTTCGATAGAACCTGTAACCACAGAGTAATCCCAGATGACGGCATCACCTTTAACTACCCAGTCCTCATCGTAAGATATATCATACTTCTGGAATCTTGACATCCAGTCTCTCTGAACTGTTCCAAACTTATCTCTGGCTGAAAATTCAAACTTAAGTCTTCCATTTCCGCCATCTTTTTCCTGTACATATCCGCACTCACTGATTGTACCCGCAAGGAATATCTTTATTCTATGTCCTGTAGCAATGAAGTCGTCCTTTAAATAATAAACTTCCTTTCCCTTATCATCAAATACCTTTACTACATCGCTTTCTTCTAAATCTTTAGCTTTAATATAAAGTCTTGGCATAATCATTTACCCCGATAACAAAATTTTAGCATGTAACAACAGTTATCCTATTGTATTACATACCTTTCTACATTCTATCATTTTTTTATTTTACTAGCAAGAAAAAAGGCTTCACACCCCACAACTTTCCCAAAAATGGACCTTGGGATTGAACCTAGTGAATGAACCTAAGAAATGGACCTAGAGAATGGACCTTGGGAATGAATCTTGGGAATGAATCTTGGGAACAGTCCCCCTAGTATAACGTTCGCAAAATAACTGGACTAAAGCGCTGAATGCTTGCTCGAGAGTGCGTCTCAAAAAACGTAGGCGTAGCGGGCTACGCTGAGGATTTTTGAGGCGTGCTATCGATGTAAGCAGGCAAGCAACTCTTCTATTTCTTTTCTATGTTCTTCTACATTTTCCTTATATTCAATTCCTGTGAAACCAATCTTTCCAGCACATTCAATTTCCATATGTCCGTAAAAATGCTCGATTGTCTCTATAAGTCTTTCACATTCCTTCATATTAGGTCCAGTTCTAAGTACTATCGCATATCCCTTCTTCCCTGATTCTAAAGAAGCATGAGGTTCATGCGTATTACACCATGGAGTACAGCGATCGATAAAGGCCTTAAACTGTCCAGGCACATCAGCCCAATATGATGGAGAAACACAAATAATGATATCTGCCCACTCAAATTCATTTATGAGTTTATTTACATCATCATTTTGAACACATTTTGCAGTCGAATGGCAACTCCTGCATCCTTTGCAGAAATTAAATTTATAATCATCAATACATGTTGTTTTAATCTCAGCCCAATTTTTTAAATACTCCGCCACTATGTCAACAATTGTCGCTGTAGCGCAATTTTTAACAATATTGTCGCATTTGCCCGAAACAACTATATCATAATGTCAACAATCGTCGCTGTAGCGCCATTTTTAACAGGACTGCAATTAAGTATAAGTATTTTTTCCATAAACTATTCAAACTCTCCTTCCATCATGTTTTCAGTAATAATCTTAGTCAGTAGTAAAAATAAGCACAAGAAAAACTATAAAAAGTCCTAAACTCTGCTGCCCTAAGTTAAACACACCATTAATAAATGCTGATTGCGGCAACATTTTTGAAAGGACTATACATATCACCATGAAAAAAAATGGATTAATGATGCTCATCCACTTATGTGGAAAATTCAAGTGGTTGCGGCTATAATTTCCTCTTTATCCCCTCAGATTATAGCTCTTTCACCCTCGCTAAGGCCTAATTCAAGTGGCTGCGGCTATAATTTCCTCACTTTCCACTCAGATTATAGCCAGCCATAGCACTCAAAATCAGTATCACGATTGCTGTGGCTATAATTTTCTCTTTTTTCAGTCTTTTTATAGCTCTTTCACCCTCGCTAAGGCCTAATTCAAGTGGCTGCGGCTATAATTTTCTCTTTTTTTAGTCTTTTTATAGCTCTTTCACCCCCGCTAAGTCCTAATTCAAGTGGCCGCGGCTATAATTTTCTCATTTTCCTACCATATTATTGCTAACCATAATAACAAGCATCAAAAACAAAAAATAGAGAGCCATAAAGACTCTCTAGTAACCTTTTCGTACATATCCTCATAAAATAGAGGCAAATATCTTAGCTCATATTGCAATATGATTATGATGCCACTTAAAAACGGCTACTGTCTGCACCTACATGCAAAAAGGCTACTGTCTGCACCTACATACAAAACGGTAGCCAAAAATCATTATTTTCAATTATTTCAACTGCATTCCATCCTTAAATGCATTGCCAACCTTCTCACCAACACCAAAGTAGGCATTTTCAAAAGGATCAAAGCTGATTGGCTTCACCTTTTTAATATCAACTACACCATCTGTAACTACACTCTCATCAGCAGATACATTTACAATCTCCCCAATAAGGATGTCGTTTTCATAGCTCTTAACCTTGCATTCCAAAGCAAGTGGAAGCTCATCAATAAGTGGTGCGTCCACAAACTCACTCTTGGTTACATGGAAGCCTGCTTTTGCAAACTTATCAGGAACCTTTCTTCCTGATTCTATACCAACATAATCACAAGGAACAACCTGATCCTCTGTTGCCATACTAACGGTAAAAGCTTTCTTTACCTTAAGATTATCTGTTGTCTTATGATCAGAAAGACTGATAGTAATTTCTTTAAAATCTGTTGTGATGCCCCATGCTGCATTCATAGCATTCGGTATACCATTTTCATCATAAGTTCCGATAATAAGTACCGGCTGCGGGTACATAAGTGGCTTTGCGCCAAAGTTTACTCTGCTCATCAAATATTACTCCTTTCGGCTAATTTATACGTTAATTACATTTTAGCCAAACTTTTTTAAAAATACAATTTAATTATAAAAAACCCAGCCCCCCATATTGGGGAACTGGGCTCCTTTCATTTATCTTATTTGGGTACCCGGGCTCCTTTCATTTATCTTATTGCAATCTGTATTCTACAAATTACTGCTCGTCAGCGATAGCTGCCTGAACTGGTGAGCTATCCTACGACACTTTTTGTAAGCATCTACTGTTTTGAGTATCTCGTCCCCCTACCAGTTCCATATTTTACAACATAGCCTACGTCCACCAGAGCATTCAAAGTTCTTACTGCTTTATCTTTGCTCCAATTAAGCTTTTCTGCTATTTCACTGCTACTATAACGCATCTCACCTTTTAACAACTCTAGCAATTTATTCTCATCAGATGTAACAGACATTGTTGCCGATAATACAGGCAATGTAACCGTAATTGAATTATCTTTTATATCAAACCGTGGTTTTATTTGGCAATCTTTGTATGCGTCCACAATTCTTTTTATTCCAGTGCCAAACATTTCAATATAATGCAATCTAAAGAAAATATTTCCTAATACCGGATTTCTTAATGTCGAAATATTTCCATGTAAATATTCATCCTCACTAATTCCACTTGGCAACCCTCCAGGTGAAGAAATATCAATCCTATCCTCAAACATCGATATTCTAATATTTGCATTTATATCCCATGTTCTATGTACTAATGCATTTGCAACTGCTTCACGAAATGCTTTTTCTGGGACCTTTTCAATTAAAACTCTGTCAACACCTTTAATCTGTTCATACTGGTAGTACCGTCTGTACATATTAAGAGCCTTATCATACTGTGTAATTATAGACATATGAGTAAAGCTCTCGCGGTCGAGTATTTCATCAATAGAGTTACCAAAACGAGCAACATCAATTCCAGAAAAATTATTTTTATCAGATAACAATGAAGCCGCATTGTTAAGCTGCCCTTCTTTTGTATAAAGCCCTAACGTCCTAAGTGTATCGTCATTAACTTTTGTTATTCCTAATTTTTCAATAAGACTTTTCTCAAGCTCTTCAAAAGTCATATCCTCATCCTCATTGACTAATGATTCAAAGTATAGATTATTTCCCTCAAGAGTAAGTCTTTTTAATTCAATCTGGTCAACCTCAACAGAAGCAGTATCACTTCTTCGATATGCTTTTCCCTTGTATAAATATGGCTTATATCTTCCTTCAGTTATATCTAATGTTATAACATTATTTAATCTATTAATTGAAAGAGAATAATCAGGCTTAGGAGAAATGGAATCATTAATTTTATTTTCAATATCAAGACATTTCTGATCTGGATTATCTATACCAATGACCGCTCCATCATCAGCAACTCCAAACAATATTTTTCCAGTTCCAAAATTAGAAAAAGCACTCACTGTTTTCAAAAATGAATTTGTCACTTCCGATTTATATTCTAGAGTTCGCGTTTCTTTCATTAGCAATTCCTCCTAAAGTTCATTTCAATATCATCATATGATAAGTAAGACGTAAATGCAACGTAATTTTTTACGTCGCATTTACGTCTTACCTAATTATTATTAAGCCATCAAAACAATATACGATACTAATATTTGTAATACTGTGATTGCTTAATTGAAAATGAATTGATAGTTACGCTCATGTCCATTCCTTGCGCTAAAAATGGGCATAATAATAGACCAGTACGAATCATCTGGGCGTCCCCAGGGGTACTAGTCTATGTAAGGTTTTATTTAGTTTTGTCCGACAAACCTGAATTTGTGCGATTAACTTCCGGTTTATTCTTCCATCAAGGATTATGTATTACATTTCTCTTTCCACTATTGGCAGTCCCTCTTACTTCTTCGTGGTAAAAGTAATCTACGATTGTTGGATGTCCTTTCTCTACTCTCTCATACGGAGTTTCATTATCAACAAACCTGCAATCATAC
>CADANF010000027.1 GCA_902789175.1 uncultured Lachnospiraceae bacterium
TTTATTCGTTTTTTAATTATATAAATAAAAAAGGGAATTTCCCCCAACCCGCATTCGTGAATAATATACAATATATTTTAAGGATTGTAAACAAATTAATAGACGAATGCTCCAATAGTGTAGCTGCTCAAGTAATCGTGCCAGCGGGCTAATAATGCCCTTTGGCACGATTCTTTCGCATCTTTTATATTATCTTTTTTGCATAATATCCCTGAAGGACTTCTTCTACTAGTCCTTTATTTTTCAGGCTTAGCAATACAGAAATTGCATCTGAAACAGACACTTTGGTCTTAATTATGATATCATCTATATACTGAGGATCTATGGAAAGAACTGAAAGGATGGATTCCTCCAGAGGATTTAAGTTCTTATTATTACCTGATCCATCAATTTCTATTTTATTTTCCCTTGCTGTATCACTTCCCTTTTTATCATCCTCAGATTTACTATTATTTATATTTTTATATTTTATAACTTCTTTTTTTAATTTTTCTTTTTTAGTCTTATATTCCAGATATTCATCCCCTAAAACGTCTTCTAATAATTCCTCCGGGGAAGTTACAAGTAGGGCGCCATTTCTGATAAGTCTATTGGTTCCTTTGCTTAGTTCATCTGTGGCGCGGCCTGGAACCGCATATATATCTCTTCCCTGATCCAAAGCTGCATCGGCTGTTATAAGAGTTCCAGACTTTTCCCTTGCTTCTATAACAAGGATTCCTTTTGAAAGACCACTGATTATCCTGTTTCTTAAAGGGAAATTAAGTCCAAGCGGTTTTGTGTCCGGAGGGAATTCTGTTATCACTAACTGTTCTTTACACATTTCATCATAAAGATAGTAGTTATCTCTCGGGTAGCATATATTTATGCCACATCCGAGGACCCCTATTGTTTTTCCCCCTGAATCAATTGCTGCACTATGAGCCGCTGCATCTATCCCATAGGCTAAACCACTTACTATCACTATATCTCTTGCAACTTTGCTGACTAAAAATCTCGTCATTTCCTTGCCATAAAATGTAGGATTTCTCGAACCTACAACCCCAATAACATTTTTTTCTTTTAAAATATTTAAATCCCCTCTATAAAATAAAGCTGCAGGTGCATCATATATCTGCCTTAATCTTTCCGGATAAATGTCATCCGCTGGAGTTATATAATCCTCACCTTTTTTTATAATATCTTCCTCATATTTAAGCACCCAGTCCTCTTCTTTATGAAGAAGCATCATTTCAAGGCTTGACTGTTTTATCACGCCCTCACTACATAAATTAAACAGCATTTCCTCCCCCAGAGAAAAAATCTCCATCGGCGAATTAAACCTATGAATTAATATGCCTCTTGTTTTAGGAGCCATATCTTTTATATGATTCAGCCATAGATAGGCTTGTCTTTCTGTTATCATGCACCCTCCTTAATTCCAGATGCGCATTTATATATTACGCATCATTATTGCTATAATTCCGATATGTTACTTTGCATCTTCATTTCTATATTTCCTGTTTGTTAATACGCATCTTCATTTCTGTATTTCCTGTTTGTTAATACTCATCTTCATTTCTATCCTGCCGATTGCGATAAAATAAAGCTTCATTTATATCCTTTTCTCTTATCTCATCACTGTCTTCCATATCAGCTATGGTGCGCGCCAGCCTAAGGATCTTAAAATATCCGCGGGCAGAAATCCCACCTTTTTCAAATGCTTCCTGAAGTACTTTCTTATCTTTCTCTTTAACTTTTATGTATTCACTGATCTTCTTTTGTGGAATCTCTGCATTATATAAAAATGATTCATTTCTATATCTAAACCTTTGTCTTTCTCTGACATTTTCGATAAGTTCTCTAAGTTCGCTGGAAGTACCAGCTTTATATTTTCCAAAAGTGATCCCTTTATTTTCTTTTTCTGCACCAAATAGATCCTCCCCCTTAACAGGATGAACTTCTATCTTTATATCAATTCTATCCATTATGGGTTGGCTTAACTTCTTTTCATAATCCTGTATCTGTTTAATGGTACAATGGCATTTCTTTCTGTCAGGAAAATTACCACAAGGGCAGTTATTTCTTGCTGCAACCAGCATAAAATTGGCCGGATAGGTATATTTTGCCCTGGATCTAGAAATGGTGACGTATCTATCTTCCATCGGCTGCCGCAGGGCTTCTATAACATTTCGGTGAAATTCCGGGAATTCATCTAAGAATAAAACCCCATACTGAGAAAGGCTCACCTCTCCGGGTTTAGGGATTGGACCGCCGCCAAGAAGTGCTGCCTGAGTACTGGAATGATGGGGACTTCTAAAAGGCCTTTTATTGATAAGACCTATATCATTATGTAAAAGTCCGGCTACACTATAGATTTTTGTAAGTTCAAGACTTTCGTTATATGTAAGACATGGCATGATACCCGGGATACATTTTGCAAGAAATGACTTACCTGAACCGGCAGCACCTGTAAGAAGGATATTATGAAATCCTGCCACTGCAATAGCCATACCTCTCTTCATGGTTTCCTGACCTTTAATATCCGCTATATCAAATTCATTTGACTCTTCTTTAGAATAAAAAAAATAATCTTCATTCCTTATAGGTCTGAGCAGATCTTTTTTCTGGATCATATCTATCATTTCATTAAGTGTACTAACGGGATAGATTTTTATTTCATCAATAAATGAAGCCTCAGGTGCATTTTCTTTTGGAATAAACACCTGAGTTATCCCACTTTGCTTTGCATAATGAACCATGGGAAGAACTCCATTTATAGGGCGCACCTGCCCATCAAGGCCTAGTTCTCCAAGAAACAAGGTCTCATCTAATTTAAGATCATTTAGTTGTTCTTCTGAGAAAACCTGCATATTACATAATATAGACATGGCAATAGCAAGATCATAGCCTGAACCGTCTTTTCTAATGTCTGCAGGGGATAGATTGATCGTCACTCTCTTTGGAGGAATGGCAAATCCTGAATTTTTAAGTGCTGTTCTTACTCTGTCTCCAGCTTCCCGAACGGAAGAAGAAAGATATCCTACCAGAGACAACTGGGGCAGACCACTGCTGATATCTGATTCTACATCTATCATGATACCTTCAATACCCAATGGTGCCCTACTTTTTATCTTTGCGTACATTTATCTCCTTTTCTGCCTCTTCGAGAGATTAAGTATACATATTTATAATAAAATGCCCACCTGAAAAATTCAAGCGGGCATTTATTACTTATTTATCTTTTTTTTGCATTTTTCTTCTGAACTGAATATCCGAACTTTCCGATTTTTTCTCCAAGTTCAAAATATTCTCCATGACTATAAGCTATCAGATTTGCTTTTTTAAGGTCCAGGGCTCCTTTTTCATCCAGGAGTTTTTCATCAACTGTAACGCCTACTACCTCAGCAATAAACATATCATGACTGCCAAGCTGAAGAACCTGCTTCACCTTACATTCAATATTTACAGGACTTTCCATAATACCAGGACATAAAACATGTTCCATTTTCTGGGTTGTAAGATGCATATCAGCAAATTTATCCACCTTACTTCCTGATCTTACCCCACAATAGTCATTTGTCTTGGTAAGCTTTTTATTTACAAGATTGATAACAAATTCCCCAGTTTCAGAAATAATATCATGAGAATATCTTTCTGGTCTTACTGAAATTGAAACCATTGCAGGATCTGAACAGATTGTTCCGGCCCAGCCGATGGTTATTATGTTAGGCTTTTCACCCGGCCTCTGACAGCTGACCATAACTGATGGCACAGGATAAAGCATATTTCCCGGTTTCCAGCTCTTCTTTTCCATTTTGATCTCCAAACTTCTAATAATTAAAATATACAAGATCATCTTCGGCTTTGCTTGTTGCAGAAATCTCTTCAGCGATGATCACTGGTCCTTCTCCACCGAATTCCTCATAGTATTCCTTATCAATTGTTCCTTCAACATAAACCCATTCTCTATCAGCCAGAGTTGCAGCTTTACCGTAGTAACATTTGAAACCTATGAAAGCAATATCATTGGCACAGCAGGTCATAGCAAATCTGCCTGGTACAAATGCATTTTTGCCATAACTTTCAGGTCTGTGAACCTGAGCTCTGAACTTAACTTTCTTTCCGATGTATTTCTCAGGATTGTCAGCCGCATCAATATAGAAAAGTCCAAAATCCTCATCCTGAAGTACGATCTCGTCCCCATCAAGTGAATAAGGAAGTGCAACTTCTTCATCCATTGAGTTATCAGCTGAACCATCTTTATTCTCAAACACAACCTGAGCACGTCTGTTTACGGCACGGATTGATCTTCTGTATTCAGCTTTTTTAGTATTTTCGTCACATCTGTTGAAGATTATCATGTCAGCATTTCTTAACTGATCCATCATGATCTTCTTCATGTTATTTACATATACATCGAATGTTGTAGCGTCAACAAATGAAATCACCTGAACAACTGTCCATCCTTTTGGAACCTTGATGTTAAAGATTTTATCCAGCTCCCACATTCCATTATATTCAATGATGACATTTTTAGGCTCATACTTGTTACCAAGTTCAATCAGATGATCTGAAGTGAGATTTTCCTCATTAATAAATTCAACATCGATTTTCTTATCATTTAAAGCTTTTACATCATATTCCTCTTCACCATCTTCACAAACAAGAAGAAGTGATTTCTGACCCTCTGTAAACCCCTGGTCAAGTAAAACTTCCTTAGAAAATTTTGTCTTTCCACTTCCAAGAAAGCCCATAAACACGTAAACTGGAATTTCTTTTTCCATCTATATCTCCTTAAGCTTTTTTTATTCTAATTAGTTAAGTCCAAACAGTTCAGCAATCTTTTCTTCATCAAGCTTGCTTCCGATTACGCAAAGCTTTCCTGTATAATCTGCTGCGCCTTCACGAACTTCATATTCACCTGGAACCAGGTCAAATTCATGCCACTTATTTGCTTTATCAGGAACTATTCCCTTTGCACGAAGGATGATACCATATGGATTATCATCTATCTGTGAAAGCTTATCAAGAATTGTCTTTAATTCATCTTCATCATACTTTGCTGCTGTCTCTTTACCCCAGCTTGTAAATACCTCATCTGCATGATGATGGTGGTGGTGATGATGCTCATGCTCTTCTTCATCTTCATGGTGGTGGTGATGATGGCACTCGCACTCCGGATCATCACACTCATCTTCGTCATGGTGGTGATGGCACTCACACTCTGGGTCATCACACTCATCTTCGTCATGGTGGTGATGATGGTGGTGATGTTCATGCTCTTCTTCATCTTCATCATCATGATGATGCTCCTCTAATTTGAAGTTATTCATGATATCCTCAACCTTTGATGAATGCTCAATAGCATCAAGAATAACCTGACCACTGATATCATCCCATGGAGTTGTGATGATACGAGCTTCACTGTTCTTTTCCTTTATCATATTTACAACTTCAAGTAATTTAGCTTCATCTACGTTCTGAGTTCTGCTGAGAACGATAGTTCCAGCTGCCTCTATCTGATTAAGGAAGAATTCACCAAAATTCTTAATATACATCTTTGTCTTTGATACATCAGCAACTGTTGTCGCACTATTAAGTGTAAGATCAACATATTTCGCTGCATTCTGAACTGCCTTGATCACATCTGAAAGCTTACCAACACCTGATGGCTCGATAATAATCCTGTCTGGTGAATACTGCTCTACTACCTGCTTTAAAGCTTTTCCGAAATCACCAACGAGTGAACAGCAGATACATCCTGAATTGAGCTCATTTACCTGTATTCCGGCTTCCTTTAAGAAACCTCCATCTATACCAATCTCACCGAATTCATTTTCGATAAGAACCACTTTTTCATCCTTAAATGTTTCCTTAATAAGCTTCTTGATAAGTGTTGTCTTACCGGCACCAAGAAAACCTGAAATAATATCAATCTTTGCCATTTCTTTTCCTCCATTTAAGATAATAAAAAATCTCAATCTGTTATTTTATCCTAAAGATAAGCGAATTTCAAGTGAGTTTAAAAAAATCGGGAGTTACAAACGCTCCTCCACAGCGTTTATAACTCCCAAATAATTATATTCATATCAATTTACTAATAAATTCATCGATACTGCTCATTTTTTCAGTTGGTTCAAATCTTGCGACTACATTACCTTCTCTATCAACTACAAACTTTGTAAAATTCCATTTTATCTCAGAATTATTCTTATAATCCTTATCAATAGAATTAAGGAGAAGATTCATAGCAACCGCCTTTGGTCCTTTACCAAATCCTTTAAACCCCTGCTGTTCCTTAAGATATTTAAATAATGGGATGGCATTTTCACCATTAACATCCGATTTCTTCATCTGTGGAAACTGGGTATTATATTTTAATGTACAAAACTCATGAACTTCTTCGTCGGTTCCAGGAGTCTGACCTGCAAACTGGTTACATGGAACATCAATTACTTCAAAACCCTTTTCATGATATTTCTCATACATAGCCTCAATATCTTTATAATGAGGGGTAAAACCACATCCTGTAGCTGTATTTACAATAAGAACAACTTTGCCAGCATAATCTTTCATTGAAACCACTGAACCATCTGGCTTTTCAACTGAATAATCATAAAATCCCATATTAAATCTCCTTTTTGATTTCTATTTATTTCAATTATATTTCATACAACCGGAATAATCCAGTGATTTTTTTGTGTCCTGTTTGAATCCGCCCTTACCTTCCGGTTAACATAAAAGTGGACCATAGCCCCCGGGACTATGGTCCACTTTTATGTTAACTAGACGTATTTTTCGATTGAAATGTAAAGACGTTCTTTTTTTGTGGTGCCACCTTCTCTTATAAAACGGAATTTGCCGTAGCCACGGACAGACACGATCTCACCTTCTTTAATTGGACGGGCATTTCCTGTAGATTCTCTTCCATCTATAAAGACCTTCCCTTCTCTAAACAGCACTATAGCCTGCTCTCTTGAAAGATTATAGATTTTTGAGATTATGGCATCGCACCTATTGCTTGAAACAATAAGATCCATCTGCTTTGTTTCAGGTGAAAGATTCTTTAGCTCCTCCGGATTCTCGCAAACCGACGTTTTTACTGGTGTATGACGGACTGATGTAATATTTTCAATGATATAATCCGCCATGGTATCAAGAATAAAGACATAAGCCACATTATCCTTTATCAGGATATCCCCCATTGTATCTCTTTCAATCCCCTGATTCATAAGTGCTCCTAAAATGTCTCTATGTGAAAGTACTTCAGCAAATTTCTTCATTCGTGGCTCAATCTTTATTACTGTGATAGGAAAATATGGCTCATATCCAAACAATTCCTCATTTCCAAAACAGACCACGGCTCTCTCTGATAATTCCATACCTCCAAAGCAGCAAAATCCCACATGAGAAAGCTCTTTTTTTAATTCATGAACCTTTGATATCTCGGATGGATTAAGAAAGTTAGTATAGATATATCTTCCTTCTTTATAGGCTCTATCTGCTAATTCTATTATTCTGTTTTTAAATTCTCTATCATTATTATCCATAATACTCTAAATTATCCAAAACGCCCTTATATTCTAAAATAATCTAATAGTCCAAAAAGAGGGACATTTTCTGTCCCTCCTTCTTTATTTATTAATTTCTTTATTTATTATTTTGTGACCTTCTTAGTGCTGGCCTTTGCCTTCTTATCAGCATTCTTATCAGACTTTTTAACACTGACCTTTTCATCAGTTTTCTTTACTACTGACTTAGTCTGAACCTTCTTAAATACTGAGAATGAAAGTCCAGGTACAGTTATCTGGATAAAGTTATCTCTTCCCTTTAACTTTCCAGCCTTGGATTCCTTTACAACCTTATTATTCTTTCCTTCGCCACCAAACTTTGAAGAATCACTTGAGAATATCTCCTTCCACTTACCTTCTGAAGGTACAGGAAGCTTATAATTCTTATGTTCTACAGGTGTGAAGTTGCAGATGATAAGTAATGTATCCTTTTCTTTTTCGCCATGTCTTTCAAAAGAAATGATTGAATGATTTGCATCCTTATCATCAATCCAGGCAAATCCAAGTGGGTCTGAATCCAGTTCAGTCAGAGCTGGCTCAGTCTTATAAAGTTTATTTAATTCCTTAACATATTTTTTAATATATGTGTGGGCATCAAATTCAAATAATGACCAGTCAAGTTCAGATGATTCATCAAACTCCTTAAACTGAGCAAATTCCTGTCCCATGAAAAGAAGCTTCTTTCCGGGATGTGCCATCATATAACCATAGGCAAGACGAAGGTTTGAAAATTTGTCCTCATAACCCCCCGGCATCTTCTCTATCATTGATCCCTTCATATGAACCACTTCATCATGTGAAAGGACTAAAATAAACTTCTCACTGAATGCATATTCCATGCTGAGAGTAAGCTCGTTGTGGTGATACTTTCTATAAAGAGGGTCCAACTTCATATATTCTAAGAAGTCATTCATCCATCCCATATTCCACTTATAATCAAAACCAAGTCCACCCATTGAAACCGGACTTGTGATCATAGGCCATGCAGTAGATTCTTCAGCTATCATAAGAACCTCTGGATATTTCTCAGCCATCTGCTGATTAAGCTCCTTTATAAATCTTATAGCGTCAAGATTCTCATTACCACCATACATATTTGGTGACCACTGACCATAATTTCTGCCGTAATCAAGATATAGCATAGATGCAACTGCATCCATTCTTATACCATCAATATGATATTTATCTGCCCAATAAAGAGCATTTGAAATAAGGAAGTTACGAACCTCATTTTTCTTATAATCAAAAATGTAAGTACCCCAGTCAGGGTGCTCTCCTCTTTCAGGATCCGGATCCTCATAAAGAGCAGTTCCATCAAATCTTCCAAGACCATGTGCATCTTTTGGGAAATGAGCCGGAACCCAGTCTATTATGACACCTATTCCCTGTTTATGCATATAATCGATAAATCCCATGAAATCCTGTGGAGAACCATAACGGGATGTAGGTGCATAGTAACCTGTGATCTGATAACCCCAGGAAGGATCATAAGGATGTTCCATCACTGGCATAAGTTCCACATAATTATAGCCCATATCCTTTACATATTCAGAAAGGCTAAGAGCAATCTCCTTATAACTAAGGAATTCTCTTCCATCCTTAGGGCGCTTCCAGGAACCAAGATGAACCTCGTAAATATTCATCTCATGCTTATCAGCTTCCTTCTTACTACGCTTTTGCATCCAGTCTGCATCATTCCACTTATAATCAAGAGTTGTAACCCTTGAAGCATTTGCAGGACGAACTTCGCCGGTAAATGCATATGGATCAGATTTAAGGACAATATCACCATATTTTGTCCTTATCTCAAACTTATAGATCTCATCAAGAAGATCGCCCGGGATAAATAATTCGAAAATGCCTGAATAATCAAGCTTTCTCATAGGATATCGTCTTCCATCCCAGCCATTAAAGTTACCTACAACAGATACTCTCTCAGCATTTGGCGCCCATACACCAAAAAGAGTTCCCTCTATTCCATCTACTGTCATAGGATGTGCACCAAGCTTCTCATAGATCTCATAATGCACCCCTTCATTGAAACGGCTCACATCTATAGGATCGATAACAGGATCAAAAATATATGGATCTATGAATTCTTCTTCTCGTCCATCCTCATATTTTGCCTGCACCTTATAATTAAATCTGCCTTTATCCTTGATCATAACAGAGAAAAAACCCGGTACTCTGTCACTTATAAGACTATAGGATTTTTCTGCATCAGTATCTATTACCCTGACTACTTTTGCCCCTGGAAGAAACACATTTACATATACATCATCAATACATTCATGCATTCCTAATATATGATGAGGATTGTCATGCTTCGCATTTACTATTGCATCAACTTCCAACCAGTTTATTGCAAAGACTTCTTTTCTTCTAGACATATAACCTTCCTTCGTTCCCTTTTTTCACATTTAATGATATTTTAAAACATTATATAAATTTTTCTAACACTGATAACATTTTATATTTTATGTATAAATATGCCACTTCTTAATTTCGGCTCAAACCATGTGGATTTTGGAGGCATTAAAAGTCCTGCATCTGCCACTGAGAAAAGCTCAGAAATTGATGTAGGATACATGGAAAATGCTACTACCGAGTCACTATGAACTCTTCTTTCAAGTTCTCCTAATCCTCTGATTCCTCCAACAAAATCTATACGAGAATCAATACGTGGATCACAAATTCCAAGAAATGGCTCTAAGATAAGATCCTGAAGAAGTGAAACATCTAATCCCTTAACAGGATCATCATTTAATACTTCATCTTTTAATTTAAGCCTGTACCAGCTGTCATTTAAAAACATCCCAAATGTTCCCTTTTTATCAGGCTCTACTGGCACATCATCTTTTGCTATCTCACAGACACTTTGAAGTCTATCCAGAAATTCATCTTCTGAAAGGCCATTAAGATCACGCACCACCCTGTTATAAGGAAGGATCTTAAGCTCTGAATCAGGAAAAAGAACTGATAAGAAGTAATTAAACTCTTCCTCTCCGGTATATCCCTCATTTTCCTTGCGATTTCTGATTCCCACCTTAACAGCTGATGCTGCTCTATGGTGTCCATCTGCTATATATACATTTTCTAAACTCTTAAATTCAGCCAGAAGACTTATCAGATCTTCTGTTCCATCCACCTGCCACACATTATGTGTGATATTATCTGGTGAAGTAAAGCTGTAAAGAGGATCATATTCTTTCTTAATACGATTAACAATATCATTTATAACTTTCTTCTCTCTATAAGCAAGAAAGATTGGTCCTGTCTGAGCATTGCAGTTATAGATATGATTAATCCTGTCTAATTCTTTTTCTTCACGAGTATTCTCGTGTTTTTTTATCACGCCTGAAATGTAATCATCTATTGAAGAAAGAGCAACAATTCCTGTCTGATGTCTGCCATCCATGATAAGTTCATAGATATAAAACATCTTACTCTCTTCTTCTACATAAGTTCCATCATTAAAGGCCTGGTCAAGTAATTCCTTAGCTTTATCATAAGCTTCCTGGGAATACATATCGAAATCATCTGCAAAATTAGTTTCAGGCCTGTCTATCCTAAGAAATGATTTAGGCTCTCTTTGAGCCTCAACTTTTGCTTCCTGTCTGTTATAAACATCATAAGGAAGTGCTGCTACACGAGACACTATATCTTTTGCTGGTCTCATGGCTGCAAATGGTCTTACATCTGCCATTATTTTTTACCTCTCGATAAATGATGAGCTTTAAAACTATGATAACATCTAAAAATAGCCGGTACAAATAAATTATACCGGCTATGATAATTTCTTAACTTCTAATGTATTTTACAGCACCCTCAATTGATTTCTTGAAATCTTCATCTGAAGAATTTTCGAAAACATATAATTCAGGGATATTCTCCGGTTTATTGAAGTTCTGTGTAGCTATGTATTCATCCCAATGCTCAAGCTTCCATACATCTCTGTCTGAATTACGGCTGATCATTCTCTGATGAGCTACTTCTACATCTGTGTGAATCCAAACCACGCAGAGAACAGCATCCTTCTCAGCAAGCCTGTGACGGAGCTTATCAAGATAATCGTTATCTCTTATCTCTTCTGTAAAAGGTGCATTTATAAGAACTGTATCATTGTAATCAAGTGCGTCAAAAGCAAGATCAAGAATTGCATAATACTCATAATCTCTGATCTCTTTCTGGAAGAAATCTGAAGATCTGTTGTACTCCTGATTAGCTACCTTAAAGATCTGCTTAGACAGAACAATAAGAGTATCCTTATCAAGATAAACACAATTTGTAAGTGCTTTTGCAAGTTTTTTTGAAATGAATGTTTTGCCACATGCTGGTGGAGATGTGACAAGTATCAGTTTTTTCTTTTCCATAACTACTGGTCTCCTAGGCTAAAATTACGTACCAATCGATTATAAACCATTTTTCTCAAAAAAGATAGCAAATTCTATTATTTTTTTGTAATATAACCCTTAGCTGTAAGAAGCTCTGCACAAAGAACGGCACCACCTGCTGCTCCACGGAGTGTATTATGTGAAAGACCAACAAATTTATAGTCGAAAAGAGAGTCCTCTCTGAGACGTCCCATAGAAACGCCCATACCACCTTCATAGTTAACATCAAGTGCAACCTGAGGTCTGTTATCCTCTTCAAGATACTGGATGAACTGCTTTGGAGCTGAAGGAAGGTTAAGTTCCTGTGGTTCACCCTTAAAGTTCTTCCATGCCTCAAGGATCTGCTCCTTAGTAGGCTTCTTCTTAAAGTTAACAAATACTGTAGCTGTATGTCCGTAAAGAACTGGTACTCTGATACACTGGCTTGTGATCTTAGGACCATTTTCACATTTCTTTATAACACCGTCTTCAACCTTACCCCAGATTCTAAGTGGCTCCTGCTCTGACTTTTCTTCTTCACCGCCGATGTAAGGAATGATATTTCCTTCCATCTCTGGCCACTCTGCAAAGTTCTTACCTGCACCAGAAATAGCCTGATATGTTGAAACTACAACTTCCTGAGGTTCGAATTCCTTTAATGCAAAAAGTGCTGGAGCATAGCTCTGGATTGAGCAGTTAGGCTTAACAGCGATAAATCCTCTTGTTGTTCCAAGACGTTTCTTCTGGAATGGGATAACATCAAAATGTTCTGGATTAAGTTCAGGCACTACCATTGGTACATCTGGTGTCCATCTGTGAGCTGAGTTATTTGAAACAACTGGAGTCTCAGTCTTTGCATATGCCTCTTCAATAGCCTTGATCTCATCCTTCTTCATATCAACAGCTGAAAGAACGAAATCTACAGTTGAAGCAACCTTCTCAACTTCATTTACATCATAAAGTACAAGGTCCTTAACTGAGTCAGGAATTGGCTGATCCATCTTCCATCTTCCTTCAACAGCCTGGGCATAAGTCTTTCCGGCACTTCTAGGTGAAGCTGCAACTGTTGTAACTTCAAACCAAGGGTGGTTTGCAATTATCTGTATAAATCTCTGTCCTACCATACCTGTAGCGCCAAGAACGCCAACTCTTAACTTATCGCTCATATTAATTCTCCAATTCTTTTATTTATAATTAGATTTTTTACGTATCATAAAACATCCGATACGTGTTTAATCCTGATTATTTATTCTTTATTATTTGATAACTCTTACCTTTACAACGCCATCAACTGCTTCGAGTGCCTTAGCAGCATCTGCTGAAACTGCAGCATCTGTATCAAGGATAGTATATGCATAGTCACCCTTTGCCTTACTTACCATTGATGAAACGTTGATGTTTTCCTTTGCAAATACTCCTGTGAACTGAGTTAACATGTTAGGAATATTCTTATGGCATACTGTTACTCTTCCGTCAGTCTCAACAGCACCAGCTGATACTGAAGGATAGTTCACTGAATTCTTGATATTACCATTTTCAATGAAATCACGGATTTCTTTTGCTGCCATTATAGCACAGTTATCTTCTGATTCCTGTGTTGAAGCTCCAAGATGAGGTGTGCAGATAACATTCTTAACACCTGCAATGTTAGGATTAGCAAAGTCAGTAACATACTTCTTAACCTTACCTGTACTAAGAGCTTCTTTCATCGCATCCTCATCTACAAGAATATCTCTTGCAAAGTTAAGGAATACAACTCCATCCTTCATCTGATCAAGAGCATCCTTATTAATCATGCCCTTTGTAGAATCAAGAAGTGGAACATGGATTGTGATGAAGTCACAATTCTTATAGATATCATTTACATCTGTGATGTGCTTAACTGATCTTGAAAGCCCCCAGGCAGCTTCAACAGACACAAATGGATCATATCCATATACTTCCATGCCAAGACGTACTGCAATGTTTGCTACTTTAGCACCGATTGCGCCAAGACCGATAACGCCAAGTTTCTTGCCATAGATTTCATTTCCAGCGAAAGCCTTCTTAGCTTTTTCTGCTGTTTTTGCGATATCAGCATCTTCTTTATTATCTTTAACCCACTCAGCACCGCCAAGGATGTCACGAGAAGCAAGGAGCATACCTGCTACAACAAGTTCCTTAACACCATTTGCGTTAGCACCTGGAGTATTGAAAACTACAATACCCTTTTCGGCACATTTATCAAGTGGAATGTTGTTAACACCAGCACCTGCTCTTGCAACTGCAAGAAGGTTCTCTGAAAGATCCATCTCATGCATTGATGCACTTCTTACAAGGATAGCTTCTGCTGCATTTACATCCTCTGTGATCTCATATTTGTCAGCTGGTAAAAGTGTAAGACCGCAATCAGCGATCGGATTAAGGCAATTTATCTTTGTCATTTCTTTCTCTCCTGTATACACTAGTCCAGAGCCTTATTTTTAAAGCTCTGGACATACTTTTAATCTCTATCTTTTTAAATCTTACTGGTTGTTAGCTTCAAATTCCTTCATGAACTCTACAAGCTTCTCTACGCCTTCAACTGGCATTGCATTGTAGATAGAAGCTCTCATACCACCAACTGAACGATGTCCCTTAAGATTTACAAATCCAGCTTCTGTTGCTTCCTTAATGAATTTAGCATTAAGCTCTTCTGAATCTGTAACAAATGGTACATTCATAAGAGATCTGTCTTCTTTTCTTACTGTTCCTCTGAACATCTTTGAATTATCAAGGAAGTTATAAAGGATTCCAGCTTTCTTCTCATTGATCTTCTGCATCTGCTCAAGACCACCAAGTGACTTTAACCACTTGAATACAAGTCCGCACATATAAATACCCCAGCAGTTTGGTGTATTGTAAAGTGATTCAGCATCAGCCTGAGTCTTATATTTAAGCATTGTAGGAACTGATTCTGGAAGATCATCTCTGATAAGGTCCTCGCGGATGATAGCAATAACTACACCTGCAGGTCCAACGTTCTTCTGAACACCAAAGTAAATGAGACCATAATCAGATACATTTACTGGCTGTGAAAGAATGTCTGATGACATATCAGCTACAAGAATCTTACCCTTTGTATTAGGAAGAGTCTTAAATGATGTTCCATAAATAGTATTGTTATGGCAAATATATACATAATCTGCATCATCATCGATCGGAAGATCTGAACAATCCGGGATGTAGGAGAATGTCTCATCTGCTGAGGATGCTACTGCAACGGCTTTGCCGTATTTCTTTGCTTCCTCGTAAGCTTTCTTAGCCCACTGTCCAGTGATGATGTAATCAGCAACACCGTTCTTCATAAGGTTCATAGGAACCGCTGCGAACTGCTGTGAAGCACCGCCCTGAAGGAAAAGCACTTTGTAATTGTCAGGGATATTAAGAAGATCTCTTAAATCTTTCTCAGCTTCTTTGATGATGTTATCAAAAACCTTAGATCGATGACTCATCTCCATTACACTCTGTCCGCTACCCTGGTAATCAAGCATCTCTGCAGCTGCCTGCTTTAAAACTGCTTCAGGGAGCATAGATGGTCCTGCTGAAAAATTGTAAACTCTTGCCATGTCTTTTTCTTCCTCCAATTATATTTTCTCTATAGTACAGGACTTAACGTTTAAAATCCTGCCTAAAAAAGTAATGACTTTATTATAGTAAAGTAATATTTATTAATCAATATTGAATTATATAGTAAAAACTACGATTTTTTTACTATTATTTATTAATTATTACCGTTTTTTGCCGAATTTATATGCTTTTTTCTTAAAAGCAGCATATTTTTTCGTCTCTATTATTTATTAAGTTCTGCCTCAGAATCGAAACATGTAGAAATTGGGGCACCAGGGGCTACCATTGGCCAAACCTTATCATCCATACCGATCTGGCATTCGATAACATATGGGCCTTCACCCTTTATAGCCTCATCTAAAGCTTTTCTAAACTCTTCTACTGTTCTTACTGTAAATGCAGTTGCTCCAAGTCCTTCAGAAACTTTCTTAAAGTCTACACCGTCGTTAAGCATTGTATTTGAATATCTCTTATCATAGAAAAGAGTCTGCCACTGACGTACCATACCAAGAACGTGGTTATTGATAACAACTTCTATAATATGAGTATTTGTACGGGAAGCTGTAGCAACTTCATTTAAATTCATTCTGAAACAACCGTCACCTGCAATATTTATAACAGTCTTGTCAGGACGTCCGAACTTAGCACCGATACAAGCACCAAGACCATATCCCATGGTTCCAAGACCACCTGATGTAAGGAACTGACGTGGCTCCTTATAGTTATAATACTGAGCAGCCCACATCTGATGCTGTCCTACATCAGTAGTGATTATTGCATCTCCCTTGGTCATATCATAAATGTTGCTGATAATGGCCGGACCAGTAAGATGTTCCATATCATACTTGAGAGGATTCTCTTCCTTAAGCTTCTTAATCTCAGCCATCCATTCAGGTTTAGCTGATGCTTTAATCTGTGAATTAAGAATCTTTAATATCTCTTTCGCATCCCCGATAACAGAAGCATCTGCTGTAATATTTTTAGAGATTTCTGCTGCATCAATATCAATGTGAAGGATCTTTGCATCATTTGCAAAGCGAGAAGCATCTCCTATAACTCTGTCTGAGAAACGGGCACCGATAACTACTACAAGGTCAGCCTTATTTACACCAAAGTTAGAAGCTTTTGTTCCGTGCATACCGATCATTCCGGTATATCTTTCGCTGGTTCCGTCAAATGCCCCCTTACCCATTAAGGTATCGCAAACCGGTGCATCAATTGTTTCCACAAACTTCTTTAATTCTTCTGTTGCATCACTAGCTATAGCGCCGCCACCTACAAGTACGAAAGGACGCTTAGCAGCCTTTATCATGGTAACTGCTGTCTCAATATCCTTTTCCTTAATTGTATTTGTAACTCTTTCGATCTTCTCTGGCTTATGATATTCATAATCAGCTTTTGCTGCTGTTACATCCTTAGTAATATCTACAAGTACAGGGCCTGGTCTGCCTGACTGGGCGATCTTAAAAGCACGTCTTATGGTATCAGCTAATTCATGTACATTCTTTACAAGGAAAGAATACTTTGTGATAGGCATTACAACTCCTGCTATATCTATCTCCTGGAAACTGTCCTTTCCAAGCATTGCAACTCCTACATTTGCTGTGATAGCTACAAGTGGGATTGAATCCATATATGCTGTAGCAATACCTGTTACAAGATTTGTAGCACCAGGTCCTGATGTGGCCATACATACCCCAACCTTACCTGTTGCTCTTGCATATCCATCTGCAGCATGAGCTGCTCCCTGCTCGTGAGATGTAAGCACGTGATGGATCTCATCCTGATGCTTATATAATTCGTCGTATACGTTAAGAATTGTTCCTCCCGGATATCCAAATACTGTATCAACGCCCTGTTCCTTAAGGCATTCAATTACGATCTCTGATCCTGTTAAATTCTTCATATAAGTTCTCCTTCTTATAATTTAATTAAGCCGCTTATGCTTTAATTAAATCGCTTATATTTTTAATGCTTATATCTTTGTTTCGGTCAGGCCTTTGGCATTTCAAGGATCGCACCTCTGTTACCACTTGTAACCATAGAAGCATATCTTGAAAGATAACCTGTTTTAACCTTTGGCTCTCTTGGAGTCCACTCAGCTTTTCTCTTAGCAAGTTCTTCATCTGATACATCAAGATGAATAGAAAGTGCATTAATATCAATATCTATCATATCACCTTCTTTTACAAGAGCAATAGGTCCACCTACTGCAGCTTCAGGTGAAACATGTCCGATCGATGCTCCACGGCTGGCTCCTGAGAAACGTCCATCAGTGATAAGTGCTACTGTTGAACCGAGTCCCATACCGGCGATAGCTGATGTAGGATTAAGCATTTCTCTCATACCAGGTCCACCCTTAGGGCCTTCATATCTTATAACTACTACATCTCCTGCAACGATCTTCTTTCCAAGGATTGCGGCGATGGCATCTTCTTCACAATCAAATACTCTTGCAGGACCTCTATGCTGTAACATTTCAGGAACTACTGCTGATCTCTTAACAACTGATCCGTCTGGAGCAAGATTTCCTTTAAGGACTGCAAGTCCACCGGTCTTTGTATATGGATTGTCGATAGGTCTTATAACTTCAGGATTTCTGTTTACACTGTTCTTTACAGCTTCACCAAGTGTAAGACCTGTTACTGTCATTGTATCTCCATTGATAAGTCCAGCATCAAGGAGTTCCTTAATTACAGCATATACACCACCGGCCTCATTTAAGTCTTCCATATATGTTGGACCTGCTGGTGCAAGATGGCAGAGGTTTGGAGTCTTTTCACTGATAGGATTTGCAAATGCAATATCAAAGTCAAAGCCGATCTCATGAGCGATGGCTGGAAGATGAAGCATTGAATTTGTTGAACATCCAAGTGCCATATCTACTGTAAGGGCATTCATTATCGATTCTTTAGTGATGATCTGACGTGCTGTGATACCCTTCTTTAACATATCCATTACAGCATAACCTGCATGCTTTGCCAGCATGATTCTTTCTGAATAAACTGCAGGGATAGTACCATTTCCAGGAAGGCCCATACCAAGGGCTTCTGTAAGGCAGTTCATTGAGTTTGCTGTATACATACCTGAGCATGATCCACATGTTGGGCAGACCTTCTTTTCAAACTCGTCGAGCTTTGCTGCGTCGATTGAACCTGCTGTGTACTGTCCTACCGCTTCAAACATTGATGAAAGGCTTCTCTTTACGCCTCCAACATGTCCTGCAAGCATTGGACCGCCTGATACAAATACTGTAGGGAGATCAAGTCTTGCAGCTGCCATAAGAAGTCCTGGAACGTTCTTATCGCAGTTAGGGATCATAACTAAAGCATCAAACTGATGAGCAAGAGCCATACATTCTGTTGAATCTGCGATCAGGTCTCTTGTAACCAGTGAATATTTCATTCCAATGTGTCCCATGGCAATACCGTCACATACGGCAATGGCCGGGAACATTACAGGCATTCCGCCTGCTTCAGCAACGCCAAGCTTTACAGCTTCAGCGATCTTATCAAGATTCATATGGCCAGGTACTATCTCATTATATGAGGTAACGATACCTACCATAGGTTTTTTCTTTTCTTCATCTGTCATTCCAAGTGCATTAAGTAATGATCTTGCAGGTGCCTGCTGAAGACCATTTTTCATATTTTCACTCTTCATAAGTCTTATCTCCTTTGATATTTATACGCGTTCTGCGATAAGTGTTCCCATTTCAGATGTCTTAACCTGTTCTTCACCAGGTTTTGCAATATCTATTGTTCTATAGCCTTCCTTAAGGACCTGCTTAACTGCATTTTCAATCGCATCAGCTTCCTTATCAAGATCAAATGTAAATCTGAGCATCATTGCTGCTGAAAGGATTGTAGCTATTGGGTTTGCGATATTCTTTCCTGCTATATCAGGAGCTGATCCGCCAGATGGCTCATAGAGGCCGAACTTGGTTTCATTTAAAGATGCTGATGGAAGCATTCCGATAGAACCTGTGATCTGAGACGCTTCATCTGAAAGTATATCACCAAACATGTTCTCTGTAAGGATAACATCGAACTGAGCAGGATCTTTAACTAACTGCATAGCGCTGTTATCAACAAGCATTGTCTCATATTCTACTTCCGGATAATCTGCGGCAACTTCTGCAGTCACCTTTCTCCAGAGACGTGATGAATCAAGAACGTTAGCTTTATCTACAAGAGTTACTTTCCTGCGACGCTTCATAGCGATATCAAAGCCCTTTATTGCAATGCGTCTGATCTCATTTTCATTATATGTAAGAGTATCTACTGCTGTAACTACTCCCTCTACTTCTTTTGTATATCTTTCTCCGAAATAAAGGCCCCCTGTAAGTTCTCTCATGATAAGCATATCAAAACCTGCATCGGCTACTGATTCCTTAAGTGGACAAGCCTCTTTTAATTCAGGATAAAGAGAAGCCGGACGAAGATTTGCAAAGAGTCCTAATTCCTTTCTTATCTTAAGAAGCCCCGCTTCAGGACGCTTCTCTGGCGGAAGCTTATACCAAGGTGATGTATTAGTATTTCCTCCGATTGATCCAAGAAGAACTGCATCACTATTCTTTGCCACTTCTACTGCCTCATCTGTAAGAGGTTCTCCTGTTGCATCAATTGAGCATCCACCCATAAGGATCTCTGTATAATTAAATGTATGTCCGTACTTTTCGCCGACTTTATCTAAAACCTTCATTGCTTCTGTAACAACTTCAGGTCCGATACCATCGCCCTTAATGACTGCTAAATTGCAAACCATTATATTAATCCTCCGTAATCCTTGATCTGTAAATCCAGTTTTTCAAATTCTTTATTCTACTCAGCTGATCATTATTTTTCATTTATATAGTTAATAAGTCCGCCGCAGGTAATTATCTTCTGCATAAATGGAGGGAAAGCTGTTCCCTTATAAGTCTTACCTGTTGTGATATCAGTGATTTCCCCATTGTCGAAGTTAATCTCAACTTCATCTTCAGCCTTTATCTCAGCCGCTGCCTCAGGGCACTCAATGATAGGAAGTCCGATATTGATGGAATTTCTATAGAAGATTCTTGCAAATGTATCTGCTATTACACATGAAATTCCTGATGCCTTGATAGCGATCGGTGCATGTTCTCTTGAAGAACCGCAGCCGAAATTCTTACCGGCTACCATGATATCTCCTTCTTTTACTCTGTTTACGAATTCTTTATCTATATCTTCCATGCACTTTGCTGCAAGTTCCTTAGGATCAGCAGTATTTAAATAACGTGCAGGGATTATAACGTCTGTATCAACATTATCGCCATATTTATGAACTGTTCCGTGTGCTTTCATTTTCTAATCCTCCCTTTCTTATGCCATTACTTCTTCAGGACTTGAAATCTTACCTGTGATAGCTGAAGCCGCAGCAACAGCCGGACTTGCAAGATAGATCTCTGAATCGATAGCACCCATACGTCCTACGAAATTACGGTTAGTTGTTGAAACCGCCTTTTCACCTGAAGCAAGAATTCCCATATGACCTCCAAGACAAGGTCCGCAGGTTGGAGTTGAAAGAACAGCGCCGGCATCAATAAATATCTCTGCCAGTCCTTCTTTAATCATCTGCTTATAGATAGCCTGAGTACCAGGGATTACGATACATCTTACAAATGGAGCTACCTGCTTTCCGTTAAGGATATCTGCAGCGATCCTCATATCGTCGATACGTCCGTTTGTACATGAACCGATAACAACCTGATCGATATTAATAGTTCCAACTTCATCAATAGTTTTTGTATTTCCAGGAAGATGTGGAAATGCTACAGTTGGGCGAAGTGTTGAAAGATCGATTGTATATTCTTCATCATAAATAGCATCTTCGTCTGCTTCATAAGCCTTATAAGGTTTTGTAGAATGTTCCTTCATATATTCGATAGTAAGATCATCTACAGGGAAGATTCCATTTTTAGCACCAGCTTCGATAGCCATATTAGCAATAGTAAATCTGTCATCCATTGAAAGTTCTTTAATGCCCTCTCCAACGAATTCCATTGACTTATATCTTGCTCCATCAACACCGATCATGCCGATGATGTGAAGGATAAGATCCTTACCGGAAACCCACTCTGACTTCTTTCCTACTATATTAAACTTTATAGCAGATGGAACCTTGAACCAGGCTTTACCTGTCACCATTCCGGCAACCATATCTGTTGAACCTACTCCTGTTGAAAATGCACCGAGAGCTCCATAAGTACATGTATGTGAATCAGCACCGATACAAGTATTACCAGCTACGATAAGTCCTTTTTCAGGTAGAAGTGCATGCTCGATACCCATCTGTCCAACATCAAAGTAATTAACGATATTGTTCTTCATAGCAAATTCACGGACCTGCTTAACATGCTCGGCACTCTTAATGTCCTTGTTTGGTGTAAAATGATCCATAACAAGTGCTATCTTTGTGTTATCGAATACATCTTTCTTTGTAAACTTATCTAACTCATTAATAGCAACTGGTGTTGTAACATCATTTCCAAGAACAAGATCAAGGCTAGCCTCGATAAGATCTCCAGCTGCAACCGCATCAAGTCCTGCGTGATCAGCTAAAATCTTTTGTGTCATGGTCATACCCATATCAGTTTCCTCCTATAAAGTAAATCTATTATTCTGTCACACCAAAAAATCCCAGCGTCAAAAAATATTGTTTCATATCAGAAATAATAACGCCAAAAATTTTGGTGAAAAAATTACAATTAAAGTAATTTTAATTTGTATTCTAACACCAGCAAGAATATAATTACAATATATATTAGTAATCTTTTATATAACTTAAAGTTATGGAGAATAATAATGATAGATAATCTGAATTTTTACAGGATATTTTTTTATACAGCAAAAGAAGGAAATATCAGCCGTGCCGCAGACAGACTCTTTATCAGCCAGCCTGCCGTGAGCAAATCCATTTCCCTTTTAGAAAAAGAATTAAACTGCACTCTCTTTAACCGTTCTTCAAGAGGTGTAAAACTGACCGAAGAAGGAGAGCTGCTTTATGAATCCCTGGCAGCTGCCTTTGAAAAGATAAATGACGCAGAAGATAAACTCCAGAGAGATCTAAGTCTCGGAGTTGGTGAATTAAAGATTGGTGTAAGCAACGCATTGTGCCGCCATCTTTTAATGGATCATTTAAAAAATTACATAATAAATAACCCTCATATCAAGCTATCCATCGACTGCCACGCTACTATTAATACCGTGCGTCTCCTGCAGGATAATGCCGTTGATATAGGGTTAATATGTGAAACCGATCTTCCATCGGATATCGAATTTATTCCCATAAAGAAGATTCATGATGTATTTGTTGCCAGCAAGACTTACCTTGAAAATCTTATCCTCCGTGAAACAAGGCCAGAAAATCTTAATAATTCCAGCTGGTTATTCTCTGGAAATATTACAATGATGGATCTTTCCTTAAATGATAAGTCCAAGCATCATGAGAATAAGAGCAATCAAAATAGCAACTACACTTCCAACAACCATAATAAAACCTCCTTAAATACGTTTAATGATCTATTCCCCGGCAACTCTCTCACTCCCCATGAAATACTTGAACGTGGAAATGTCATGTTGCTCGAAAAGGGAAATGTTACAAGAAACCATATTGAAAAATATTTCTATCAGAACAATATCAGCCCAAAGAAGATCCTTGATATTAATGATATGGATCTTCTCCTTGATTTCGCCCACATTGGTCTTGGAATATCCGCTATTGTTAAGGAATTTGCCACAGAAGTAATAGATAGCGGTTCCGTGATCCTCCTTCCGCTTAGTGAAGAAATTCCTGAACGAAATGTAGGATTTGCTTATAAGAAAACCAATAAAGATAAAAAGATCATTCAAGAATTTCTTTCCTATGGGAATCAGCAAACTTCATCTTTTTAAGATAAGCTGCGTCAACTTTCACATTTCCATATCTTATAGCATTATATAGTTCGGTAAGCTCCGGGAGTTCCTCCCCGGCTGCCGCCTCTATGCCATTTTTTATATCTCCTGATGTAGAACTCTTACTTGGATAAAACTCTTTCTCATACTTAAGTATCCTCTTTTTATATATCCTTCTGGCTCTCTCTTCCATTGAAAGATATTCCGCCATTTGTTTAAACAGATTTCCTTTAGTTCTTTCTTTTTTATCCAGTTTATTTAATTCATTTACGTCTTCTATCTTATCGGTAAGTTCATGTCTTTTCAGGATAAATCTGATTATCCAGGCAAAGATAAATATAACAAGAACTACCATTCCGATAATAAATACCACTCTGAATATGGCATTTAAGATAATCGAAAGATCTGTCTCTCCATCAACCGGAAGATTCAGCTGCTGCATCTGATAATTGTAATTTTCAGCTGCACTTTCTGCACTTCCACCTCCAAGGAGACTGGCAATAAATCTGAATACCGTGACAACAATAAGGATTATCTTCTTTAATACATTTACTATCACATGCCAAAGGTTTAACATCCACCTGCTTATTCCAAGAGCATCCCCTAACACCAGAAGCAAAAGGCTCACAACCATTATGCAGATAATGATAAGGGAATTTGTCCTCATTATCCTCTTGATAGGAATTCCTCTTACATCCCTTGTAGCTCTTATATATCCCACCAGCCCGTCAGTGTAATCCGCCAGAAGAAAGATCATAAATAATACTATTGCAAAACTGATGGACATAGTCATGACATCCTGTTTTTTTGAATAAGCAGCAAATCCGTAAGTAAAAAATGCTACTATAAAAGCTACCCAAGGCATATCTGAAGCCGGATATATCTTTCCTTCTTTAACTATAAATCTGGCAGTACCTATAAATGCAAATGCCCCTACCGCAGCTAAAGCACATTTTATAAAAATGTCACCGGGAACAAATATCATAAGTACCATTATAAGAAGCTCATAAAGCATGGCCTGCCATACCCTATTTATCTTTTCTCTAAATATAAAATTATATAGATAAATGATACCTATCACCACCACATGTATCCATCCAAGTGGATTAACAGGAAAATATTCACAGATAAAATAAAGGATCTGGACAGTGATAAGAACAATATAAAGCCATCTAAGGCCTTTACGCAAAAGATCAAGATGCATCGGTGAGACTCACCTCCCATCCATGGATACACTCTCTTTCCGGTGTATATCCAATCCGATCATAATAAGGGACTATCATCGAGACATATAATCCGTTCTTATTCATCTCATCTATCTTACTAAGAAGATCCTTCTTATGATATGGAGAAATGATAAGATAAAGGATCCTGTCCTCAGCTTTCATTATCTCTTTATCAAGCATCCTAAGGAATTCCTTACTACCGCTGGAATTTGCAATTGAAGCAAGATACTTATCTATAGTGATGCCGTGAGAATTCTCAGCCCCATTTCCAGGAAGAGTTATAACCTCTTTATTAATATCCAGTCCGTTAGAAACTACATCGACACTGATCTTTGCCCTTAAAAACTTGCGGCAGGCTGAACTTACTATACTTATAGATTCCTCTATAAGCGTGTTGGTCCTTATCATGGAATCCGTATCAAGATTCAGCATGATCTTTACCTGGGCATCCATAGTATAATCATAGACATTAACTTTTAACTGGCTGGCTTTTGCACTCTGTTTCCAGTTAATAGTTCTGAAGGAATCCGTAGTCCTATAATCTCTCATACCGCGGTAAGTAAGCCTGTCTTCAATTAAGCTTCTCTTTGAATTTATCTCACCTAATATACCGCGGAATACATTATCTATTTTTGATACATCCATTTTTCTTGGGAATACAAAGACTCTTGAATCTACTTGAACAGCTTCAGCGAACTGGCTTGAAAGAAAGAAATCCTTCACAAGAAGTGTAGCCCCTTCCACCTTATAGATTCCTCTTTCGGTGGCTGTAAAATCCAGCTTCCTTGTGATACGCTGATGCCCTAAAATAGAGAAAATGTCATTTCTATGGTAATTATCTGTAACATTTGAATTTTCCATATCATCGAATTTAAGGGCTCTGTCCACCGAGAATTTAAACTGAAAAACCGGAAGAGGAAGAAATTTATCATTGGTGATTGTCTCTACCAGCTTGCCTTTTTCACCGCACTCTAAATACTCCTTACTAAATTTAAGAGATGTAGTAAGTCGTCTATTCCAGTATGTATTATAGATCTCACGCTGTATGATATATACAGCTATAAGTATTACTGTGATAAGTATAAGTTTCATAGGCAGCCCCCAAAAAACTACTCTTTATTCTTCTTATCGCTCCAGTCTTCTACCGGTGCGGTAATCGTCTTAGTAAGATCACTTATTATCTTTCTTGTTTCATCCATTCTTCCCAGTCCGGAAGCAGTAAGTATCCTATGAGCAAATACATGTGGTGCCAGATACTTAACATCATCCGGCGTAACATACTTTCTACCGGAAATAGCAGCAAAGCTCATGGCAGCTCTCATAAGAAGAAGGGATGCACGAGGGCTTACTCCTACTATTATTTTTGAAGAATGTCTTGTAGCTTCAGAAATATCGACTATATAGTCCATAACCTCTTTCTTAACCTTAACATACTTAACTGTTTCCCTGGCTTTAAGGATATCTTCCACTGTGCAGCATTTTCCTAATTCTTTTAAAGGGTCGTCTTTCATAAATCTGGCAAGGATTCCTGTTTCCTGATCATGATCAAGACTTCCCATAGTAAGTTTCATCATAAATCTATCCAACTGTGCCTCAGGCAATGGATAAGTACCAGAAGTTTCAATAGGATTTTCTGTTGCTATTACAAGAAATGGCTCTGGAACCTTCATAGTCTCACCATCAATAGTTACAGTTTTTTCTTCCATAGCTTCAAGAAGCGCCGACTGGGTACGAGGTGTTGCTCTATTTATTTCATCTGCAAGGAAAATATTAGTAAATACAGGTCCCTTCATAAGATGGAAATCCCCATCTTTTTGATTATAGATATTAAGCCCTGTGATATCCTGTGGCATAAGATCCGGAGTAAACTGAACTCTCTTAAATGTTCCATCCACAGACTGTGCTATGCATTTTGCAAGAGTTGTCTTTCCTGTGCCGGGATTATCTTCAAGAAGGATATGTCCCCCTGAAAGGATCGTAGTAAAAAGAAGGGTAAATACTTCTTCTTTACCCACTATAACTTTCTGAACATTTTTAAGAACTGATGTATAGATTCCCCTGATATCTTTTATTTCCATATAATACTTTCCCTCCCCAATAGTTACAATAAATAAACTGATTTCTATTATACTAATAATCTGTGAAAATATAAAGAACTAGCGTATGACAAAGTATTGACGAAGGGACGCCAAAATATAATGGACACTCAAAGCAACCCCTCCAGCGGTAAAGTAAGCCCTTTGGAGGGGTTCTTTTCGCGTCTTTTATTATATTTTGTCTGAGGTTGCAAAACTTAATAATTTACTTCCTATCTTTTCTCCTTGAAAATGCGGTTCAACATAAAGCTTTACAATTTCATCTTGATTTAATCGAATACCCCCTTTAATGGCACCATCATCATATACATATGTATTCTGTAATATTTCTTCGTTATCGATATACTCTCTAGCTACATCAAAAACATTTAACTCTCCAAAATAAAATTCCTCGTTCTTAAATATCGGAAAAATTTCTTTCTATAATTTGAAACAATCATTTCTGCAATTCTAGAAGCATCTGATTGTTTGGCCTGTCTTATATTCATATCTAAGCTCCTCCACAAATCCCGATTTGCTTATTTCATTATCCTGTAACATATAACTTATAAAGTCATTCTCATAGAAGCTTCTTCTCTTTTCTTGCATTTCTAGTTTAACTGAATCTTTGTCAGTTGATAAAAGCATTCGTTCGTAGTACTGTGTACTAATATTTCTTCGTAAAGTTTTGACAGACCACGACTGTTCTATCGCTTCTTTTTCATGCCAACTTTCAGGGTCTGATAAACAGACTCCTCTGCTTCTTCATCAGAGAGTGTCCATGTACCCAGCCCAATAACCGGCATTTATATAAGAATATAACCTCTGAACCCGCGCACGGAATAGTATGAATCCGCCCCGTTATGAAATGTGAAAACCGTTCCGTAACGTCGTTCACAGAACAATGCACCGCCCTTGTCACGAATATCATCCGGCGTAATGATCCAACTTGACGTTTTCAAATCAAATTCTCCGAGACTTTGCAGTCGGCGATAGAGTTCCTCCGTCATGATCAAAACGCCGATTTCTTTTGCTTTCCATTCGGCGCTGCCTGACGGCGGGTTTTTAGCACGCCCCTGTAAT
>CADANF010000028.1 GCA_902789175.1 uncultured Lachnospiraceae bacterium
GATGATAAATTGAAAAACATCCAGGAAGCGATGGAATCAGAGATGAAAAAATACACTCTTAATGATTTAAGATCCGGAATGCAGGAACTGTTGGCAAAAGAAGCTTAACAATGAGACTCTGAGGTGTTTACTTCAGAGCCTTTTTTTAGAAGGATGTGGAATATGTCAAAGAATATTACACAGGAAGAACGTCTAGATTATCTTGTAGAAGGATTCAAGGCAGATTCTGCTGAATATAAGGAATTACAGACTCCAAATAGTACGGAAGATAAAAGACAAATCTTAAGGTCGCTTATGAACATCCGTATGCCAAAAGAATTGTCCTCTGAAGTAATGAAAGTACAGGATGAATATCTGACAGAAAGAGCGGCTGAAAAGGGTGTGGTGAATCTATCAGACATCCCGGTTATCAGGGATGGACTTTCTATCTGGAAAGGAGATATCACAAGACTTTCGGTGGATGCTATTGTTAATGTGGCTAATTCGCAGATGCTCGGTTGTTTTGTCCCGATGCATACATGCATAGATAACTGTATCCATACTTTTGCAGGAGTGCAATTAAGAGCTGAGTGCAACAGGCAGATGAATGAACTTCGAATCAGATATGGAAGAGACTATGAACAGCCTACTGCCGTTCCAATGCTCACTGAAGCGTATAATCTTCCGGCAAAGAAAGTAATTCATATAGTAGGCCCAATCGTGCAGTACAAACTTACTCAGGGATTGGAAAAGGATTTGGAGAACTGCTATAGAAACACTTTGGACATGTGTGCTGAAAATGGCTTGAAGAGCGTTGCTTTTTGTTGTATTTCGACAGGGGTATTTCATTTTCCTAACAAAAAAGCAGCTGAGATTGCCGTTAAAACTGTATCAGAATGGCTCCGTGATAATCCTGGTAAGGTAGAAAGGGTGATATTCAATGTTTTTAAAGACGAAGATGAGGCCATTTATGAAAAACTTATATGCTGATATGACTTCTTGTTTTAGTAGAAATATGTCCTATGGTAAGGGAAGCAAAGAAGAGCAAATAAAAAGGCTTTTGCATGAAATCAAGGAAGCAGACGCAATTGTCATTGGAGCAGGACTATCAACATCTGCTGGCTTAACATATAGCGGCAAGCGTTTTGAAAAATACTTCTGTGACTTTGCCAAAAGATTTGGAATAAGAGATATGTATTCAGGTGGTTTCTATCCGTTTCCGAGCGAAGAAATACGCTGGGCCTGGTGGGCGAGACATATTTATTTTAACAGATATATTGATGCTCCGAAGCCTGTGTATAGGAATCTTCTTAAGATGGTTTCCGATAAGGATTATTTTGTGATTACAACAAATGTAGATCATCAGTTTCAAAGAGCAGGTTTTGACAAGAAAAGACTGTTCTACACCCAGGGCGATTATGGTTTATTTCAGAGCGTGAATCCGGCTATTCAGAAAACCTTCGATAATGAAGAGTGGGTAATGAAAGCCATGGAAGCACAAGGTTTTGTAAGAGATGATCAGGGAGTATTTCAGGTACCGGTTGATGGTAAGCTACTGATGGAAATTCCTTCTAAAATGATTCCAAAGTGTCCTGATGACGGCTCTGATATGACTATGAATTTGAGAGCAGATGATTCTTTTGTTGAAGATGAAGGATGGCATAGGGCATCTGCGTCATATTCGGATTTTATCCGCAGACATGAAAATCTTCATGTTCTTTATCTTGAACTTGGAGTTGGAGCCAATACGCCCGTAATAATAAAGTATCCGTTCTGGCAGATGACGCTGGCAAATGAGAAAGCGGTATATGCCTGCTTAAATTATGGTGAATCATTCTGCCCAGAGGAAATTGCAGATAGAAGTATATGCATTGATGGTGATATAGGAGAAGTATTTGAGACGCAGATTTCTTAAGTGTCTGCAAAATGTCCGCATTATGTCCGCTTGATGTCTGTATTCAAGCGATTTTGGGTGTGTTATATTTACAATGGACAAAGAAATGAGGAAAGCAAACAATCTAATAGCAAGTTATATCGGAAGTTAAAGCGGGAAAGCCACTGCATCTTTGTACAGCTTCTGAAGTGTTAGTATAAATTCAGCAAGGCTCTCTCGGTTATCCATCTTGTGAGTGCAGAGAACGCAGTGAAAGCATTCCCTGCAGTCATAAGGAATCCATGCAAACTGTCCGCTGTGGTCGTTCAAAAATCCGGGAGCAAGGCAGATGCCTTTGCCGGATGCAACATTCACAAGAGTAGTGTCGTGATCGGGACTATTGAAAAATTCTATTTTCCCGGAAGAGATGAGCTTTTGTTGAACTGATCGTAACGCATTCGGAGAACCGCCACCTACCATGAGAGTGCGTCCGTAGATGTCTTCATCTGTGATGATGTTTTTCTCTGCCAGGGGATCATTTTTATCAGTAATAAGATAGATTCCGGAGTCAAAAAGCTTGTGGACGTTGATCCCTGGGATATGTTTCGTTTGTTCGATGAGCGCAAAGAGGACATCAGACTCATCCTTTAAAAAACTTTCCACGCCGTTATCGTACTGAAATAGAGGAGTAACTTGAACACCGGGGTGCTCCTTTTCTAGATTGCGGATCGCCTCAGGCAGGAAATATATAGCCTGTCTGACCATCATGGAAACTGTTATTTTGTCAGTATACCTGGCGCTGAAATTCTGTCCCTGTTCTATCGCTCTCTTCATATCCTCACGCATACCGGAAAGATACGTTACGAACTGCTGACCGGCAGGAGTGAGTGCGGCTCCCTTGCCGTTCCTTTCAAATATCTTAAAGCCGACCTCATCTTCCAGCAGTTTTATCTGATAGGAAAATGTGGGCTGGCTTACAAAGGCATTCTCTGCGGCACGGCTGAAGTTAAGCGTACGTGCCAGTTCTATACAATAATCAATCTGTTTGGTGGTCATCGAAAAATCCCCCAGAATCAGTTATTTAAAAATTAAATCAATTATAGGATATTTGAATTGGAAATTTCAAGCGTTTTGTGTGATGATTTTATCAACGAAGGGAATAAACACAGTTCACGAAAACTATAACGGAGGATAACACGATGGCTAAAACACTGATAGCATTCTTTTCAAGAGCAGATGAGAACTATTTTGGCGGAGCAATGAGATACGTAAAGATTGGGAACACCGAGATTGTAGCAGGAATCATGAAGGAGCTGGTCAATGCGGATACATATAAGATTGAGATGAAGGATCCTTATTCACCGGTGTACATGACCTGTATCGATGAAGCGAAGAAAGATAAGCAGAATAATGCAAGACCCGAGCTTACCGGATACTTAGACAGTATCGATGAGTATGACACAATCGTTCTTGGTTACCCGAACTACTGGGGGAGTATCCCGATGGCAGTCGCAACTTTCCTGGAAAGATATGATTTCACCGGAAAGACCATCCTTCCACTTTGCACCAATGAAGGAAGCGGAATGGGATCCAGTGAGAGTGATATAAAAAAGTCTGCCAAAGGAGCAACAGTAAAGAACGGACTTGCAATCACTGGTTCTAAAGCGGAAGATTCCAAGGATGCGGTAAAGAATTGGTTTGTAGCTAACGGCTTGATCTAAAAAAAGGATGGTGACAGAGATGGATTACGAAAAGGGATATGTTTTTGGTCTGATGGAACAGGGTGAAGTTTGGAAAGGGAGTTTTCATCAACCATTCAGCGATACTGTCTGCGTCCGGGGGGATTGAATTCGAAGACGGCTCTATGGCAGCGCCGGGGCTTCGAATCGCAACCATCAATCATGATATGAATGAACGTCATGCGATCTATACCTATGGAAAAGTAACAGTAAAGAAGAATGCCTGGATCGGAATGAATGTGACTATCTGTCCGGGTGTGACAATAGGTGAATATGCAGTTGTAGCTGTAGGTGCTGTAGTTACCAAGGATGTACCTGACTATGCCGTAGTCGGTGGCGTACCTTCCAAAGTGATCAGGATGCAGGATCCGTCTGAGCAGAGGGAATGAATAAACAAACGGAATGGAGGATTAAGCAATGGAATATGTAACACTTAATAATAAACTGGAATGTCCTGTAGTTGGGATCGGAACATTTATGCTTTCGCCTGTCGATGCGGAAAACAGTGTAAGAGAAGCACTTAAGATGGGATATCGTCTCATTGATACTGCCAATGCATATGTAAACGAACGGGCAGTAGGAAGAGGTATGAAGGACAGCGGAGTAAAGAGGGAAGAAATCTTTCTCTCCACAAAGCTCTGGCCCAGTGAATATGAGAATCCGAATGCTGTGGATGAAACTTTGGAGCGCCTTGGTGTTGACTACGTGGACCTTCTTTATATCCACCAGCCTGCCGGCAACTGGCTTGAAGGATACAGACAGCTTGAGAAGGCTTATAAGGAAGGCAAGGTAAAGAGCATCGGTATATCAAACTTTGAAGGTGAGTACATCGAGGAACTGGAGACAAAGTGGAAAATCGCACCACAGTTTATTCAGGTAGAGGCTCATCCTTATTTCACTCAGAAGGAACTTAGAAAGATTCTTGATAAGTATAATATCAAGCTTATGAGCTGGTATCCGCTGGGGCACGGTGATAAGAGTCTTATAAATGAACCGGTATTTGCCGAACTTGGAAAGAAGTACGGAAAGTCTCCGGCACAGATCATTCTCCGCTGGCATACACAGATGGGATTTGTGGTGATCCCCGGCAGTAAAACGAAAGATCACATCAAAGATAATCTCAACATTCTCGATTTTAAGCTGACGGACGAAGAGGTGGCTAAGATAGCGGAGCTTGATAAAAATGAGAGATATTATCACAGGACAGATGAGCAGCTTAATCAGTTCGCAGGCTGGAAACCTGATTTTGAAAAGAGTTGAGATGAAGACCAGTGAAGAAAAAAATGAGAATTCTAAGTCTGCTTCTTACAGCAATTATGGTAATAGGTCTTGGCGGATGTGGAAGCACAGATAACAGTATAGAAAATACTGTAACGCAAAACAGTACGATCACGAATGAACAAAGTGCGAAAGCAGATAAAGCTGAAGGTTACAAAGTGGTGTAATTACAGTTTTGATAACGAAAGATTTCGGAGGTAAATATGTTTAGAGAAATGGTAAGGAAAAAACAGCTGATATCTGAAGAGGAATGCATAGAATTATTAAAAAAAGAACCAAGAGGTGTATTGTCAGTACTTGGAGATGATGATTATCCATATGGAATGCCTCTAAATCACTATTATTGCGAAGAAGATGGGAAGATATCAATAAAAAAACATAATAAGGCATCTTTCTGTGTATACGATCAGGGCTTTCGTAATGATGGAGAATGGGCATTGAATATTCGTAGTGTAATAGTATTTGGCAAAATAGAAATCATAGACGATATGGAAAAAATACTTAATATATCACGATTGCTAAGTTATAAGTTTACTAAGAATGAAAAATATATAGAACATGAAATTGTCAATGCAGGTCCAAGAACATTTATGTTTGCACTTGTGCCTGAATATATGACCGGGAAAAAAGTGAAAGAAGCTTAGATAGGATTATTACAAGTAATCTGTGTTATTAATATACGAGAATAATATAAAAAGGATAGTAAAGTAAAATCTTATATTGGAGATGGAAAATCCAATACGGTGGTTATGAGAGAAATCTTGTAGCCACTATTTTTTTTATATAGTAATAACTTGACACTGTGTCAGAATACTGATACAATTCATGTTGACACAATGTCAGAATTTAAATATAGGGAGGAAGGATATGCCAAAAGGATCACCGGAAAGAACGGCAGCAAGGAAAGAAGAGATAATAAGTGCCTGTGAGAAATTGTATCAGACCATGAGTTTTAAGGACATTACCCTTAAGGAGATTGGAAGCGAGACATCATTTTCAAGACCGACTATCTACAACTACTTTCAGACGAAGGAAGAGATCTTTCTGGCACTTTATGAACGCGAGTATGATCGCTGGAATATAGAGCTGACAGACATACTAGAGAATAATGAAACTCTTACGAAAGAGCAGGTAGCAGAAAAAATAGCAGCCTCAATAGCAAACAGGCAGCAGCTTTTAAAGCTTCTTTCCATGAATAATTATGATATGGAAGCAAACAGCAGATCGGACCTCCTTACATCTTTCAAAGTGGCTTATGGAGAGTCCATGAAGAACGTATGCAGGATTCTTACTAAGTTCTGTCCGGAGAAATCAGTGCAGGAAATCCAGGATTTTATATATGTTTTCTTCCCGTTTATGTTTGGAATATATCCCTACACTGCTGTAACGGATAAACAGCGGGATGCAATGAAGCAGGCAAATGTGGACTATGTATACCAGTCCATTTTTGAGATAACCAATAAATGTCTGTTGAAGCTTTTATAAAGTTTAGCTGACCGATATAAAACAACAATAAGTAGGATAACCGCAAAGGCAGCAAATATCACTCTTACTGATGAAGAAGTGAAGTCACTTGAAAAGGTTGCCGATAGTTTAGAACTTAATGTGATACGTTTTTGGAAAAAGGAGATGAAATAAGATGGCAGAAAAAATCGTACAGACAGCAGGAAGAGATCAGCTTGGTGAGTTTGCTCCGATGTTTGCACACTTAAATGATGATGTACTCTTTGGTGAAGTGTGGAATGAGGAAGCGATTGATGTTAAGACCAAATGCATTATTACAGTGGTTTCACTTATGGCTTCAGGTATCACTGATTCTTCCCTGACATATCACCTTCAAAATGCAAAGGCTCACGGAGTTACAAAGGAAGAGATTGCAGCGATTATAACCCATGCAACTATGTATGTAGGATGGCCGAAGGGATGGGCAGTATTCCGTCTTGCAAAGGAAGTATGGAATGAAGAAGTGCCTGAATTTACAGAAAAAGATAGATATCAGAATTCTATATGCTTCCCTATTGGAGATCCTAATCCTTATGGAGAGTTCTTTGTTGGACAAAGTTATCTTGCTCCTGTTTCAACGGAACAG
Source organism: uncultured Lachnospiraceae bacterium (assembly GCA_902789175.1). Taxonomy (GTDB): domain Bacteria; phylum Bacillota; class Clostridia; order Lachnospirales; family Lachnospiraceae; genus Eubacterium_Q. The sequence goes on from CADANF010000028.1 coordinate 6,959, forward strand.
GTACCAGTATTTAATGTGACTTTTGAGCCGGGATGCCGCAATAACTGGCATATCCATCATGCAAAGAATGGTGGCGGTCAGATGCTGATTTGCATCGGTGGAAGAGGTTACTATCAGGAATGGGGCAAAGAAGCCGTGGAGATGACTCCGGGTAAGGTGATTAACATTCCTGCGGATGTAAAGCATTGGCATGGAGCAGCGCCGGATTCATGGTTCTCGCACCTTGCAATCGAGGTTGCCGGTGAAGAGACGAGCAATGAATGGCTGGAAGCTGTATCTGATGGGGAGTATAGCAAATTGGAATAGGGGACTGACATAAAATGAAGAGAAAACTATCATTAGATCAGAGTCTGGATAGAGAGTATGCAGTAGTGGGGTGGATAAATGAAGATTGCGATACTATAAAATATACTAAGAATTTATAGTAGTTTAAAATCGGAATTGAACTTAATAATATATATAGCGATAAGGCGTCTATGAGTATATGATATGTACTTGTAGGCGTTTTTCTTCTATTCAGAGTAAGGGGGTTATGATATATTGAAAATGTAGAATACTTTGGATTTTCTGATACACGCTGAAAGCCCTTCCGATGATAAGAAAACCAATCTGGAAAGGCCGATGTTTGATACGGAGCTTTATGTGTCGGGAGCCTATATTAATAAGCTATTAGATGGGGATTGTAAAAAGTGAAAGGAATTTAACATGGGACGTTTTAAGATCATTGATATAACAGAAGCTGATTTTGGCTGCGAGGAACATTTAGATGGGCCTCATGCAGTTCTTTTATTAGAAGATGGAAGAAAGTTTGAAGTAACAGAAGACTGGATTGCGGCAAACAAGCTTGAAGAAGGAACAGCAGTCTGGGTCAGTGAAGATGGGCATGTCAGCAAGGCTATCGAAGTTGTGGCTGCGGTAATAAGACATGGCGATAAAATTTTTGCTACCCAGCGCGGATACGGGGAATTTAAGGATATGTGGGAATTTCCCGGTGGTAAGATGGAAGCAGATGAAGAGCCTCAGTCGGCACTTGTCAGAGAGATAAAGGAAGAGCTTGATACTGATATTAAGGTGGGAGAACTGATAAAAACAGTAGATACTGCTTATCCGAATTTTCATATTACCATGCATGTTTACTGGTGTAGTGTGTTAAGTGGCGAACTTACTCTTCTTGAACATGAAGCTGCCAAGTGGCTTAATATTGATGAAGGACTTGGAAAGGCGGTGGACTGGCTTCCGGCAGATCTTGAAGTTGTTGATGTGATATCTGGTGAAACCGAGGATATTTAAAATGTGCTGGAACTTTGAGCAGGCATTTAACTGTTGGAGCTTTAAGAAACGATGCAGCCTGATAAGATACATTTGACGTTAAGAGGAAATGACATGGGATTTACAATTAGAGAAGCAAGACTTAAAGATGCAAAAAGACTGGTGGAAATATATTCATATTATGTGGAAAATACAGCGGTATCATTTGAATATAAAGTTCCAACAGTAGAAGAATTTGAAAGACGTATTGAGACTATAAAAAAGAGATATCCATATCTTGTTTGTGAAGATGAAGGAAAAGTTGTGGGATATGTATATGCTGATATGTATGGAGTGAGAGAGGCGTTTAACTGGTCAGCTACTACATCCATTTATATTGATAAGGATTACCGTAGAAAGGGCATTGGCTCTTTACTTTATGACGCTCTTGAAAAGGCGGCAAAAGAAAGAGGAATTGTTAATCTTTTTGCGGTGGTTGCATATGCTGATAAAGAGGATGAGAATCTTTCCAAGGATAGCAGTAAATTTCATACCCAGTATGGCTATGAAGAAGTTGGAAGGATGAAGTCCATAGGAAAGAAATTTGATAAGTGGTATGACCTTATTTATTATCAGAAGAGACTTTAAGTGTACATAAAAGTGGACCATGGTGCCAGGGACTATGGCTCATTTTTGGACTATGGTTCATTTTTGAAAGGAGACGAACTATGAATATTGAAGAAATTGCTAATAAGGCTGTTGAATTAAAGAGAAGTGGATATAACTGTGCACAGGCGGTGGCAGTAGCGCTGGCTGAGGAGACGGATTTGAGTCCGGAAAAATTAGCAAGCATTACGGCAGGTTTTGGAGCCGGTATGGGAACTATGGAAGCTACCTGTGGGGCTCTTGTGGGAGTGAGTATTGTTGCAGGTCTTAAGACTGAAGGCAAAGGGACCATGGCTCATTCAAGAAAGCTGCTTCTTAACTTTGCAGAGAGATGCGGCGCAGTTACATGTAAAGACCTTAAAGGAATAGAAACAGGTAAGGTTCTCTGCCCATGTGACGAATGTGTAAGAAATGCAGTTCTTGCATATGCTGATGAGATAAATTAAGTGCTGTAAAATAATAGACTTACAATCGAAAAAATCAATCGGACAAAAAAATAATAAAATCTTAAAAACAAATGCAACAGATTGCGGATTATTTGCCACTATATAGTAAAGACATTTGAAAAGGGGAGTAACAAAACATTATGGATAATAATATTTTGAAAGAAGAGATAAGTTTTCTTGTGCAAAGAGCAAAAAACAAAGATACTGATGCTTTTGCAAAATTGTACGAGATCATTTATAAAGACCTCTACAGAATGGCTTTATATACTTTGGGAAATTCGCATGATGCAGAAAATGCTGTAAGTGATGCGGTTGTAGATGCATTTCTTGGGATTGAAAAGCTTCAGGATCCGAACGCTTTTCGTACATGGATGTTCCGTATCCTCACTGCAAAATGTGCCCGCCAGATTTCAGAGAATATAAAGTCCAGAAATCTCATAGGAGATATGACTGTAGAGAGAGTGACCGAAACCTTGATTTCCACAAATGATGGAATAGGCCAGGTGTTAGACAGGAGTATAGTAGAAATGGCTTTCCTTGCGCTTAACGATGAGGAAAAGCAGATCGTTACTATGACTGTATATGGCCAGATGGATTCGGGAGAAATTGCAGAATGCTTAAATATGAATAGAAATACGGTTCGCAGCATATATCATAGAGCACTCGCAAAGATGAAGAAAAAACTTGAAGCAGGAGGGATTTCCTATGGAAGATAAAGAACTTGAAAAAAGATTAAAAGAAGAAAATGTAATTATTCCTGAGTCATTAAAACCAGAGAATATGAAAACAAAACTTGATGAAGTAAAGATGAAGCAGGCGGCTGGAAATATGGCTCCATCAGAGGATGTGCCTGTAATTACTAAAGAGGAATCAGATAAAAATGGATTCTCTAAAGATAATACTTCGAATAGTAATTCTTCAAAAAAGAAATTTTTATATGTATTTGGTATGGCAGCTTCGCTTTTACTGGTATTTGGTCTTGGATACTTTGTCCGTGGAAATAAACTTACCAATGAAAGAAAAAATCCTGGAGAAGATACAACTGTAGGTAAGTCCAACGAGGATACAACTGCAAGTGATGGCAAAGAGGAAGGTATCCCTCACATTTCAAATGGATATGAGAAGAGCTATAAGGCTTTATCACGTTTCCAGGATTATTATAATAAGTATGACAGAAATATCGTTTATGAAGATGCGGTAGCTGAATCTAAAAATTCTGCCAGTGGTGCTGTATCAAAAGGAGATACAAGTAAATTAGCACCTAGTGTAACTCCATCTTTCACAGATACAAATGAAAGAACAGAAGGCGTTCATGAGGATGATGTAATAAAGACAGATGGTAAATACATCTATGTATATAATTCTTCAAGAGAAAAGGTAGAAATATATTCTGCAAAGGATGGAAAGACTGAACTTCAGTCAAAGATAAACCTTGTTTCATTAGACAGTTATGATTCTAATATCTATGTTACAGGAGACAGACTTATCACTATTGGATATAGAGAAAAAGAAAGCGCCTATTCTTCTTCAAGATATTCAGATAATACAGAAACAGTTGTAATGATCTATAACATTAAAGATAGAACAGAACCAGAGCTTATTGAGTCAGTGACTCAGGACGGGGCATATAATGAATCAAGACTTGTAGATGGTTACTTATATGTATTCTCAAATTATTATGTTAATACAAATGAGATGGATGAAGAAAATCCAGAAACATATATCCCGGCAGCAGATGGAAGTCTTATACCAGAGGATGATATTTATGTAATTGATAACTGCATGAGTAAGAGCTATACAGTTGTTAAATCAATTGATATTGAAGATGCAACAGTAGTAAGTAAGAAAGCTTACCTTGGCGGTGCAGATCTCTGCTATGTAAGTACAGACAATATTTATCTTATAGATTCATATTATAATTCTTCTTCATTTTCAATTACTGACAAGTCAGGTATCGTAAGAGTAAGTTATAAGGATGGAAGACTAAGGACAGAAGCTAAAGGTACATTTGCAGGATACGTTAAGGATCATTATTCAATAGATGAAGCAGATGGATATGTAAGAGTCTGCTCAACATACTACAGCAATGTCGAGAAAAATGCAGTGTATGTACTTAATATGAACCTTGAAAAGGTTGGCGTATTAAAGGGGATTGCTAAAAATGAAACAATCAAGTCCGTCAGATTTATGGGGGACACAGCATACATGGTCACATTCAGACGTACAGATCCACTCTTTGCAGTAGATCTTTCAGATCCTGAAAATCCAGAGATCATAGGTTACATTAAACTTCCAGGTTTCTCTGATTATTTACAGCCATATGGTGATAACCTCCTTCTTGGAGTTGGATTCTCAGCTGATGAAAAAACAGGAAGAACAACTTGCATTAAGTTATCAATGTTTGATATCTCAGATCCAACAGAAATAAAGGAATTAGCAACCAAGGAACTTCTTGATTATACTCATTCAGGAGTAATAGATAATACAAAGAATTTCATGTTTGATAAGGAAACAGGTCTTTTTGGAACAACTTTCTACTCAGATTATTATGAAAATGAAGAGACTACAGAATATGCAAATTATGGTATTTATTCTTATGATGAGAAGAAGGGATTTGAATTAAAGTTAGAAGCAGATATTGGAAATAATACTTCTTATGGTTATGACACTGCACTTTATTACACAAGTGCAGCTACAAGAGGTATGATGATCGGTGACTATTACTACATTGTAACAGCAGACGGAGCTATTCAGACTTTCGATAAGACATTTAAACAGGTTCAGTAACCTTTAAAATGACTCTCCCAAAGGGCTTGGAAAAAAGCCTTGCGGGGGAGTTTTTTAGTGCATTTTTACCAATAAAATGATAAGATACATATATCAGAATGTAAAAAATGCAGGAGGGTTAGTTTTGTATGGATGAAAAAATAGCCGGAATTAAGCCGGGATATGGCCTGGGGAGGCAGATGATGTATGGCATGGCCGAGTTTTTTAACGGTGGAGCCTTTGTTATCATCGGAACTTATTTTACAGTATTTCTTTCTAATGCTTTTGGTATGCCAACAGCGCTGGCTGGCAGTATCCCGTTGGTAGGCAAGATATGGGATGCCATAACGGATCCTATCATGGGAAATATTACTGATAGAACAAGATCTAAATTTGGCCCTAAGCGTTTTTTTATGCTGATAGGTGCGATACTTTCAGCAATCACCTTTGTCCTGCTTTGGACAGCCCTTCCAACAAAAAATATGACAGCACTTTATATTTATTATCTATTTATGTTCTGTCTTTTTTCAACTGGATTTACAGTGCTGGTGGTGCCATATAACGGACTTCTTCCAGATATGATGGATGACTATAAATTAAGATCAAAATTTTCAAATGTAAGAATGATCTGGTCGACCTTAGGTTCTATGGCAGCTGGCATTGTACCTACTCTTTGCATTAAAGAAACTAATAATAAAATGCAGTATTTTGAAGTTGCGATTCTTTTTGGAGCATTGTTCTTTATTACTTCCATGGTTACCTTCCTTGGAACCTGGGAAAAGCAAAAAGAGCCGGTTAAGTCCAGTACAAAAGACGCTTTTGAACAGGCTATCAGTGTATATAAGAACCGTTCTTTCAGACTTTTTATAGGAATCTACCTTTCAGGTCAGTGTGCTACAGATTTTGTATCAGGTATGGCGGTTTATTATGTAACAGAAGTTTTAAACGGATATCAGAATAATTATTTTGTTTATCTTATGGGAGTTCTTCTTATCACTCAGCTTATTGGTATGCTTATATGGGGACCGGTCATGGCCCGCACATCAAAGAGAACTACTATTCTTATAGGAGCACCGATAAGACTTGTGGGAACTCTGGGGCTTTTGTTCTTTTCTTATGAAGGCGCCAGTATAATCATCATCCTTATACTTACAGGACTTATCGGTATAGGAAATGCTGCCACACTTACCAGTATTTTTGCTATAATGGCAGATATGGCAGATGTGGATCTTCTTATCACATCTATATCAAGACCGGGAACAGTATCTGGAATGGCTACATTTGCAAGAAAGGTATCTGCCGGATTATCAGTTGGTGTAATCGGAATACTGTTGGGGGTAGCAGGCTATGATTCAAACCTTGCCAATGCAGGGATAAGACAGGCCGCATCAACAGCTAAGGGGATTGGACTTATATATGTTATAGCGCCAGCGGTACTGATAGTGGTATTATTGCTTCTGGGATATGTTTTTCCTCTTTCAGCTAAGGAATTTGCTGTTATAAAGACTGAAATCCTCAGAAGAAAAGGGGAAGACAAGTCTATTGTGACTGAAGAAGAAAAGCGTATCTGTGAAAAAGTAACTGGATTTAAGTTTGATAAACTTTGGAATATAGATAATGCCAAGGTTTTTGTAAATAAAAAAGTAAATGGATAGAAAAAATATAAAGAAAAGATAGAAAGAAGGATATGGATATGAAAAAGCCTTTAGTTTGGGCACACAGAGGTGCCAGTGGATATGCACCAGAAAATACACTTCCTGCTTTTAAGATGGCAGCAGATATGAAGGCGGATGGAGTTGAATTAGATATTCAGCTTACTAAAGACGGTGAGATTGTTGTATGTCACGATGAAACTATTGACAGGACAAGTAACCACAAGGGACTTGTTATGGATTATACCCTTGAAGAATTAAAAAAAATGGATTTTTCCTATGGGAACTCTGCTTTTGAAGGAACAAAGATCCCTCTTATGAGCGAAGTCTTTATGCTTTTAAAGGAGACAGGACTTACTATCAATATAGAGTTAAAGACAGGAATCATTTTCTATGATATTGAGGAAAAGATAATAGAAATGACACATAAATATGGTTTTAATGACAGGGTTATCTATTCTTCATTTAACCATAGCTCAGTGTTAAAGATAAAAGAGATAGATCCATCTGCAAAGATAGGATTTCTCTATGCAGATGGACCTGTAGATGCGCCGGGATACGGAAAGAGATATAATGTGGATGCTCTTCATCCGGCAGGATATAATCTGCGATTTCCTGGTTTTATGGAACAATGCAGGGAAAATAATCTTGATGTAAATGTTTGGACTATTAACAAAGAGTGTGATATAAAAGAGTGCATTACAAGGGGAGTAAATGCCATTATCACAAATTATCCAGAGAAGGCGAGAAAGATAATAGATGGAACAGTTTAAGGTTATAAAGGAAAGTGATCTGGAATTTAAGGAGTACCTTCCGAATGGTATTAAGATCTACTCTGAGAGTGAATTCTTAGACAGAATGGAAAAAGATAATAAATTCTGGAGAGATACATTTGTAAAAGGGGGCTATTTTACCAGCTTTAATAAGGCTAAGTTAAGGTTTTATTATGCTGTCCCAAAGGAAGCAAAAAAGGTAGTGGTTATAGTGCATGGTTTCTGTGAATTCTGGGGAAAATATCACGAACTTGCAGAATATCTCTATAAGGGAGGATATGGCATTTTCTTTTTGGAACAAAGAGGTCATGGCCTTTCAGAGAGAGAAGTTGAAGATATTGATACAGTCCATATAAATAATTTCAAGGATTATGTAAAAGATCTGAAATGCTTTATGGATAAGGTGGTATTACCTAAAGCTGATGGAAGAGAGACAGTGCTTTTTGCTCATTCTATGGGAGGAGCGGTAAGTACTCTTTTTATGGAAAAGTATCCGGATTATTTTAAGAAGGCGATACTTTCTTCTCCAATGATGAAGCTGCGTACTGGAAAGATACCGATGGCGGCTATAGATGCTCTTAGTGTTTATGTTAAAGCAAGAAAGAAGCAGGATGAGCTTGCATTTAATCAGTCACATTTTGATCCGACTCCTATATTCGAAAAGAGCTCAACTCTTTCAAAGCCAAGATATGACTATCTGTTTGAACAAAGGCTGAGGGATGATCATTATAAGACTTATGGTGGAACCTATATGTGGGAGTTTGAAAGTATTAAGGCAGGAAAAATGCTTTTAAAATATCTTCCAAGGATAAAGACGGAAGTGGTGATCATTCAGGCAGGAAAAGACCATCTAGTTGACGTGGAAGGATATACAGATACAGTTTTAAAGAATCTTAAAGGGGTAAGGATCATAAGATATGAAGATTCAAAACATGAGGTATTTAATTCTACTCCTAAGATGATATATGATTTTTATAAGAGATTCTTTGAGGAACTTAACTAAAAATATTGCTTTAAATACGTTTTTAGGATAAACTAAAACGTGGGTGTATCCAGGGAGGATTTTCAAGATGAATTTTAAAAGATGGTGGAACAGGCTTCATCATATTTATAAGATAGTTTTCGTTGTTGCATGTATATGCGTTTTTTCAATATTTATGCTTTTGATAATAAATGCAGCGGGGCATGGTGCTTCCAAGGATGAAAGAATAAAGGCTGCAAATGAAAAGAAAGAAAATACAGAAAAAAAAGAAGAGATTTCTGTGACAGAAGAAGTTACTTCTGAAAAAGAAACTACTGTTGATGTATTACTTGCCAGCAGTACAGATTCAGAGCTTATCAAAAAAGTTAATTCACGTTCAAGTGAACTTGAATGGATCAGGAATAACAGCAACATGTTCCCAGAAGGAACTTATGAGAGAGCTTCTAATAATCCTGAATTTATAGCATTCTTATATGAATATGGAACAACAAATAATCCAGGAACTCCTGATACATCAATTCAGGAAGAGGATTATGATCCATATAATGATATAAGACTTTATCAGTGGGATAAGAGATGGGGATATAAGCCTTATGGAGATCCTAATAATAAGACTGATATCATAGGAATCAAAGGAAGTGCGCCAACAGCACTTTCCATGGCGATCATTGATCTGTCAACAGATACTTCAGTTACACCGGATGTGATAGCTAAGTTTATAGTAAGTGAAAATGGATATAATCAGTTCCTTGGAACAGATCTTACAATGATAGAAGGTGTAGCTCTTAATTATGGACTTACTTGTGAGACATTAGAAATTTCAGATAAAGCTTTTAAAGAAGCGCTTGGTGCAGGAAAAGATATCATCCTTCGACTTGGGGATGGAAATACAACAGATGGCGGACATTTTGTGATCATTACAAGTGTAAATGAAGAGAATGAAGAAAACTTTTATACTATCCATGATCCATATAGTCAGGCCAACAGCATGAAGCAGTGGAAGTTTAAGGAGTTTTCACAGAGTATAACAGGTAGCTGGACCTTATCTAAAAACACAGGAAACTCTGAGAGTAGTTCAGAGGAATAGAAATGATGTATAACACGGTATTGCAAAGAGAATTTTTGTGAATGTTGTGCAAAATGATTCCAAAATACGTGCAAATTCAATCTTTTATAGTGTAAAAAAGAGAAAATTATTGATTTTCTTGAAAAAAGTTGAAATTGCGTATAGAATCTGATACATAAAAGACTATTTAATTTTTACAGCGTGGGTAACAGTATTTTTTTTGGAGGAATGGTAAAATGACAGTTAAAAAGACTAGTGTAGACGACCTTGCAAAGAAAGTTGCAGCAGCAACAGCTCCTAAGGCAGAAGAAAAGAAGATTGTTGAGCCAAAGGTAGAGAAAAAAGAGGAAGTAAAGGCAGAGGCTCCTAAGGCAGAGACAAAGAAGGTAGCAGCTAAGAAGGAAGCGGCAAAGGCTGAAAAGAAGGCTCCAGCTAAGGCTGAGAAGAAGACTTCAGCAAAGAAGGAAGCAGCAAAGACTGAGAAGAAGGCAGCTCCAGCAAAGAAGGCGGTAGCTAAGAAGGCTGAGCCAAAGGTTGAATTACACATTCAGTATCAGGGTGGAGATGTTAATATGAGCGATATCGAGGCAAGAGTTATCGAAGACCTCGGTGGAAAGAAGCCAACTCAGCTTAATATTTATTATCAGCCAGAAAATGGTATGGTATATTACACAGCAAATGATGTTAAGGGAGAGATCCGTTACTAATTTGAATAAAGATCCGGATATAGATCATCTGGAAAAAAATAAGACCTGGATGCTTATCGCATCTGGGTCTTATTTTTTTGCTTCAGGTGTTGATCGTCTGAAAACTTTTTTTGTGCGCCCTAAGGCGCATGTTAATTAGTTTTATTCTTCAGTCTGTCCGCGGAATTCGATTATAGGAGAACCTGTTCCTTTGATATAGTCTCCTGTAATTGTTACTCTTCCGATATTATCATCCTTAGGTATCTGATACATGATATCTAACATGAATTTTTCTATTATAGATCTGAGAGCTCTGGCTCCGGTCTTTCTCTTGGCAGCTTCTTCTGCGATAACTTCATAAGCTGACTCATCGAATAAAAGATCAACTTCATCCATACGAAGAAGTTTCTGATACTGCTTTATTATAGAATTCTGAGGCTCTTTTAAGATCCTGATATACATATCTTTATCAAGTGCATCCAGTGAGAAAAGAACTGGAAGTCGGCCGATAAATTCAGGTATCATACCAAATTCACGTAAGTCCTCAGTTGTAACTTTTGAAAGGATGTGTGGATCATTATCATATTCATCTTTAAGTGGAGCGCCGAACCCGATAGATGATTCATGGGTAAGTCGCTGCTTTATTATTCCTTCTAAGTCTGGGAAAGCACCACCACAGATGAATAGTATTCCTGAAGTATCCATCATTGTTGTTGGAGTCATGGCATTTTTAGAACCGGATCCAATTGGGACTTCCACTTCGCTTCCTTCCAATATCTTAAGAAGACCCTGCTGTACTGATTCACCACTTACATCACGGGAACGCTGTTCCTGCTTCTTTGCTAACTTATCGATCTCATCGATAAATACGATACCTTTTTCAGCTTTTTCTACATCATTTCCTGCAGCTGAAAGAAGCTTTGATAATACACTTTCAACGTCATCACCGATATAACCTGCTTCTGTAAGAGAAGTAGCATCTGTTATAGCAAGAGGTACCTTAAGTAATTTAGCAATGGTCTTTACGATGTAGGTTTTACCTGAACCGGTAGGTCCTACCATCAGCATGTTTGATTTCTCAATCTCTACTCCGTCTTCAACCTTACCTTTTTCTTTTTCAGAAAGAACTCTCTTGTAATGGTTATATACTGCTACAGAGATGACCTTCTTTGCATATTCCTGTCCGACTACGTGTTTATCAAGTTCTGCCTTGATCTTATGAGGAGCAGGAATATCTTTTAAAGTAAGTGGAGTCTCTTCTTTATCAGCTTTTTCTTCTTTAGACTTTTTCTTTTTAACCTTATGTTTATCAGAAATGTCATTTGCCTGGAACATATTTCCAAAATCAAAATTTGAAAGACTGTTAAGGTCAAACATCTTAAATGGATGACTCTGAAATGAATTGAGTGTCTTCTGAAGACAGTCATTACATACATATAAGCCTTTTGAAAATTCAATCAATGGTCCTGTTTCTGATTCAGGACGACGACACATATAGCAATATCTTTCGAATTCTTCGTTGTCGTGAGATGAATCATTTATCTTATCATTTATATCAGACATATAATCCTCCGTATCAGTCGGCTGATAACCGACATAAAAATCCTTATGGTTCTAAATCCATAAGGTGAAAATCTGTAAAAAACACCTAGATATTATAACAGAAGCTTATACTTTTGTTCAATATGGTGGTTTGATTTTAGAGGGATAAGTGTTAATCTTTATATATATTCAGGAGGCATTGATTTATGGTAGAGATTATTGCCCATAGAGGGGCAAGTGCGATTACGAAGTTTGAAAATTCCATAGAAGCATTTGAGGTGGCGATAAAGTTAAATGCTGATATGGTAGAATTTGACGTAAGACAGACGAGAGATAAGGAGCTGATAGTATTTCACGATAGTATTTTTAATGATGCGCCTATCGAGTATCAGACTCTTAAAGAAATAGAGGATGCAGCAGAAGTAATAGGTTTTCATATCCCGCTTTTCGAAGAAGTTCTTAAGCTTTGTCATGGAAAGATAAAGATGGATATTGAGTTTAAGGAGGCAGGATTTGAAAAAAAGGCGGTTGAGTTACTTCACAAGTATTGCAGCTATGAGGAATACAGTATCAAGTCATTTTTTGATAAGGTTCCTTACAAGATAAAGAAAATAGATCCTCTGATCATAACAGGACTTCTGGTTGGTAGAAGACATCTTAAGATAAGAGATAAGATAAATGATTACTTTCCAGGAAGAAGGCTAAAAAAATGTAAGGCAGATTTTATATCTCCCCACTTTTCATTTTTAACGCCAGGTTTCAGGCTTAGAATGAAGAAAGAAGGATATAAGATATATGCCTGGACTGTTAATGATGAAAGACGTATGAGGAAGCTGGCTGATAGGGTTGACGGTATCATAACCGACAGACCGGATTTAGGAGTTTATGTAAGAAATCGTTACAGCTTTTAGATGATTATTAGGAAAGGGGACATTATGAAAAAACGTATAATATCTTATGTTAACTATATAGATAATATGTTGGAAGATGAAACGGAAAGGGACTGGGACCTTGAAATAAAGAGGCATCTGGATCAGATCGCCTTCTTTAGTCATGAGAGGCTGGTACATCTTCTGGTCTTTATGCTTGTAGCAATATGCACAGTTCTATCAATCCTTGCTTTTGTGATCTGTAATGAGATCATGTTGCTTCCCCTTATAGTACTTCTGTTTGTTTTACTGGTGCCTTATTGCATGCATTATTATCTGCTGGAAAATAGTGTCCAGAAAATGTATAGTCAATATGACAAAATGAACAATAAAAGGGGCAAATATTTTATAGTCCCATAACCTTGACAGTAAACTTAAAAGTGATTTATAATTCATCCGCGCTCTGGTAACAGGGCGCATTTCTTAGTTATAGGGCATGTTGTGGTCAGGGGTTTTTAGACCACAAGATGGTGTTAGATAGAAAATAATACTTGCTTTAGGAGACATCAAAATGGATGAAGATTACAACAGAGATAATGTAAATAAAATTAAAAAGTTGATAATTGCTGTGTTTTTTATCATGTTTATAATTCCAACAGCACTTTGTATCATTCTTCTTTTTAAGATAAACAGACTTGAGTCTAAATTAGATGAAAAGTTAAAGGAAAACGAGATCAAGATAGAAGAGTTTAAGAAAGAAGAGTTTAAGGAAGATTCAAAGGTTGCTACATCTTCTGATGCAAAGATGAGTATTAAAGATGAAGATATGAAAGCAACAGATCTAATTGAGAAGGATACAACAGCAAAGAACTTGCTTACTGTTCGTGAGGCAACTCCAACAAATGCAGAGAAAGCTTCACAGGAAAGCAATGTGAAATCAAATGGCAAGAAGGTTTATCTTACATTTGATGATGGTCCATCGGCTTATACTGATGAGATATTAGATATATTAAAAGAAGAAAATGTTAAGGCATCATTTTTCGTTGTAGTTAATGATGACAGCAATAAGGATCAGTTAAGAAGGATCGTTTCAGAAGGGCATACTATAGCTATACATTCAGCTTCTCATAACTATAAAAAGATTTATAAAGATATAAGAGCTTTTATGAATGATGTGGAAACTGCCGGAAGGTGGATCTATGACATCACTGGTGTTAAGACTAAGTATTACAGGTTTCCGGGCGGATCCAGTAATACAGTATCAGATGTTCCTATTAAGGACTGCATTGATTATCTAAATAAACAGGGTTATACTTACTATGACTGGAACGCGATGAATGATGATGCGGAAACTACGTATCATACGGCAGATGAATTAAAAGAAACGGCCCTGGGATATATAAGAAACAATGGAGGAGACTCTATGGTTCTTATGCATGATCTTGAAGGACATCATGAAACTGTGGAAGCTCTTAAGAGCCTTATTGAAACTCTTAAGGCAGAAGGATATACTATCCTTCCTATCACTGATGAGACTACACCTGTACAACACGTTTCAGCGGACTAAAAAGTATCGTCCGGAGGGAATATGAATTACGGGGAAACATTAAATATAATAGATGAAAAAACTAAGAATCTCGGTATCACACCGGGGCTTGATAATATCAGGGAACTTTTGAAGAGGCTGGGAAATCCTCAGGATAAAGTTCCTGCGATACATATTGCCGGCACCAATGGTAAAGGCAGTATCATGGCCTACGTGGAAGAGGTTCTTGTTCTTTCTGGACTTAAAGTGGGCAGGTATATATCACCTGCCATTTTTGATTATAGGGAAAGATGGAAGATAAATAAAAAAGAAGTTACTGAAAATGATGTTGCTGAAACATTAACAGACATACTTAAGGCAATAGATGAAATGGCACGAGATGGCTTTACAAGTCCTTCAGCTTTTGAAATTGAGACTGCAGCAGCATTTTATATGTTTGAAAAGAATCAGTGCGACGTAATGCTTATCGAGTGCGGCATGGGTGGCAGGCTGGATGCTACCAATGTGATGAAGAATAAGATTGTTGATGTTTTAGCTTCTGTAAGTCTTGATCATATGGAGTATCTTGGAAATACCATTGGAGAGATCACAAAAGAGAAGTTAGGGATAATAAATGAAGGGGATACTCTTGTAACCTATCCTACAACAGAAGAAGTAAATGAAGCTATTTTTAAATATATAACAGATCATGAGTTTTTCTGGAGAAAAACTGAGATTAATGCCTTGGATATAATAAAATCGAATGTAGAGGGCAGTGAATTCTATTATAGAGGCACGAGATTTTCTATATCTATGGCAGGAGAGTATCAGATCTACAATGCCATATGTGCGGTTGAAGTTATACATGCTTATAACAGATATGCAATTAAGAATGGAAAAGATGCAGTACAATATGATATCATTCGAAAAGGACTGAGTCAGACTTTCTGGCCAGGAAGATTCAGTGTGATCTATAGGGGGCCATATATAATAGCTGATGGAGCGCATAATAAGGATGCGTGGAGAGTTCTTGCTGAAAGCATTGAGAAATATTTTCCCTCAAAGAAGGTAGTGTTTATTCTGGGAGTTTTCAAGGATAAGCAGTATGATGATATGATTAAGATCCTTTCTCCTCTTATGAAATGTTGCTTTACAGTAACTGCTCCCGGGCCAAGAGGACTTGATGCAGAGTATCTTGCAACTAAGATGTGCTACGGGGGATGCAGGGCTGTTTCCTGCAAGACTATAAGGGAAGCTTTGGCTAAGGCTAAAGAGGCTGCAGGAAAGAACGGAGTTGTAGTTGCAACTGGATCTCTTTCGTATATAGGAAGATTGATCGAGATAAGTTATGAGATAGATAATGATTAAAGTGAAGAAATAAAAAGATGACAGGATGGCTTTAGATGGACAAGATAGATAATATCTTAAATGATAAGGAATATCAGAGCAGAATGAAGACGATCATTACTTCAGAGTATATGAGAAAATTCTGCAGACATGGACTCGGACATGCACTTTCAGTGGCACGTATTGCGTATATCATTGCCTTAGAAGAGAATATTGAACTTGATAAAGAGATAATTTATGGAGCGGCTCTCCTTCATGATATAGGTAGATATACCGATTTAGAAAAAGAAGAAAAAATGTCTCATCACCTGGCTGGTGCTATAACAGCAGAGCCGATACTTAAAAGATGTGGCTATGCCAAAGAAGATGTGGAACTGATATGCGCTGCTATCAGTAAGCATAAGGAAAGAACTAAAGAAGTTAATACTCTTGCAGATATTTTATTCAGAGCTGATAAGCTTTCACGTAACTGCTTTATGTGTGATGCTAAAGATGAATGTTACTGGGACGAAAGCTTAAAAAATAAATCTATATTCAGATAGACTAAAAAGAAAGGCGAAAAAGAGATGAAGATAGGAAACAGAAATTTTGAACTTGAAAAGTTTAAAAAACCGGTTATCATGGGCATTTTAAATGTAACCCCTGATTCATTTTCAGATGGGGGAAAGTTTAATGATCTGGACAGAGCCTTAAAGCATACAGAAGAAATGCTCAGCCAGGGAGCAGATATCATTGATATTGGTGGAGAGTCAACCCGTCCGGGAGCGATCAAAGTAACTGCTGATGATGAGATTGAAAGAGTATGTCCTATCATTGAAAAGATAAAGGAGAGATTTGATACAGTTATTTCTCTTGATACATATAAGCCACAGACAGCAAAGGCGGGTATTGAAGCTGGGGCAGATGTAATAAATGATATCATGGGTCTTAGATATGACGTTGATAGTGATTCCTTCCTTCCTCGAGGTAAGGCGTCTCTTATGGCTGAAGTAGCTGCAGAAAAGAATACTCCGGTTATTATTATGCATAACAGACCTTCTGTATTAGAAAATGTTACAGAAGAGGAATATTTAAAAGCAATTGAAGATGATCTTTCAATTTCTCTTGCTTTAGCTAAAGAAGCAGGAATTAAGGATGAAAATATAATCCTTGATCCGGGTGTCGGTTTTTCAAAGACTGTAAAGCAGAATCTCATTTCCATAAGGGAAGTAGAAAGACTTGAGAAATTTGGTTATCCTATCCTCTTAGGAATTTCAAGAAAGTCTTATATTGGTAAGACATTTAATCTCACAGAAGATGACAGACTGGAGGGAACAATAGCGTCTAATATCTATGGATATATGCATGGATGTTCTATCTTAAGAGTGCACGATGTTAAAGAGAATAAGAGAGCTCTTGATATGATATATAAGATTATGGAGTAGTATTATGGATAAGATTAGAATTGATGACCTTAAGATATACGCTTATCATGGCGTCTTTGATGAAGAGAAAGAGAAGGGGCAGATATTTAAAGTTTCTGCCGAACTTCTTCTTGATCTTTATGAGGCAGAGACAGGTGATGACTTGGATAAGACGGTAAGTTATGATGAAGTTGCGCATCTTATTTATGATACAGTAACAAAGGAAAAGTGCGATCTTATAGAAGCTGTAGCTGCAAATGCGGCAAATGAGATACTTGTTAATTTTAAAAAGGTTAATACTGTCACAGTTAAGGTAAGCAAGCCGGATGCACCTATTAAGCTGGATTTTAAAAATGTATCTGTATCTATCACAAAGAAAAGGCATATAGTATATCTTGGCATAGGTTCTAATTTAGGCGATAGAGAGGGAAATCTTAAATTTGCCATTGAGCAGTTGGGTAAAGATGAGCTTATCAATGTAAGAAAAGTTTCTGGCTTTATAAATACAGAGCCTTATGGCCCGGTGGAACAGCCGGATTTTTTAAATGGGGTTGTGGAGATAGAGACAATATACAGCCCTGAAGAGCTGCTCCATGTTGTGAATGATATAGAGAAGGAAGCAAAAAGAGAGAGGCTGGTTCATTGGGGGCCTAGAACTTTAGATATTGATATTCTTTTATTTGATGAAAAGATAATAAGAAGTAAAGAGCTTATCATTCCTCATAGAGAAATGCATAAGAGAATGTTCGTATTAGAGCCATTTAAAGAGATAGCTCCTGATGCGATCCATCCTGTATATAGAAAGACTATAGAAGATCTATATGATGAGCTTATAAGAAACAGCGAGAATCCAAGGGAAGAACTTCCTTTTGTTCTTCCTGAGATAGTGGATGATCTCTGGATAAAAGAAAAGAAGATAGTATATGCCGGTGTACCTGGCGCTTATGCAGAAGCGGCTGCCATTAAATACTTCGGAGAAAATGCGGATATTCATAATGTTAAATCATTTGACAAGGTTGTAAGGGAAGTTTCGGAAGGAATTTCAGATTATGGTGTTATTCCTATTGAAAATAGTTCTGCAGGTTTTGTAAGTGGTAATTATGATATCATTAAAAATGGAAATGTTCATATCGTAGATGAGGTTGTTATAGATATTGAGCATGCACTTCTTGGAGTTCCCGGGGCAGCTATCGATGATATAAAGAAAGTAATATCTCATGATCAGGGACTTATGCAGTGCAAGGATTTTATTGAGGATTATGATCTTAAGAAGGAAGCTGTAAGTAATACTGCTGTTGCTGCCAAGAAGGTAATGGAGATGCAGGATAAAACTCTTGGAGCCATAGCCAGCGAAAGAGCAGCGGAACTTTATGGGCTTACAGTTCTTAAGAAAAAGGTGAATTTCTCAAGAGAAAATGCAACAAAGTTTGTTATCCTTACTCATAAGAATATAGCACTTTCAAAATCCAACAGGATCAGCATATGCTTTAATGCGGCACATAGGGTTGGTGCACTTTACAGGATCATGGGTCTTTTTAATGAGAATATGATCAATATGACAAGTATTGAATCGAGACCATCCCAACTTAGAAAATGGGAATATACATTTTATGTAAGTTTTGAGGGAAAATTCAGAGATAAGAATGTCATAAAGACTTTAGAAGAGATTTATGCAGATTGTGATGAACTTTGTTTCCTTGGAACATTTTCTTCTTGACAGGATATGATTTACATGGTATCCTATTCTGCGTGTAAAAAGAAAGAAGAGTATCCACTCTCACCTTGAGAGCTCTTAAATGCAGCTCCGGGTATGATAAAGATTTAATAAGGGCTTATTGCTTATGCCCTTTGTAACTTTTTATTGTAAGTGGATATCCTAGGGTTTCCACTTATTTTTTTGGAGGTAAGAACAATAGACTACTTAATTAACGAACAGATCAGAGACAAAGAGGTCCGCGTAATCGGAGCAGAAGGCAATCAGCTCGGTGTAATGACTGCTAAGGAAGCTCAGCATCTTGCGGATGAGGCAGGGCTTGATCTGGTTAGGGTATCACCTAATGCACAACCACCTGTATGCAGAATTATTGATTACAGTAAATTCCGCTATGAGCAGACTCGTAAGGAAAAAGCAGCAAAAAAGAAACAGAATATTGTAGAGATCAAGGAAGTGAGACTTTCACCTAATATAGAGGAAAATGATCTTAATACCAAGATTTCGCAGGCACGTAAGTTCCTTACAAAGGGAAATCGCGTTAAAGTTACTCTCCGTTTCAGAGGAAGAGAGCTTGCATATGTAAATCAGAGCAAGGTAATTCTTGACAGTTTTGCAGAAAAGCTTTCAGACATTTCAGTAGTTGATAAGCCTGCAAAATTTGAGGGAAGAAGCATGATCATGTTTCTTGCGGTTAAACGTTAGTAAGAGCATTTAAGGAGGATAAAAAAATGCCAAAGTTAAAGACAAAGAGAGCAGCAGCAAAGCGCTTCACAAAGACAGGTACAGGAAAGTTAAAGAGAAATAAGGCTTATAAGCGTCACATCCTTACAAAGAAGTCAACAAAGAGAAAGAGAAACTTAAGAAAAGCAGCAATGACAGATAAGACAAACTCAAAGGTAATGAGCAAGATTTTACCTTACATGTAAGATTTGGATAGTAAGGATCAGGAGGATTAAATAAATGGCAAGAATTAAAGGTGGCGTTGGTGCCAAGAAGAGACATAACAAAGTTTTAAAAGCAGCTAAGGGATATGTAGGTGCTAGATCAAAACAGTACAGAGTTGCTAAGCAGTCAGTTATGAGAGCTGAAGCTACAGCTTTCGCTGGAAGACGTGAGAAGAAGAGAGATTTCCGTTCACTCTGGATCGCTCGTATCAATGCAGCAGCTAGACAGAATGATATTTCATACAGCGTACTTATGCACGGTCTTAAGGCAGCTAATGTTGATATCAACCGTAAGATGCTTGCTGAGCTTGCAGTAAATGATGCTGAAGCTTTCGCTAAACTTGTTGAAGTTGCTAAGTCAGCACTTAACTAATTTTAGATAAGACTTTGAAATTATGACCCAGGTGTTGTGCACCTGGGTTTTTGGGTATGAGATGGTATATCCTTTTGAAATGATTTAAAAAAATTTACGGAAGGTTTAAATTCTGCGGTTGTGTATGACCTGAAAAATCACGCAAATACAAGGAAAATACAGGCTTTTAAAAAAAATAAAAAATTTTTTTAAAAAAGTGTTGACACTAAGTACACACCGTGATAATATAATACCTGCGCTGAGGGAAACGGCAAACACGAAGAACACAGCGAACACAAGTAAATATGCGGGAATGCTGGAATTGGCAGACAGGCTAGACTAAGGATCTAGTGATGGTTTCGTCGTGAGGGTTCAAGTCCCTTTTCCCGCACTATACTTTGAAAGGGATTGCATCGTTGATGTGATCCCTTTATTTGCGTAGGCAACGAGCCAAGGTTTCTGCATTGTGCTTGCACAAAATGCAGAAACTTTGGCGACTGCCCGACATCGAGCCGCCAGGCGAGAGGAAAATGTAGGCAACGAGCCAAGGTTCCTGCATTGTGCTTGCACAAAATGCAGAAACTTTGGCGACTGCCCGACATCAAGCCGTCAGGCGAGAGGAAAAAGGAGCGATCATGAAAAACAAGGAAAATTTTCTTTATAAAAAATATGATGACCTGGGTCAGGGGGAATTTGTAGATAATATTGCCGCTGCGACGTTCGCATTGGTTTCATTTGTATTTTCAAATAAGTACTTTGATATTACTGCGACAAGAGCATCAACCTTTTTATATGTTTTTGGCGCGTTTATTATTTTTAAGCTGGTTATTGCTGTAATTGATGTATGTTCCTGCCGGTATTATAAAATTGATAAACCATGGCTTTATACCGAACGTTTTTCTATAGAGTGGCCTGATTTTTGGGCACTGCTGTTTTTGATTGCTAATGTGATATCCTGTATCCATTGCATAAGTCCGGGACTTGCTTTTTCCGGAGCTATGGGAAGAGGTATGGGAGCAGGATTTATGATCATCCTTTGTCTTGGGGTTATCGTCATTGGAAGAGTGTGTTGGGTAGGAGATGTAAATTATTATTTCTTTATGGCACTTTCTGCTGTGTCAGTTATAATGGCTATACTTCAGCATTTTAAGTTTGATGTTTTTTATCTTAGAAAAGATATTGCAAAAGGACAGGGGGAGAAATTTATTTCCTTATTTGGAAATATGAATACCTATGGATCTTTCCTTGCTTTTGCAATCCCGATCTTCTTTGCTTTATTTATCTTTGCGGTAGCAGATTGGGTAAAGATTTCATCTGGTATAATGCTCTTTCTTATGGCTCTTGGTGTTATTCCTGCAAAGAGTGATAATGTTTACCTGGGAGCAGGGGTTGCTTTGGTAGTGCTTTTTTATATTTCTATATATTATAGGAAAGTGCTGGAGTTTATGATAAGTGTTACCATCTTTACGGTAGGGCTTTACGTAATGGCAGTTATGAGCCGAGCCTTTGGTGGAAGTAAGAAGGCTATCAATGGTATTGCGGGATTTGTTGAAAATCCTAAGATGATGCTTATCCTTCCGATTACAATGATGGTTATAACTATAGCAGTGCTGATCTTTAAAATTCGTCATAGAGCGCTTTATAAGATGGTTCAGTGTAAGAAGACTCTCTGGATCATTACGGTCTTAGGGACTTTTTGTGTAGCTCTTGTTATATATATCGGATCAAAGGGAAGCCACACACAGATATTTAGATTTGACGATGACTGGGGTACCTATAGAGGCTTCATATGGAAGAGAAGTTGGAGAGCATTCCTTGCAGGAAGCCCATTGGATAAGATCTTTGGATATGGAAATGATATGCTGCTTCCGGTTATGAAAGACATGTACTATGATGAGATGATCGCTCTTACTGGAAAAGTATATGACAATGCTCATAACGAAGTGCTTCAGTATCTTGTTACTTTAGGGATTTTTGGAGCTGTGTCATATATCGGACTTTGTGTTTCGACATTTATATACATTATAAGGAGACTCGATAAGGATCCTATCCTTATTGCTTTACTGGTGGGAATTGTTGGTTATTTAGGTGCAGGCCTCGTATATCTTAACCAGCCGATAACAACACCTTATTTATTTGTGATGATCGCATTTGCTATAGGTTATGTAAGATATAAAGGTTGGAAAAAACATTTTAATTTGTAATTATTTAAAAAATGACTATTAAATTTAAAAGGTCAATGTTATAATGACCACTGAATAAAAAATATTAAAGGAGAAATAATATGGGAGTATATGAAGAGTTAGTCGAAAGAGGACTTATAGCTCAGACAACTGATGAAGATGATATCAGAAATTTAATTAATTCAGGAAATGCAACATTTTATATAGGCTTCGATCCTACAGCAGATTCTCTTCATGTTGGACATTTTATGGCACTCTGCCTTATGAAGAGACTTCAGATGGCAGGTAATAAGCCAATCGCTCTTGTTGGTGGTGGAACTGGTATGATAGGTGATCCATCAGGAAGAACTGATTTAAGATCAATGATGACAATTGAACAGATTGACCATAACTGCGAGTGCTTTAAAAAGCAGATGAGCCGCTTTATCGAGTTTGGTGAAGGCGAAGGCAAGGCTATGATGGTTAATAATGCTGACTGGCTTCGTGACCTTAATTTCCTTGATTTCATGAGAGATATCGGATCATGCTTCTCTGTTAATGATATGCTTCGTGCAAGAGCTTACGTTAACAGAATGGAGAGAGGACTTACTTTCCTTGAGTTTTCTTACATGCTTATGCAGGGTTATGATTTCTACATGCTCTACAATAGATATGGCTGTAACATGGAATTTGGCGGCGATGACCAGTGGTCAAATATGCTTGCCGGTACAGAACTTATCAGAAAGAAGCTTGGTAAGGATGCATATGCCATGACAATAACACTTCTTACAAATTCAGAAGGTAAGAAGATGGGTAAGACAGCTAAGGGAGCTGTATGGCTTGATGCAGAGAAGACTTCTCCATTTGAATTCTACCAGTACTGGAGAAATGTAAGCGATGCCGATGTAATCAAGTTTATTAAACTCCTTACATTTATTCCTCTTGATGAGATAAAGAAGATGGAAGAGTGGAAAGATGAGCAGCTCAACCGTGCAAAAGAAATTCTTGCATTTGAACTTACAAAGATGGTTCATGGTGAGGAAGAGGCAAAAAAAGCAGAAGCAGGAGCTAAGGCTTTCTTCGGAGCAGGAAATGCTGAGAATATGCCAGTATTCGAACTTTCAGCTGACCTTTTCACTGATGATAAGATTGACTGCATCTCAGTTCTTACTGCTTCAAATCTTGTTAAAACAAGAAGTGAAGGAAGAAGAGCTATAGAGCAGGGCGGTGTATCTGTAAATGGTAATAAGATCACAGATGTAAAGGCAGAATTTACAAAGGCGGATTTTGCAGAAGAGTTCCTTATCCAGAGGGGTAAGAAGAATTTCCGTAAGATTGTTATCAAATAATAGATATCGTAAGAGCTTTGTAAAAGCAAAGTGAGATGTATCTTTAAAAAAATGTCCGGTGTGCACTGACCGGGCATTTTTTATTTTACTTTTTAACGTAATTTTTTCCTGAAGGATAACTGTTCAATCTTGTAGCATTTAGGCATGCATTGATCGATATGATCTGTCAGGTTTACGTCGAAAATAATTGAATATGCTTGGATCAATTCTGGAGTGGGATGCTTTCTTCCTCTTTCCAGATTGCTGATTTCCTGTCTGGAGGTGTGGAGAAGAAGAGCAAGATCCTTCTGCGTGACGTGGTTTTGCAGCCGAAGGCTTCTTAATATGGAACCCCAGAATATTTTTGGGTACATATCTGGTTTTCTTGTTCCTTTCTCTTTTATTATTTCGTTCGAACGCTATTTATGATATCATATTTATATTCAAAAAAGGGTTTTTGCGTCTATCTTGCATCAGATAGCGTTCGAAAAGATGCTCTTATTTTTAAGGAGGAAGAAATTTTGAGTCTTGCTGATAATCTTTTTATCTCAATGTGCCAGGATATAATTGAAAATGGAGTTAGTACAGAGGGCGAGAAAGTGCGTCCTAAATGGGAAGATGGCACATTTGCATATACCATTAAAAAGTTTGGCGTTGTAAACAGGTATGATCTTTCAAAGGAATTTCCTGCTATAACTTTAAGAAAAACATATATAAAATCTGCGGTTGATGAGCTTCTCTGGATCTGGCAGAAAAAGTCTAATAACATTCATGATCTTAAGAGTCATGTGTGGGATGAGTGGGCTGATGAAAATGGATCTATTGGAAAAGCTTATGGATATCAGATGGGTAAAAAGCATATTTACAAAGAGGGAGAATTTGATCAGGTAGACAGAGTTATTTTCGATCTTAAGAATAATCCATATTCAAGAAGGATCATGACCAATATGTATGTACATGAAGATCTTCACGAGATGAATCTTTATCCGTGCGCTTACGGTGTTACATTTAATGTAACGGGTGACAGACTTAATGCAATACTTAATCAGCGTTCTCAGGATGTGCTTGCAGCAAATAACTGGAACGTAGTTCAGTATGCAGCTCTTGTTATGATGATGGCTCAGGTTACAGGATTTAAACCGGGAGAATTAGTGCATGTCATAGCGGATGCACATATTTATGACAGACATGTGGATATTATAAAAGAACTTATCCAAAGACCTACTTATCCGGCTCCAAAGGTTACACTTAACCCGGATATTAAGAATTTTTATCAGTTCACACCTGATGATTTTTTAGTCGAAGATTATGTAACAGGGCCACAGGTTAAGAATATTCCAATCGCAGTTTAAGGAGGATGAGACATGATACTTATTGCATCAGCAGATAATAATTGGGGAATTGGAAACCAGGGAAGTCTCCTTGTGAGAATCTCCAATGACATGAAGAATTTCAGAAGATTAACAACTGGAAATGTAATTGTTCTTGGACGAAAGACACTTGAAACATTTCCAAATGGACTTCCTCTCGCGCAGCGTACCAATATAATCCTTACTCATAATAAGGATTTTAAGGTGAAGGATGCTGTTATAGTTCATGATCTTAAGGAACTTTTTAAAGAGCTTAGTTATTACAAGAAGGATGAGATATTCATCGTGGGTGGTGAGTCGGTTTACAACCTGCTTGCTCCATATTGTGATAAAGCGATAATTACAAAGATTGATTATAAATATCAGGCAGATGCTCATATACCTGATTTTGATGAGCTTCCAAACTGGGAAATGGTTGAAGAATCTGAAGAAGAAACATGCTTTGATATCATTTATACTTATAGAACTTATATAAATCATGATCCGCTTCCTATGGAAATCTAGTATAACGTCACTTAAATAACTGGACCGAATGCTTGCCTGCTTACATCGATAGCACGCCTCAAAAATCCTCAGCGTAGCCCGCTACGCCTACGCAGTTATTTTGCGAACGTTATACTAGTGATAATGAGTGAAAGCGAATTTGGAAACTGAATAATAATGCACAATTTTCCTTCGATAAATGCGCTAGAATGCACAAAAACAGTTTGATTTATAGCGCTGATATGCTATAATTTTAAAGGGTATGTTATTTTGCACACATACAGTGCTTGTTATGGAGGGGGTTAATCTATGTCAAAACAAATTTTAGTAACTACCGGTTCAACTTTTCAGGATTATGAGATTGCTGAATATCTTGGCATTATAACAGGACAGGGTGTCTTGGGAAGTAACTTTATCAAGAGTCTTACAGCCACCGTTTCTGATGCTTCAGAACGTGAGGATAAGAAGCTTGAGAAGTGTAGAGAAGATGCTTGTGAAAAGATTGAGGCTGCGGCTGAAAAACTTGGAGCTGATGCTATAATCGGTATGAGACTTACGTATGCGTCCTGTGAAGGCGGTTCTTATGGAATCATTGCTTCAGGAACTGCAGTAAAGATCAAAAAGAAGGTCTGCCTTGAGAAGACAAGACATAAAGAACTTGTGGTAACAAATTATTATCTCAGGGTTGTGCCAAAGCCGGTCAAGGTAATTCTTGATGGAAACGTAAGAGAAGTTTTGATGAAGGTGCAGTTCTTTAATTACAATTTAGAGAACATACTTGCTATCAGAGCAAATCTGGAATTTACAAATCTTTATGATGAGAGATTAGTCATAAGAGATATCGATTTTACATTTGAAAAGGGAAATGTATCCCTTATCGAAGCGGAAGCCACAGATGCAAAGATCTCAATGAATGACATGCTCCTTCTTAAAGATGCTAAACTTACGATAAATAAATATGCTACTCCTAATGGAGTGTTTGCAGTAAATGATACTCCTGTAGATGTTACAATGTCAGTTAAGAGACTTATGGCATTTAAGGAGAAACATGGAATAGATGCAGTTGAGAAATATAAGAACGATGGAATGATCTGGACATGTATGTGCGGACACATTAATGAAGGCGGTTCTGAAGAATGCCAGATTTGTGGACGTAAACAGTCGGACATGAGAACTGAGGTTAATTTCAATTATGATGATATGATCAGAAGAATGAGAGCCAGAAAATCAGTTACTGAGATCAAAGATGTTCTTATGGATTACATTAAAGAGATTGATTCAAAATATAGACTTGAACTCCTTGAGATAATGGAGTCAGGCATACAATATGAAAAAACCAGAGGTAATATGACAGACACAGTAATAGAAAAGGTTGAGAAAGTCCTTGAAGACTGTCTTGCATAGTAATCTGGAAATGATAGAAATGTAAAGGTGGATAAGGTTTTGAGTGCTGGACTTAGTATGGCAAGTGTAAATAAAATAAAAGAACTGGCTTCAAGACATGAATATAATGTCGCAGTTGATATTCTTGATTCACAGGAATTAGAAAAGTCTCTCAATCCGCAGTTTTTACGTGTATGTGCAGAAGTATACGAAAATGTAGGAAGAATGAGAGAGGCCAGAGATCTATATGTTAGGGCTCACTCCATAGCACCAGAAGCTAATATGATCATTCTCAGTCTTATAAATTTCTATTTAAAGAGAGGTTTCTATAAGCTGGCTGAGAATTATAAAGAACAGTTTATTGCCACATCATCATCTGAACGCGGTCAGATCAATGGACAATATATCTTTGATAAGGCAAATGGCGCTGACCTAAAGGATCTTTATAATATGCTTTTCCCATATTATAGAGACAATATGGATGAGAAATATAGTTTTGAACTTTATCTTGTTGCGAAATTAGCCGGAGAAAAAGAAACAGAAGATATAGTATATAGTGATTACCTTGCTACATTTAAAAGAGGAGAATTTACTGATACTATAAAGAATATAAAAGAAGGCAGGGAAAAGGCTGAGGATTATTTTTATATCTATTCTACTGAGAGGAGAATGGATGATGATCCTTCAGAAGAAAATATTCGAATTCTTGAAAAAGAACAACTTGAGAAGGATTATCTTAGGATGTATCCGCCAGAAGAGGAAGCTATCATTCTTGAGGATGTTGTAGAAGAGCCAAAACCTAAAGCTGCAAAGAAGAAAAAGAAAAATTCTAAAAATGCTTCTGACAATGCAGATGATTCGGATGATGAAACAGATGAAGACGCTGAATCAGCAGATAACGGCGTTGAAAATAGATTAAAATCATTTATCAAAGATAAATTTAAGAAGAAGGCAGCTGATAATGAGGCCGATGCTACTGACGATGAAGAGATTGGCTTAGAGGAACTTGAGGAAGGACAACCTGTAAATGAGTCGGATCCTGAAAGTGACAGCTTTGTTGCCAGCATGGAAGAAAGCATTAAGAGAGGTCAGGCTAAAGAGGTTAAAGAGACCAGTGATAGTGGATCTATACTTGATGCAATCCTTGGATCAAAAAGTAAGAATTCAGATGTTCAGACTGCTTCATTTACTGCGGAAGGCGGTAAGGGAAGACAGGAGATGCGTGAATTAAAACCTGAATTTACACAGGATGATGTTCTTTCATTTGATTTTGATAATGGTTTTGCTCCTGAATCGGAAAGTATTTCAGAAATGAGAGAAAGAGATACAGAGGATTACACAAATCCATTTGACATCATAAATGCTTATAAGATTGATGAGCAGGAAAGAAGAGAATCTGCTGAAGCTCTTGGAAGAAAGTCTCCTGAGGATATCAGAATAGAGCTTGAGATAAATAATGTAGATGAGCAGTCTACTCCTGATGAAACTATTAAAGAGCAGACATATTCAGATCCTAGCGATATCGCCGAACAGACTCAGAGAGAAATCGATGAGAAGAAGGATGAGCAGGATATTAAGAATGCTGCTGACAGGATCAGTGGAGAAGCTTCTGCAGAAGATATGTACCCAGACGACTTAAAGGTTGAACAGATGGAGACATATTTCAGACCTGAAGCTGAAAGCAAAACAGAGGCAGCAGGCGAAGAAACTGAAGAGTCATCGGAATTTGCAGCAGAAGAGACTGTATCAGAAGAGACTGTATCAGAAGAGACTGTATCAAAAGAGACTGTATCAGAAGAGACTGTATCAGAAGCTGCAGAGACATCGATAGAAGAGTCGGTAGAAGAGTCGGTAGTAAATACAGTAAAAGAGACAGCAAAAGAAGTTACATTAGAAAATGAGACAGCAGAGGATACATTAGAAGATACATTAGAAGAGATGCCGGGTGTGGAAGTTGCAGAGACAGTTGAAACATCAGGATCAGAAGAAGAATCAATGACTGCCTGTGAGACAGTTGATGATAGATATGAAACACAAGCTGTTGAGGAGACTGTAGAAGCTCCTTATACAGAAGAAGTTCCAGATGCAGTTGAGAAAGCACTCAACAAGGCAAAAGAATCATTTTCCAGCAGTTTTGAAGAAGAGATCAGATCTGAAAGAGCTTATGAAGAAGAGCATTTTGGAAATATCACTTTCCCAGAATTTAAGACAGATCTTTTCAATCTTCCAAGCCATGAGAAAATTGAGAATAAGTTTGATGATATAGCCGAAGTTAAGAAGGAAGCTCTTGCCGAGAAATTAGAAGAGGAAGAGAGACTTCAAAGAGAAGCTGAAGAACTGCTTAGATCACTTGGAATTAAGTAGGGTATTCAATTGGGGGATCCTTATTATAATTGGCACGTATAGAAGGAGGTACTAGAGAGAGTTATGGACCAGAGAGAAGCACTTATCGCTGCTGTTAGAGCGCAGGTAGAGAAGGAGCGTCAGGAAAAAGAGGAAAAACTTAAAAAGCAAAAGGAGGCTGAGCTTCTTGCAGGCAAGGGAAAAGCTGAAGCAAAGGCAGAGGATGATAAGCCGAAATATAAGACACTTTCAGCTGAAGAACTTGCAGAAATTGAAAAGAAGAAGCGTCAGAAGAGAGCCGAAGAGCTTGGCGTATCGCTTGAGGAACTTGAAGGTGGCTTAGGTGGAGCATCAAGCACAGGAGGCGGACTTGGAAGCACAAGTACAGGAGGCGGCCTTGGATCTGTTCCTTCAGGTGGACTTGGAAGCACAAGTACAGGAGGCGGCCTTGGACTTAATCTTGATGACAA
Organism: uncultured Lachnospiraceae bacterium; assembly: GCA_902789175.1. Taxonomy (GTDB): domain Bacteria; phylum Bacillota; class Clostridia; order Lachnospirales; family Lachnospiraceae; genus Eubacterium_Q. The sequence goes on from CADANF010000028.1 coordinate 36,479, forward strand.
GGTTAAGGTGGTAGATGGCAGTACTTCTAAGTGGGAGTCTGGGCAGAAGACAGATGTTGCAAAGAAGACACAAGATGATCTTGATAGCATACTTCCTGAACATAAAGAAGGCGAAGCAAATATGTATGACCTCGAGGATGAGGCTAATACATCATTTGATGCTCAGTTAGGAAAGCTTGCGGATGAAACTCCAATTGAAACTGCACCAGCTGAAGAAAATAAAGAAGAAGCTACTGACAATAATAAGAAGAAAGAAAATGGCGTAGACAGAGCAGACGAAGAGCGCCGCAGAATTGAAGCTGCGCGTGAGAAGGCAGCAGCTAAGAAGCGCGAAGAAGAAGATGCTCATAAGAAAGCTGAAAATGAAGCTAAGGCTAAAGCAGAAGCTGAAAAGAAGAAGAAAGAAGAAGAAGCTAAGGCTAAAGCATTAGAAGAAGAGAGAAAGAAACGTGAAGCTGCGGCTGCTAAGCGTGAGGCTGCGGCTGCTAAGCGTAAAGCCCGCAATGACGAAAGAAGAAAGGCGTCGGCCGGAAATACTGCTAAGAAGAAAGTAGATAATGAAGAGGCTAAGAAAGCAAAAGAGGCAGCATTAAAGGCTGTTGAAGAAGCTCATAAGAAGGTTATTGAAGCAGAAGAGAAGTTAAGTAAGGCTGGAGCTGCAGGAACAGCAAAGGTAGACTTCAATGCATTACTTATGCAGCAGGCTAAGGAAGCTGCTGAGTGTCAGGCTGCTTTACAGAAGAAAAAGGATGATATAGCTAACCGCGAAGAAGAGGCTAAGGCTTCTGGAGCTGCTGCTAAGACAAAGATTGAAGAAGCTGCAGCTTTAAGAAAGAAGTCAGAAGAAGACAAGATGGCAGCTCTTCTTAAGAAGCATCAGGACAATGCTGCTTCAAGAAAAGAAAAGGCAGCTGAAACTGCAGCTGCTGCTAAGACAGAGGCTGAAAAGCAGGTTGCTATCGTAGATAAAGCCAAGGAAGAACTTGTTGCAAGACGTGTTGAAGAAGATAAAGCTTCAGATGCTGCAAAGGCAGCTCAGCAGCAGGTTATTGCAACTGCAGAACAGGGCGTAAAGAAAGAAGAATTAAATGTAGTAGCTGCTAACGAAAATGTTAAGACAGCTGAAGATAAGGTAAAAGAACTTCAGGCTCTTGTTGAAGAAGCTAAGAAGAAAGTAGAAGCAGCCAAGGGCGTTGCACTTGATGCGGTTAAGGTTAAAGATTCGGCAGTTAAGGTTGTTGAAGACGAAAAGAAGAAGTTAGCGGATCTTGAGAAGAAGGATCAGGAAGTAGCTTCAAAACGTAAGACTGAAGATGATAGTCTTGCTAAGAAGAGAGATGAGGCTGTAAAGAATATTCCTCTTGCTGTAGCTAAGTCAGAGCAGGACGCAAAGGCAATAGAGAAGGAAGCTATCAAGGCTGAGGAAGAAGAAAAGAAAGCTCTTAATGCTGAATTTGAGAAGGCTGCTCTTAAGGATGCTGAAGATATCAAGAAAGTCGAAGCAGATATAAAGGCAAGTCTTGACTCACTTAAGGCTGAACTTATTAAAGCAGAAGAAGATTTTAAGAAGGCTACTGAAGCCAGAGAAGAAAAAGCTAAGGCTGTTTTATTAGGCGGAGGTGCGGATCAGTCAGCTGATGATGCGAAGAAAGAAGTTGAAGAAGCTCGTAAGGCTGAAGAAGAAGCTCGTAAGAAGGCGGATTCGATTGAAGTTGGTAAGGAAGAGGAAACTCCAGCTATTGAAGAAGGAAAACTTCCTCTTGCAGCTTATTATCTTGAGAAATACCTTGGATTTACAGATGCAGCTGATGATGTGATCACAGCATTTAATGATATTGCTTCATTACCTGAACTTCCAAAGAATGTTGTTATCCTTGGACTTCATGGATTTGGTTCTGTTGCAGTTGGTGAAGATTATGCCAGATCATTCTATGATATGGGACTTATCAAATCAAAGACTATTGCAAAGATCAAAGCTCAGGGCCTTAACAAGGTATCAGAAGAGAAACTTGTAGAAAGTATGAAGAAACTCTCAGGCGGATGCCTTGTAGTAGAAAATGCTGGTCTTCTTGAAGAGAATAGATTAAAGAAGGTTGTTGAACTTTCAAAGAAAGATAAAGATGGATTCGGTATTATCCTTACAGGTGAGAAGGAAAGACTTGTCGACCTTCTTATCAGTAAGCCAGAACTTGATGATGCATTCCAGTATCATGTAGACTTCTCATCTATGACAGATGATGATATGAAGACTATCGGTCTTGCATATGTAATGCAGAGAGGTTTCACATGGGATGACTCAGTTGATAAGAACCTTCGTAATATGCTTCTTGCTATGGAAACAGGTAATGTTGACCGTATGATCGCAGACCTTGACACCGTTATTGATAAGGCAGAAGCTAGAGAAAAGTCAGCTGGTAAAGAGAATGTTAGAAAGATCATGGGAGATGACTTTAAGTAAATCCCGGGTACTTAATTAAATCTTTAGTTTACAAATTACCCCCTGGTACATATAATTTATGTGCTAGGGGTTTTATTTTACCCTGGTCCAGTTCCTTGGGTGAAAAAGATATTAAAGGAGTTTAACTATGTATCGCATAGATATGGGTATAGATCTTGGCACATCAAATGTGTGTATATATATGAGAGATAAAGGTATTGTAATAAGCCAGCCGGCGGTGGTCGCTTATCAGCCGAAGGAGAAAAAAATTCTGGCTGTAGGAACAAAGGCAAAGAAGATGTTAGGAAAGACTCCGGAGGGCATTACTGTTGAAAAACCTTTAACTCACGGGGTAATCTCTAGTTATACATTAACAGAAAGAATGATCAAAGCCTTTGTAAAGAATGCCTTAAAGAAAAGAAAAATCTGGGGAAGACCTAATATCTGCGTATGCGTTCCGTCGGGTATAACTGAAGTTGAAAAACAGGCAGTGGAAGATGCGGTAGTGAGAACAGGCGCAGGTCAGGTGTTTGTATTGGAAGCGCCTATTGCTGCAGCCATCGGAACCGGAGTTGATATAATGGAAACTGTGGGACATATGGTAGTTGATATCGGAGGTGGAACCACAGATATAGCAATCCTTTCTTCTGGAAATATAGCTGCCGGGACTACGATAAAAACTGCAGGAAATGAATTTACAGAAGCACTTCAGAAATATGTAAGAAGAAAATATAATATAGAACTTGGTGAACTTACAGCAGAAGATGCCAAGATGGAAGTTGGATCAGTTTATCAGAGAAAACAGGATGTTTCATACCAGATAAAGGGAAAGAACCTGCTGAATGGTCTGCCGGTACGTCTTGATCTTACTGCAAATGAGACAGTAGAAGCATTTGCGGAGGAATCCGCAAAGATCGTGGAAGCTATAACCTCTGTTCTTGAAACTGCACCTCCTGAACTTGTGTCAGATGTAGCTAAAGAAGGAATATTCCTTTCAGGTGGGGAAAGTGAAATATATGGAATGGATAAGCTTATAGCAGAAAAGACTGGTCTTAGAGTAACAAAATCCGATGAACCAGAAAATGTAGTGGCCGCTGGAGCCGGAATGGCAGGCGAATACATAATGGTTGTAGATGAAGATAAAAGAGAAAAAAATCTGTAACGTTTCACACCAAAACTATAAGCCCGTAGCCTAGTTTTTATTGCTATGGGCTTTAATTTATGGTATTATTTTAACGATATTGTGGCCTGATGGCCAAGATGAAAAAATAATTAATTTTTTTTTAATAAATGAATGGAGGATTATTTCATGGCAAACAAGAAAGTTGTTTTAGCTGGCGCTTGCCGTACAGCAATCGGAACTATGGGAGGCGGACTTAGCACAACTCCAGCTCCAGTACTTGGATCAATCGTTATAAAGGAAGCTCTTAAGAGAGCAGGCGTTCCTGCAGATCAGGTTGACCATGTATACATGGGTTGCGTTATCCAGGCTGGTCAGGGACAGAACGTAGCACGTCAGGCTTCACTTAAAGCTGGACTTCCTGTTGAGACACCTGCAGTTACTGTTAACGTTGTTTGCGGATCAGGTCTTAACTGCGTTAATATGGCAGCTCAGATGATTCAGGCTGGTGATGCTGATATCGTAGTTGCTGGTGGTATGGAAAATATGTCAATGGCTCCATATGCTATGATGCAGGGACGTTATGGATATAGAATGGGCAACTCAAAGCTTGTTGATACAATGGTAAATGATGCTCTTTGGGATGCATTTAACGATTACCATATGATCAAGACTGCTGATAATATTGCAGAGCAGTGGGGACTTACAAGAGAAGAGCTTGATCAGTTCGCACTCAGATCACAGCAGAAGGCTGAAGCTGCTCAGAACTCTGGAGCATTTAAGGATGAAATCGTTCCAGTTGAAGTTAAGCAGAAGAAGAATACAGTAGTTATCGATACAGATGAAGGACCACGTCATGGTTCAACAATCGAAGCACTTGCTAAGCTTAGAACAATCAACCCAGGTGGCTTTGTTACAGCTGGTAACGCTTCAGGTATCAATGATGGTGCTGCTGCAATCGTTGTTATGTCAGAAGAAAAGGCTAAGGAACTTGGCGTTAAGCCTATGGCTACATTCGTAGCTGGTGCTCTTGGTGGATGCGATCCTTCAATCATGGGTATCGGACCTGTTCCAGCAACAAAGAAGGCTATGGCTAAGGCTGGTTACAAGATTGAAGATTTCGATATCATTGAGGCTAACGAAGCTTTCGCTGCACAGTCAGTTGCTGTTCAGAAGGAACTTGGCTTTAAGGATGAAGTTCTTAATCCAAATGGTGGTGCTATCGCTCTTGGACATCCAGTTGGAGCATCAGGAGCTCGTATCTTAGTTACACTTCTTCATGAGATGGAAAAGAAGGATGCTAAGAAGGGACTTGCAACACTTTGTATCGGTGGCGGTATGGGATGCGCTACTATCGTAGAAAGAGACTAATAGGAGATTAAAGAATGGAATTCATTACATATGAGCAGGAAGGTTATGTAGGTGTTATCACTATCAACCGTCCAAAGGCTTTAAATGCACTTAACTCACAGGTTCTTGATGAGCTTAAAGAGGCTTTTGAAGCAGTAGATCTTGAAACAACAAGAGCACTTGTACTTACAGGTGCTGGTGATAAGTCATTTGTTGCAGGTGCTGATATCGCTGAAATGTCAACACTTTCAAAGGCTGAAGGCGAAGCATTCGGTAAGAAGGGAAATGATGTTTTCCGTATGATCGAGACATTCCCAATCCCAGTTATCGCTGCAATTAATGGATTCGCTCTTGGTGGTGGATGCGAGATCTCTATGAGCTGTGATATCAGAATCTGTTCTGATAATGCAGTATTTGGTCAGCCAGAAGTTGGTCTTGGTATTACACCTGGTTTTGGCGGAACACAGAGACTTGCAAGAACAATCGGTGTTGGTATGGCTAAGCAGCTTATTTATTCAGCAAGAAATATCATGGCTGATGAAGCTCTTCGTATCGGTCTTGTAAATGCAGTTTATACACAGGAAGAACTTCTTCCAGCAGCTAAGAAGCTTGCTGCAACAATCGCAAGCAATGCTCCTATCGCTGTACGTGCATGTAAGAAAGCAATCAATGAGGGCATCGAAACAGATATCGACAATGCTATCGTTATCGAAGAGAAGCTCTTTGGAAGCTGCTTTGAATCTTATGATCAGAAAGAAGGAATGGCAAACTTCCTTCGTAAGAAAGATGATCCAGCAAAGGTAAAGAAAGTAGATTTTCAAAATAAGTAATTAATCTGACTTTAGGCAGGACGTGAGATTTCGCGGCCTGCCCGCTGTCGGTTATAAATAATAAAATGTTTTCTAGGAGGAATAAAATATGATAGTTGGCGTTATCGGTGCCGGAACAATGGGTTCAGGTATTGCACAGGCTTTCGCTATGACAGATGGTTACGAAGTTCGTCTTTGTGATATCAAGGAAGAGTTCGCTGAAGGCGGAAAGAAGAAGATTGAGAAGAATATCAACTTCCTTGTAAGCAAGGAAAAGATCTCAGCTGATAAAGGTGCTGAAATTCTTGGCAAGATAAAGACAGGCCTTAAGGAAATCTGCACAGACTGCGACCTTGTTGTAGAAGTTTGTCCTGAAGTTATGGCTATTAAGAAGCAGACATTTAAGGAATTAATGGAGATCGTTCCAAAGGATTGTATCTTCGCTTCAAATACATCATCACTTTCAATCACAGAGATCGGTGCTGGTCTTGACAGACCACTTATCGGTATGCACTTCTTTAACCCAGCTGACAGAATGAAGCTTATTGAAGTTATCGCTGGTGGTGCTACACCTGATTCTCTTGTTGAGAAGATCAAAGAGATCTCAGTAGAGATCGGTAAGGTTCCTGTACAGGTTAACGAAGCTGCAGGTTTCGCTGTAAACAGACTCCTCATTACAATGATCAATGAAGCTTGTTATGAAGTTATGGAAGGTGTTGCATCAGTTGAAGATATCGATACAGCTATGAAGCTTGGATGTAACCACCCAATGGGACCACTTGAGCTTGGCGATTACATCGGTCTTGATATCTGCCTTGCTATTATGGATGTTCTTTACAATGAGTTCGAAGATTCTAAGTATCGTGCATGCCCACTTCTTCGTAAGATGGTTCGTGCTGGTAAGCTTGGACGTAAGACAGGTGAAGGATTCTATAACTACAATAAATAAGTTAAAGAATAGCGGCGCCGCAAAAGCGGCGTCTGCATTATAAAATAAATGGAGGATCAAATTCATGGATTTCACTTTAAGCAAAGAACATGAGATGGCTAGAGGCCTTTTCAAAGAGTTCGCTGAAAATGAAGCAAAGCCTCTCGCACAGGAAATTGACGAAACAGAAAGATTCCCAAGAGAGACAGTTGACAAGATGGCTAAGTATGGTTTCCTCGGAATTCCAGTACCAAAGGAATACGGTGGACAGGGATGTGATATCCTTACTTATGCTATGTGTGTAGAAGAACTTTCAAAGGTTTGTGGTACAACAGGTGTTATCGTATCAGCTCATACATCACTCTGTGTTGACCCGATTCTTACATATGGTACAGAAGAGCAGAAGCAGAAGTATCTTCCTGACCTTGCTTCAGGACGTAAGTTAGGTGCTTTCGGCCTTACAGAGCCAGGTGCTGGTACAGATGCTCAGGGACAGCAGACAAAGGCTGTTTTCGATGAAGCTACTCAGGAATGGGTACTTAATGGATCAAAGTGCTTCATTACAAATGGTAAAGAAGCTGACGTATATATCGTAATCGCTGTTACTGGTAAGGTAGAGAAGCGTGGTAAGACAATGAAAGAAATCTCAGCTTTCATCGTTGATAAGGGTACACCTGGTTTCACATTCGGAACAAAGGAAAATAAGATGGGTATCCGTGGTTCATCAACATATGAACTTATCTTCTCTGACTGCCGTATACCTAAGGATGCACTTCTTGGTGTTAAGGGTAAGGGATTCAATATCGCTATGCACACTCTTGATGGTGGACGTATCGGAATCGCTGCTCAGGCTCTTGGTATTGCAGAAGGTGCTCTTGAGAGAACAGTAGAATATGTTAAGGAAAGAAAGCAGTTCGGACGTGCAATCGGAGCATTCCAGAATACACAGTTCCAGCTTGCTAACATGAAGACAAAGGTTGATGCTGCCAGAGCACTCGTTTACAGAGCAGCTCTTAAGAAGGATGAGTACAATAAGGATCCTAAGCATCAGGTTTCTTATAGCATGGAAGCTGCAGAAGCTAAGCTTTTCGCTGCAGAAGTTGCTATGGATGTTACAACTAAGGCAGTTCAGCTTCACGGTGGATATGGTTACATTAGAGAGTATGATGTAGAGCGTATGATGCGTGATGCTAAGATCACAGAGATCTATGAGGGAACCAGCGAAGTAATGCGCATGGTTATCTCAGCTAACTTATTAAATTAAGGAGGGTACATTCGTGAAAATAGTTGTTTGTGTAAAGCAGGTACCTGATACAAAAGGTGGAGTTAAGTTCAAACCAGACGGAACTCTTGATAGAGGAGCAATGCTCACAATCATGAATCCAGATGATAAGGCAGGTCTTGAAGCTGCCCTTCGTATTAAGGATGAAATTGGTGCAGAAGTAACAGTAGTAACAATGGGTCTTCCAAAGGCAGAGGAAGTTCTTCGTGAAGCAATCGCAATGGGCGCTGACAAGGGAATCCTTGTAACAGACCGTGTTCTTGGTGGAGCTGATACATGGGCTACATCTCAGACACTTGCAGGTGCTATCAGAAATCTTGACTATGATCTTATCATCACAGGTCGTCAGGCTATCGATGGTGATACAGCTCAGGTTGGACCTCAGCTTTCAGAGCACCTTAACATTCCTGTTATTTCATATGCAGAGGATATTAAAATCGATGGCGATTCAGTAATCGTTAAGCGTCAGTTCGATGACAGATATATGAATTTAAAGGCTAAGATGCCTTGCCTTATTACAGCTCTTTCAGAATTAAATGTTCCACGTTACATGACACCAGGTGGAATATTCGATGCTTATGCAGCTGATATTACAGTTTGGGGCAGAGATGACTTAAAAGATACTCTTGATTCTAACCTTGGTCTTAAGGGATCACCAACACAGATCGCTAAGGCATCAGATAAGGTAAGAAAAGGTGCTGGAGAAAAGGTTACACTTGATAGCCCTGAAGAGTCTGCAAATTACATCGTTTCTAAATTACAGGAAAAGTTCGTAATATAATTTGAAGGAGGGTAACTTAAAATGGCATTAGAAGATTACAAGGGCGTTTATATATTTGCCCAGCAGGTTGATAATGAAATTAGTAATATAGCATTCGAGTTACTTGGTAAAGGTAAAGACCTTGCAGAAGCTCTTAACACAGAACTTACAGCAGTTTTAGTTGGTTCAAATGTTAAGGATCTTGCAGACAGCCTTGCTGAGTACGGTGCAGATAAGGTAATCGTTGTTGATGATCCAGAACTTAAGGATTACAGAACAGAGCCTTATACACATGCACTTGCATCAGTTATTGAGAAATATAAGCCAGATGTATTCCTTATCGGAGCTACAGCAATCGGTCGTGACCTCGGTCCTCGTGTTTGCGCTCGTATCCATACAGGTCTTACAGCTGACTGTACATCACTTGAGATCGGTGATTTCCCACTCGTAGCAATCCCAGGCAGAGAGCAGAAGCACAATCAGCTTCTTATGACTCGTCCTGCATTCGGTGGTAACACAATCGCTACAATCGCTTGTCCTGATTTCCGTCCACAGATGGCAACTGTTCGTCCGGGTGTTATGCAGAAGAAGGCAAAGGTTGCTGGTGCTAAGGCTGTTGTTGAAGAGTTCAATCCAGGATTTACACCTGATAACAAGTACGTTGAGATCCTTGACATCGTTAAGGAAGTTTCAGACGTGGTTGATATTCAGGACGCTAAGGTTCTTGTTGCTGGCGGACGTGGTGTTGGATCAGCTGAGAACTTTGCTATCCTTGAGGAGCTTGCAAAGGCTCTTGATGGTGAAGTGGCTTGCTCACGTGCAGTTGTTGATTCAGGCTGGAAGCCAAAGGAACTTCAGGTTGGTCAGACAGGTAAGACTGTTCGTCCACACCTTTATTTCGCAATTGGTATTTCAGGTGCTATCCAGCATGTAGCTGGTATGGAAGAGTCTGATATCATCATTGCTATCAATAAGGATGAGACAGCTCCAATCTTCGACGTAGCTGATTATGGTATCGTTGGAGACTTAAATAAGATTGTTCCAGAACTTACAAAGCAGATCATCGCTGCTAAGGCTGCTAAGTCAGAGAACTAATCTATAAAAAAAGTTTTTTCGGGCCTCAGATGTTTTAAACCATCTGGGGCTTTTTTTAATGCTCTTGCCACTATATATATGATGATATATAATGAAACCGGTATGCCTAAAAGGGTTATAAGAATAAAAGATTTAGGAGAATTGTTATGATAGGTATCATTGGTGCCATGGATAAAGAAGTAGAAGAACTTAAAGCTTCTATGGATGCAGTAAGTGTTTTTGAGAAGGCTGGCATGGAATTCTATAATGGAATACTTGAAGGAAAAGGAGTTGTAGTGGTTAGATCAGGAGTAGGTAAAGTAAATGCTGCTGCCTGTACACAGCTTCTTATTGATAAATATGATCCGGATGTAATAGTAAATACAGGAATTGCAGGAAGTCTTGATGCAAAGATCAATATTGGAGATATTGTTCTTTCAACAGATGCTTTGGAACATGATATGGATGTAACAGGCCTGGGATATAAGAAGGGGATTATCCCTGATCAGGATGTATCGATCTTTATAGCGGATGAAAAAACAAGAAAGATTGCAAAGGAATCCTGTGAAAAGGTAAATACAGATATTTCTGTTTTTGAAGGAAGAGTTGTAAGTGGAGATCAGTTCATTTCTGGAAGAGAAAAGAAAGATATGATAAAGGAAGAATTTGATGGCCTTTGTACAGAAATGGAAGGCGCTTCAATAGCACATGTATCATATTTAAACAAGGTACCATTTCTTATCATAAGAGCAATATCAGATAAGGCTGATGATTCTGCTAATGAGGATTATCCTTCATTTCAGAAGAAGGCTATAAGACATAGTGTTGCACTGGTTAAAGAAATGATAAAGAATATGTAACTATAAAAGGAGTGTCCGATGGAAAAAATCTCAAGTTTTACTGTTGATCATCTTAAGTTAAAGACAGGTCTTTATGTTTCCAGAAAAGATAAGGTGGGAAATGAGACGATAACTACTTTTGATCTTAGAATGACAAGACCAAATTTTGAGCCTGTAATGAATACTGCAGAAATCCATACATTAGAACATTTAGGGGCAACATTTCTTAGAAATGACAGTGAATGGAAAGATAAAGTAATCTACTTTGGACCTATGGGTTGCAGAACCGGTTTTTATATGGTTTTGGCAGGGGATCTTACTTCGGAGGATGTGCTTGATCTTACAAGAAGACTTTTTAAATTCTGCACAGAGTTTGAGGGTGATGTGCCGGGACAGGCAGCTAAAGATTGCGGAAATTATCTTGATATGAATCTTGATATGGCGAAATACAGGGCGTCTAAATATCTTGATGTACTTATGAATATCACTGAAGACAGGCTCGCTTATCAGGATTAAGTAATAGGAAAGACTAGGAAATGAGCCATTTATCGTTAAAAATTCTAGACTTTCACATTAAGATATGTTATCATGTTAGAACTAGTGCGTAAATGTTCATTGCACCAAAGTAGGCAATGTTTTAAGGAGGAAATAATAAATGAGTTTTACAGTTGAGAAGTTAGAAGGCAGCATGGCTGAACTTACAATCACAGTTCCTGCAGCAGATTTTGATGCAGCAATTAAGGAAGCTTACCAGAAGAATAAGGGAAGATTCCAGCTTAACGGATTCCGTAAGGGAAAAGTTCCAATGGCTGTAGTTGAAAAAGTTTACGGAACAGAAGTATTCTTTGAAGACGCTGCTAATGACCTTATCAACAAGACTTATCCTGAAGAGTCAGAGAATTGTGAGTTAGATATCACATCAAGACCTGAAATTTCAGTTGAACAGATTGGCAAGGGTAAGGATTTTATCTATAAAGCTAAGGTTGCTGTTAAGCCAGAATTTACACTTGGTGAGTATAAGGGAATTGAAGTAGAGAAGCAGGATGTAACTGTAACTGATGAAGAAGTTGATGCTGAGATTAAGAAGGCTCAGAAGGAAAACGGACGTAAGGTTGAAGTTACAGATAGAGCTGCTAAGCTTGATGATGAAGTTAAGATCGACTTCGAAGGTTTTGTTGATGATGATGCTTTTGAAGGTGGAAAGGGCAAGGATTACAGCCTTACACTTGGATCACACTCATTCATTGATACATTTGAAGATCAGATTGTTGGAAAGAATGTTGGAGATGAGTTTGACGTTAATGTTACTTTCCCAGAAGATTATCAGGCAGAGAATCTTAAGGGTAAGCCAGCAGTATTCAAGGTTAAGCTTAATAAGATCACAGAGACAGTTCTTCCTGAATTAAATGATGAATTTGCATCAGATGTTTCAGCATTTGATACATTTGATGAGTATAAGCTTGATACAAGAAAAACTCTTGAATTAAGAAAGAAAGATGCAGCTGAAAGAGCTAAAGAAGCAGCTGTTCTTAATAAACTTATTGAAGTAACAGAGATCGACATTCCTGAACCAATGATCGAGTTACAGCAGGAGAGAATCCTTGATGATTTTGATCAGAGACTTCGTTACCAGGGTGTAACTCTTGACCAGTACTTAAAGATGGCGAAGATGGATAAGAACGTTATGATGGAGCAGGTTAAGCCTGAAGCTATCCAGAGAATTAAGTCAGCTCTTATCATTGAAGCTGTTGCTAAGGCAGAAGGTGTAGATGCATCTGATGAAGAAGTTGATGCAGAAGTTCAGAAGATAGCTGATCAGTACCAGCTTGAGATTGAAAAGTTCAAGGAACTTGCTGGTGAGAAGGAAGTTGAAGCTATCAAGGAGCAGGTAAAGAATCAGAAGGCTATTAAGATCCTTGCAGAGAATGCTAAAGAAGTGGAAGCTGCAAAGAAGGAAGAGGCTTAATTCTATAATAGGTCTCTAAATCGAAAGAGAGGTTTTTTGATATGGCATTAGTGCCTACAGTCATTGAAACAAGTAGTAGGGGCGAGAGAGCATATGATATATACTCAAGACTCCTTAAAGAAAGAATTATATTCCTGGGGGATGAAGTAAATGATGTTACAGCAAGTCTTGTTGTAGCACAGCTTCTTTTCCTTGAATCAGAAGATTCAACAAAGGATATTAACCTTTATATAAACAGTCCTGGAGGATCAGTTACTGCAGGAATGGCAATATATGACACAATGAATTACATCAAGTGTGATGTTTCAACTATTTGTGTTGGTATGGCAGCCAGTATGGGAGCATTTCTTCTTAGCGGTGGTGCTAAGGGAAAGAGATTTGCTCTTCCAAATGCAGAGATCATGATTCATCAGCCACTTGGTGGTATGCAGGGACAGGCAACTGATATGCAGATTGCTGCTGAACATATTCAGCGTACAAAACATACTCTTTATCAGATCATGGCAGATAACTGCGGCAAGTCATATGAAGAGATCGCTGCTGACTGTGAACGCGATAACTGGAAGTCAGCTGCTGAGGCTATGGAATATGGGCTTATTGATAAGGTTGTAACAAATAGAAAATAATTATTATTTGAGGCCCGCAAATTCTGATTTTGCGGGTTTCTCTATATAAAGAAGACGAGGGTTTATTATGGCAGAACATACACAGGAAAAGGGCAAACAGTTAAAATGCTCTTTCTGCGGTAGAGCACAGGATGAGGTTCATAAACTTATTCAGGGACCAAATGTATATATTTGTGATGAATGTATCCGACTCTGTGCAGATATTGTTGATCAGGAATTATCAAGGGAAGAACTTGAGACAGAGATCAATCTTCTTAAACCAAAGGAGATAAAGGAATTTCTGGATGAATATGTTATAGGACAGGATGAAGCAAAGAAAGTACTTTCAGTTGCTGTTTATAACCATTATAAGAGAATACTTGCAAACAGAACACTTGATGATGTAGAGCTTCAGAAGAGTAATATCATAATGGCAGGACCAACAGGTTCAGGTAAGACTTATCTTGCACAGACACTTGCCAAGCTTCTCAATGTACCATTTGCTATTGCAGATGCTACAACTCTTACAGAAGCTGGTTATGTTGGTGAAGATGTAGAAAACATCCTTCTTAAGCTTCTTCAGGCTGCGGATTTTGATGTAGAACGCGCTGAAAAAGGTATCATTTACATTGATGAGATAGATAAGATCACAAAGAAATCAGAAAATGTATCTATTACAAGAGATGTTTCTGGCGAAGGTGTACAGCAGGCACTCCTTAAGATCATTGAAGGTACTATTGCATCTGTACCTCCTCAGGGAGGACGTAAGCATCCGCAGCAGGAATTCATTCCAATGGATACAACTAACATACTGTTTATCTGTGGTGGTGCATTTGAAGGACTTGATAAGATCATCGAAAACCGCGTTGGTAAAAAATCTATCGGATTTAATGCTGACATCGAAGATAAGAAGATCGGTGATAATCAGGGCGAAGTATTAAAACATATAGAGCCACAGGATTTCGTTAAATTTGGTATCATACCTGAATTTGTTGGACGTGTACCTGTTGTTGTTACACTTGACCAGCTTGATGAGAATACACTTGTTAATATTCTTACAAAGCCAAAGAATTCAATTGTTAAGCAGTATGAAAAGATGCTTGACCTTGATGGTGTTAAGCTTAAATTTACAGATGATGCACTAAAAGCTGTGGCACACCTTGCGACTGTCAGAAATACAGGAGCCAGAGGACTTCGTGCTATCATGGAAAAGACAATGCTTAATATCATGTATGAGATTCCATCTGACGAAACTATTGATAGTTGCCTTGTAACAGAGGATACAGTATTAAATGGTTCTGATCCTGAGGTGACACGTTTTGATGAGGAGCCACAGGAGACTTCAAAGAAGCAGAAGACAAAGAAGGCAAAAAAAATGATGTCTGATGCTGCTGAAACTGATGAAACCGATGAAACCGATGAAGAGGGCGTAACAGCGTAATGATTATAAAGAATTCTGAATTAGAAACAGTATGTGGCATCACAAGTAAATTTCCGGTTCATGATGAGGTTGAGATAGCATTTGCGGGAAAATCCAATGTTGGTAAATCATCTCTTATCAATGGGCTTATGAATAGAAAGAATCTGGCAAGAACATCAGCTCAGCCAGGTAAGACTCAGACTGTTAATTTTTATAAGATAAATAATGAATTCTATTTTGTGGATCTTCCAGGTTATGGATATGCAAAGGTATCTGAGGAGGAGAAAGTTAAATGGGGAAGGATGATAGAGAATTATCTTAGTTCATCTGAGACTCTTAAACAGGTTTTCCTTCTTATCGATATCAGGCATGAGCCTGGAGAAAATGATGTTCTTATGTACGACTGGATTAAATCTAACGGTTTTGAGCCGGTCATAATTGCTACAAAGCTTGATAAGATAAAGAGAAGTCAGATTCAGAAGTGTATATCTGTCATCAAAAAAAAGTTGAAGCTTTCAGCTGAGAGTATCATAATTCCTTATTCTGCAGTAACAAAGCAGGGCAGGGATGAGATCCTTAATCTTATTGAAAAAACATTATAATGTGTAATAAAAAAACTACTTCTGAAATTAATCAGCAGTAGTTTTTTTGTTTTCATAATTGATGCTGTCATCATGGTTATTATCAGCACATAATTTCTGAGTGATAAAGGCATAAATACTTGAACTTGCGCCTCTCCAATTGTCACAGGCTTTTTTTGCTGTCTGTTCATCTAAAACAGCAATCTTTACATTGAATAAGGTATCTTTATTTTCTTTGACAAAGCCTTCTACAATGTATTCTCCCGGGATTGAACTTGGATAGTAATCTGCATAAGTCTGAGACTCATATTTAAGCTTGATCTTTTCTGTTTTAAAATAATCCAGCACGTCTTTTTTGATAAGATCTGGAATCCTGTTTTCGAAGAAAAGAAGTGCTTCCTCGCCGGTGTTGGTTATCTTATAATGAGGTATATTTCTTATCGTATCAACGGAAATAAATTCTTTTGCAAGTAATTCATCTAACGTATCATAAACAGTGATATAATCAGTATATTTCCTTTCTACAATGAAATTAGCAATCTGATCATTTGTAAGCATATATTCATTTACGCGATCGAGCATATATAGAATTATCAATTTATATAAAAAGTTGCTTTTATTGTTTTCCATGAGGCCTCCAATCCAAAAATACCATGAAATAGAATAAAACAAAATGTGAAAAAAATCAATAAATGCGATATTTTTTTGACAAGAAAAAAATTTGATGATATAGTAAGACTATCTAAGAAAAATGAAAAAGATTTCGATTCTATTTATTCAAATATTTTTTCCAAAAGATAAACAAGTAAAATCATTAAAGGAGTGTTTATGGATTATAGCAAGCTTAAAATAGCTGAGCTTAGAGTAATCGCTAAGGAAAAAGGATTAAGAAATATCACAGGAACAAAGAAAAAAGAGCTTGTCGAATTATTAACAAATGTAGACAAGATGCTTAATAGGGATGTTCAGTCTGCTCCTTCACCGGTTACTAATTTAAGTGAAAATACTAAAGAGGCAGAGGGACCTCGTAAAAGAGGAAGAAAGCCTAAGAATCAGTCTGTTGAAACAGTAAATACAGTGCCAGCTGCATCAGTGGAATCTACAGCTGCAGAAGTTCAGCCTGTTAAGAGAAAAAGAGGAAGACCACGTAAAAATCCATTACCTGAGACAAGTGGTAATGTTGAGGTTAAGAAAGAACGTGAAGAGGCGGTAGTTAAGGAACAGCCGGAAAGAGCTGAACGTGAAGAAAAAACTGACAGAATTGACAGAACAGAAAGAACAGACAGAAGCGAAGGAAGATTTGATCAGGCAAGAAATAACCATTCAAATGGACATGATATTCAGGTAAGAAAACAGCAGCCTCCAATGAAACAGGGACAGAAGCTTCCTCAGAGACAGCAGTCTGGTAAAACACAGCTTTCAGTAAGACAAAGTAATCAGCCGTTAGTTAAGACTAAGACACAGACACCTGCAGTTCAGGATAATAATACTCAGCTGGTTGATACTGGGGCAGAAGAAGTTAAGCTTAAGGTTTTTGATGGTCAGGAATACAATCCTGCATTAATGTCAGATGAGAGAGCTTATGGTATCTTAGAGGTTATGCCTGATGGATACGGCTTTCTTAGATGCGATAATTATATGCCTGGTGACAGAGACATTTATATGGCGCCAGGGCTTATAAGAAAATTTGGGCTTAAGACTGGTGATATGGTCCGTGGTCCTGTCAAGATGAAGTCAGGAAACAATGAGAAATTTGGTGCTCTTCTTTATATTGAATCTGTAAATGGAATGTTCCCTTCACAGATAGGTACAAGAAAGAATTTTGAAGAACTTACACCAATTTTCCCAAATGAAAGAATCAAGCTTGATTATGATAATGCGCCAGCATCTCTTCGTATGGTAGATTTCTTCTCACCAATAGGTAAGGGACAGAGAGGTATGATCGTATCTCCTCCTAAAGCTGGTAAGACAACGCTTTTAAAGCAGATCGCAAAGAGGATAAGTGTTGCATATCCAGATACAAATCTTTTAGTTCTTCTTATCGATGAAAGACCAGAAGAAGTAACAGATATCAAGGAATCGATTGAAGGACCAAACGTAGAAGTTATCTATTCTACATTTGATGAGCTGCCAGAACATCATAAGAGAGTATCTGAGATGGTTATCGAGAGGGCCAAGAGACTGGTTGAAAGTTCAAAGGATGTAGTTATCCTTATTGATAGTATCACACGTCTTTCACGTGCATATAACTTAACGGTTCCGCCAAGTGGACGTACTCTTTCTGGTGGTCTTGATCCTGCTGCTCTTCATATGCCAAAGCGCTTCTTTGGTGCAGCAAGAAATATGCGTGAAGGCGGAAGCCTTACAATCCTTGCTACAGCTCTTATCGAGACTGGAAGCCGTATGGATGATGTTGTATTTGAAGAATTCAAGGGTACAGGTAATATGGAATTAGTTCTTGATAGAGAACTTTCTAATAAGAGAGTATTCCCTGCCATAGATATCGTTAAGTCAGGTACAAGAAAAGATGATCTTTTACTTGATTATGATGAGCAGGAAGCTCTTAACCTTATACATCAGCAGTTAGGTGGGCCTAAGAGTGATGATATCACTGAAGAGATCATTAAATTATTTGGTAAGACAAAGAATAATAAAGAATTCATTTATTATGTAACAAAGCTTTTAGGTAAGAGATAAAAATCTGCTTGCACTTATATAAATGCTATGCTAAAATCTTTAACGTTACTGGTATGAGATCGAGATATACAGACTCGCTGTATATGGTGTCTTATATACGTTATTTAAAGGAGAATCAATTATGAAGTCAGGAATTCATCCAGAGTACTTTGAGACAAAGGTAGTTTGCAACTGCGGTAATGAGTTCGTTACAGGTTCAACAAAGAAAGAAATCCATGTAGAAATCTGTTCTAAGTGCCATTCTTTCTACACAGGCCAGCAGAAGGCTGCTAAGGCTCGTGGACGTATCGAGCAGTTCAACAAGAAATACGGAACACAGTAGTAAGTATTTGAAAAAACAGGTTGGGGCTTATCTCGACCTGTTTTTCTTTTATGTAGGCAACGAGCCAAGGTCGGATATAAATCGCCGGGGGTAAAATAATGAAGAAGATCAGTATCGGTGGTCAGGCGGTATTAGAAGGCATAATGATGAAGGGAAAAGATAGTTATGCCCTTTCCATAAGAAAGCCTGATGGTGAGATAGAAGTAGAAGTAACAGATTATGTATCATTTAATGAAAGGTGCCATACAACTAAAATCCCTATTGTAAGAGGTGTTATAGCTTTTGTAGAGTCTCTTTATATTGGACTGGGAACGCTTATGAGATCTTCGGAATTTATGGAAGATGAAGAGGAAAAGAATAAAAAATCCAGCACCAAAGTAGAAAATGACTTAAAGAAAGAAAATGACCCGAAAAAATCAGAGAAAAAAGAAAAGGACGATGGAGATAAGGCTTATATAATAGGAACACTTGTACTTTCGCTTATCTTTGCTATTGGTCTTTTCATGCTTCTGCCTGCTTTTATTTCAAATCTTTTATATAAAGTAACAGATAGACACTGGATAGTTAATTTAGCAGAAGGATTAATACGTATGGGAATATTCCTTTTATATGTATTAGTCATCTCAAAGATGCCGGATATTAAAAGAACATTTATGTATCATGGAGCAGAACATAAGGCTATAAATTGTATGGAGGCCGGGGATGATCTCACTCCTGAAAATGTCTTAAAGCATACGAGATTTCACAGAAGATGTGGAACAAGTTTTTTATTTATAGTAATGTTTGTAAGCATCATAGTATTCATGTTTGTAAAGACTGACGTAATCTGGCTCAGACTCCTTTCAAGGATACTGCTTATTCCTGTGATTGGTGGAATTTCCTATGAATTCATCAGATATGCAGGCGCCCGAGATAATGTTGTTTCAAGAATCTTAAGCGCGCCAGGTCTTTGGATCCAGAGACTTACCACAAAAGAACCGGACCTTGAAATGGCTGAAGTTGCAATAAAGTCAGTTGAGGCGGTTATTGACTGGAGAGAATATGTAAGATGCGTCCGTGAGGATTCATTTGAAGACTAAAGTTATTCTTAAAGAGGACTTATAAATGACATTCAGAGAGAAGTTAATAAAAGCAACAAATGAATTGAATGAGGCGGGAATTGACGCCCCTGGATATGAGGCAAAAGTATTAATGGAATATGTGACTAAAATGTCATCAACAGAACTGATCCTTAATGCCAGGGATGAGTTTCCATCTGAACTTGAAGAACGATATGATTCATTGATAGAAAAAAGAAAAGAGAAATATCCGCTTCAATATATTACAAATGAAGCTCCGTTTATGGATTATATTTTTACTGCCAGGGAAAATGTACTTATACCAAGGTTTGATACGGAGATCCTTGTAATAGAGGCATTAAAGAAAGCGAAAGAAAAGGGTAAGAAGCTTAAAGTCCTTGATATGTGCTGTGGCAGCGGATGTATCGGGATAAGTTATTATCTTGAGAGGAAAAAAGAAGATTTTAAAGACGAGGTTACGCTGGTAGATATTTCAGATCATGCCATAGCGCTTTCGAATGAAAATAAGGAAAAACTTAATGCCGACGTGAATATTATAAAATCAGATTTATTCACAGAACTGGAATATGAAAAGTTTGATCTTATTTTATCTAATCCGCCATATATAAGGACGGCGGACATAGAAGAGCTTATGGAAGAAGTAAAGGATCATGAGCCTCATCTTGCACTTGACGGAACTGAAAATGGGCTGTATTTTTATAAAAGAATAATTGAGGGCTTAAAGGAGCATTTGAATGATAATGGTAGTGTCATATTCGAGATCGGCTGCAATCAGTATGAAGCAGTTAAAGGACTTCTTGTAGAGGCTGCATTTAAATCTGAAAAAGTAAAAATTGTAAGAGACCTGGCGGGTCTTGATAGAGTGATAATAGCAGATAGATAAAGGAGTTTTTATAATGTTTGATAAGTTAGAAGATCTTGTAAAAAAATTAGAAGAAATAATGGAACAGCTTTCTCAGCCTGATGTTGTTAATGATCAGCAGAAATTTAGAGAACTTATGAAGGAGCAGAGCAATCTTACTCCTATCGTTGAAAAATATAACGAATATAAGGCGGCAAAGCAGGCAGAAGAAGACAGCCTTATGATCATCGATGAAGAGTCTGATGAAGAGATGAAGGAAATGGCTCGTGAAGAGCTGGCTGAAGCTAAGAAGAACATTGAAAAGTGTGAGCAGGAGCTTAAGATACTTCTTCTTCCAAAGGATATCAATGATGATAAGAACGTAGTAGTAGAAATAAGAGCTGGCGCAGGTGGTGACGAGGCAGCGCTTTTTGCTGGTGAGCTTTTCCGTATGTATCAGAAGTATGCAGACAGCAATAGATGGAAAACAGAGATTGAATCATCAGATGAAACAGGTCTTGGTGGATTTAAGGAAGTTGCATTTACTATCAGTGGTAAGGGAGCTTATGCTAAGCTTAAGTATGAAAGTGGTGTACATCGTGTACAGCGTGTACCTGAGACAGAATCAGGCGGACGTATCCACACATCAACTGCAACAGTTGCGATAATGCCTGAAGCTGAAGAAGTAGACGTAAAGATTGATGAGAAAGATATCCGTATCGATGTAATGCGTGCATCAGGAAATGGTGGTCAGTGCGTAAATACAACTGACTCTGCTGTACGTCTTACACATATCCCTACAGGCATTGTTATCTACTCACAGACGGAGAAGTCTCAGCTTCAGAACAGAGCTAAGGCTTTCAATCTCCTTCGTACAAAACTCTATGATATCGAGCTTCAGAAGGCACATGATGCAGAGGCAGAAGCAAGACGAAGCCAGATTGGTACTGGTGACAGATCTGAAAAGATCAGAACATACAACTTTCCTCAGGGACGCGTAACAGATCATAGAATCAAGCTTACATCATACAGATTACTTGATGTAATGAATGGAGACATAACAGAATTTATCGATGCCCTTACAGCAGCTGACCAGGCGGCAAAGCTTGCTAAGATGGGGGATCAGGAATAATCTAAGTTAAATTAATCATCCCTTTAAGTAGAGATTATAAAAAACTACTTAAGGGGATTTTTTTATTGCTTAAAATTGGTTATACTGCTAGATTCAGGATTATTGTTGTGGAATAAAAAATACGATAAGAAACAAATTTTGATAGAAATAAATCTCTGTGATAAGAGGTAAATCGGAGCATGAAATGTTAGCCGCGATAAGAGATAATATGGAGGGGGAGTATGGCAGATAAGTGCAATATTTGCGGGAAGAGATCCGGAAATTATAAAGTAAAAGACGGGGCAATCTGTGGAAAGTGTTATGATAAGTATACTAATGCAGGTTATGAGTTTAAGAAGAAACTTACAATCGAAGAAATAAAGGGAGTTATTACTAAAGAAGAGGAAAAGGAAGAGCAGCGTGAATTTAAAGAAGAGGATCTATCAGAGGCTAAAGGACGTTTAAAATTATTTGCAGCGGGATTTTTAATCGGGATTGTTGCATTTATAATCCTTTGGTCAGATTTCCTTACATATGCAACTGCAAAAGAAAGGCGAGTTGTAGATGCAAAGTTAGTAGATGGATATGAAATTGAGGACTATAAGGAGAATGAAAAAGGTGAAAAGAAAACCAGTGTATCAGCAAAATATGAATATGAGATAGACGGGAAAAAGTATACAATTCAAATTTCTACAGGAAGCTATGTGTATATTGCGAGAATAAAGGTCTATAAAAAAGGCAATGGAGAATGGAAATGCTATTTAAAAAATCCTAAGAGACATTTTGCAAGTCTGGGATTTGTGCTGTTATCTATTATTTGCTGCTGGCTTGGAAAGGATGACCTTAAAAAATATATAACAGTGGTAAAAAGAAAAAAACATAAGGCCTAGATGGGTTTGCAAATTAAATTCTAAAATAATGAGAATTTTTCAATTTTTTTGTTGACAGAAAGAAGGCAAAGTGGTAATCTATAAAAGCTGTCGCTGATGACAACAAATGAGTCAAAACAAGCGACGATGAATAACGATCTTTAACAATTTAATAACATGACAACCCCGAAAATTCTTTTAATAAGTTTTTTCGGAATCGTAAATAAGATTTCTTATTTAGAACGAATCCAA
>CADANF010000029.1 GCA_902789175.1 uncultured Lachnospiraceae bacterium
TTTTCAGGCAGAAAAGATTAGTTTAAGCAGCATGGATCAAATTTAAAGCTTCATGGCACATGTTTTAGTTAGAAAACTGTTCCATGAATAATTCAGGTTTATTCATAATTATCCTCCCTTTAATATCTCTGTTGTTTTTTATGTGTTTCTATGATAGAGATAATAAAGGTGAAAGCTTAAATTATACTTAATTTTTTTTATTTTAAAAATTTATTTCTCTTTATTTAAAATTTCTTCAAATTGCTTTGAATCTACCGGCTTATAAAATAAGTAACCCTGTATCATGTCACATTCCGCATCCAAAAGGAACTCTCTTTGTAACTCCGTCTCGACTCCTTCAGCAACTACATCAGCTCCAAGGGCATGAGCCATGCCTATGGTAGTTCTTATTATAGCTTCCGCTGCCTTACTTACACCTATCTTTTTTACAAATCCCATATCAAGCTTAATGGTATCAAACTCAAATGTCTCTAATGTAGAAAGAGATGACATTCCACTTCCATAATCATCAAGTAATACCTTAATGCCAAGTTTCTTTAATTTATTAAGATAATAAAGGGCTTCTTTTTCAAGTACTGCATATGCTGACTCAGTAACTTCAACCTTAATAAGCTTATCAATATCTTTAATACTGGCTATTTTATTAATTGTTTCATCCATAAGCAAAGGATCATAAAAATCCATTCTTGAAAGATTTACAGCACATGGAACTGTTACAAGTCCTTTATTTCTTCTCTCAATCCCAAGGCTTGCAACCGCATCCATCATATATCTTGTGATCTTTGATATCTCACCATTTTCTTCAAATGTTGTGATAAAAAAAGAAGGTGGCAGCATTCCCATACTAAGGTGTTTCCATCTGACAAGTGCCTCAGCACTTACTATCTCTCCTGTCTTTGTATCAACTATCGGCTGATAATATGGAATGATATCTTTATTCCTAATTCCATCTGAAAGATCCTGAATAAGAATTTGTCTCATGTCATACTCTGTTATCATTTCACCATCATAAATCCTGATGTTTTCATTCAAAGCTTCATTTATCTTATTCTCAGCCAGTTTTGCACAATCTAACATATGAGTTACAGAGACATCTGGATTCTCTATCGGATAAACACCAAGTCTTATATGAAATACATATTGTTTATATTTTTCTTTATAGATCTGTCTGCAGACTTTTTTAAGATTTTCTTTTTCCAAGTATCTATTTTCAACCACAAGGGCATAATGATCTGCATCCAGATGGCCTATAAGTAAAGGTTTTAATCCATTTCTAAGAGCATCTCTTTCCTGAAATATTATAAGATCTCCCTTTTTTTCGCCAAAAAGATTATTTATAGCTTTAAAATTCAAAATGTTTGTAAAACAAAGAGAATAATTGTTAGTGCTTCCTATGGAAGGAAGAGCATTTTTTAAAGTTCTTATAAATCCTATCCTTGAATAGATATCTGTCATCCAGTCATGGTCAAGAGTAAATGCAATATCAACAATGATACACATTAATTCACCCTTACACACAGTCCTGAATATCCTTACATTTTCAGCTCTTGTTCCCTCTTCTGTATCTACATGAAATGTAGCAACAAATATCCCCGTCTTTTCAATTTCCTGAATTACAAGATCCAGTGCAGTTCCATCATCCATAGCCTTTCTTTCTTCATCAACTATCATACCTGCAACTGCATCCAGAAATCCCCGGTAAGTCCTTACTCTAAGATCATCAAAGCCTTTTTTCTTAAAGAAATCACTGTAATGGATAAAATCGATCTTATCATTTTCTATATCCACCTTAAAAACCGCATCATAGCCTGCATTTGATATGACCTTCCACTCATCTGCTTTTATCATTCTGTCAAAGGTATGAACCATTCCAGTCTTTATAGGATATATCTTTCCATCAAAAAGAACTTCTGCCTCTCCAAAAAGCTGAGTCTCTCCATCTTTTATCATAAAATAACTTCCATCCGGAAGCAGATAAAGTTTTCTTTCATAGGAAAAAGGGATAAATATATCATTCATCATATGTTTTCCATCAAGAATAACCTCTTTTAGATACCCGCTGTGAGGAATGATATTTATATCTGTAAGGCCGAGTCCCTCAGTAAAATATATAAAATCTTTATCTATAGCTTCCCCTTTTTCTTCAGGGATAAGAAAAACACTGCTTGCTGCATTTACGGAACCCGCACTAAGTCCTATAAAAATCCCGTTAAATTCCTTTAAAGCTTCTTTTAATCCTGTTTCTTTAATGAATTTATTCTCAGTTGGGCAATGTCCACCTGAAAGATAGATAACATCTGCCCAGTGGATCATTTTTTTAATATCCTCATTATTTCTATGATCATAGATATTTACATTTTCTATAGAAAATCCCGCCAAAGAAAAGCCATCCATTATTCTTTTCTTCTTAAAATCATTTTCAGGAAAATCCTCTGGATTGCTGGCAATTATAAGAATATTGGAATTATCCTTCCAGTATTTTTTCAGATTATAAATAAAGTCGTTACTATCCATAAGCGGACTTGGAATATAACTTTCTTTATCTGTATTTACGATAAAACTACTTGTAAGAAATGTTATCATATGCTTTTTTCCCCATTAGTACCAACCAATCAGCTACTTTTAATTTTACCACCACGGCAATGCACAATGTTAATAATTCACAGTTTATTTAAAATTTTATTAAGAAAAATTTAAGTTGGTAAAACGGTCGATTTATGATATCTTATTCATTGGAATTTTTTCTTAAATTCTAAACTATTTTATGAGGTGAAACTGTTGAGTAAATGTAATAAGTTTACTGTTCTTCGTGCGCGCATTAAGAGCGGTAGCGTATCAAAAATGTGGAATTTTGCAAAAGTGATCCACAAAGAAAAGGGATATCCAACCTTTTTTATCTTTTTAGATATGGGCTTTTGTATTATAAAATATGGCATTGGTTATCAGGAATACCGTGGATATAATTTTGATGGCAAGAGCCCACGTCTCCGCCGTACTTTTATGACTATGAATCATAATATTGCTCTTACAAGAGAGCTTAATCAGAAGGATAAAAATCCTATTCTTAAAGATAAACTCTTATTCATGGAAACATATAAAGATTTTATCGGCCGCGAATTCTTAGATCTTCGTAAAACATCCTTAGAGGACTTTGAATCATTTGTAAATCGCCATGAATATATCATCGCTAAACCATTTGATAATTTCGGCGGGCTTGGAATAAGAAAATATACTAAAGATGAGATTACTAACGGAGGGGCTTCTAATATTAAAGCCGTTTATGATGATCTTTTAAAGAACAATGTTGTAGATATTGAAGAAGGAATCACTCAGCATCCTGAGATGTCACGTCTTTATCCATATAGTATCAATACTTTAAGAATTGCTACTATAAGAGGTGAAAATGGACCTGACTTCTTCTATGCCATCCTTAGAATGGGTGTCAATAAGAGTTTCCTTGATAATGCTACTTCAGGAGGCATTTACACTTCTGTAGATGAAGATGGTACTATAAGATTCGATGCTTACGCTGAAAAGAAGGGTATATATTACGATAAACACCCTGATACAGGCGTTGTATTTAAAGAGTTTAAGGTTCCGATGATGAAGGAAGCTATTGAACTTACTAAGAAAGCTGCACTTTTAGTTCCTGAACTTGGTTATATCGGATGGGACGTTGCCATCTCCGATAAGGGACCTGTCATCGTAGAAGGAAATGACATTCCTGGTTATGATATGCCACAGAACGCTGCATGGCATCCAGATGGAAAAGGAATCCTTCCTGATATTGAAAAAATTCTCGGACATAAATGTCCAAAACTATAAAGTAAGTTGACATAAAAATGGACCACAGCCCCCGGGACTGTGGTCCATTTTTATGTCAACTAAGCTTCACTCCCCTAACTGGCTTAGATTCTCTATTCCTTTCGTCATTGATTTTTTGTAGATCCATATATCTGCTATGGCAAATAAAACCAATACCACCACCGCTGTAATTCTTACGTCTATTCCGCATCTTATGACAATAAAAATAGCCAGGAATCCCAGTGCCGCAACTATTATAGCTATTGCCATGGCAAAAAATGTATTGTAGTTTTCTCTTAAGGATGAAAGGGCATCCTCCCATTCCAGCTTGGGATTGATTGAATCAATATACATCCCCATATATGTAATAAAGAAAACTGCTGCAAGCATTATTGCTACGATAATAACTGACATCAGTACCCCTATATGCGTATAGATACATCCCGCCACAAAGAAAGGCACTGTACCGATAGCACTAAAGAAGAAGCTGATCAGGGCTTTCGCGTTCCACTGAATCTTCATATCCACCGGAATATATTTAATAAATTCAATTCCCTGTCCTTCTCTTGAAAATGAATTAGATCCAAGCGAATTCATGGCAGTCATTATCACTGCGATCAGAAAGCCTGCCGAAAGCATTATACTTTCCAAAGAAGCATTTCCGGTCCTATGGCTCATTCTATAGCTTTCAAGAGAAACAATGGAAATATCTATATTTCTCAGCTTAATTATGATAAATACAAATAAAGGCCAGATAAAAGTAGCTAAAATGCAATTGGTAAAGTAAACCTGAGTCCTTACGAGACTCCTCAGTTCCTTTAGGAAAAGCGTTGCCAGATGTGGATTCTTCTTAAATATCTTTTTATTCTTTTTTATCTGATTCTCCAGCTTTTCTGCTTTTTTTGCAGTTCCGTCTCCCATTACAGACACAGATCTTATATAAAACTTTTCAGCAATAAGAAGAAAAACAATTACAAATGCCACAGAAATGACTGCATAAGAAATAAAAAAAGTAAGATTTCCCGTCTTTAGATATTTTCCAAACAGGATTATCTGCGGAAACAGGATTTTCATCATCTTAACAAATACTATATCGCCCTTTGAAGCATTTAAGATAAACTCCTCTATATCTACACTGCTTAAGGATAAAATCGCTTCAACCATCACTACAAAGACAAGAAACATGAATATGAGTGATATTCTTCTTACCTGATCCTTATTCTTTATAAATTTCGTAAATGACATCATGAGTATCCCTATTATCGCGCATCCTGCCATAGGCGCAAGAGAAAGGAACAATCCACCAGATATTGCCAATATCCACTCTAAAATATTTAAGCCCGCAGCAATGCCGTAACCTGTGATCCCTGCTATAACCAGCAGACACTGCATAACGCTTTCACCGATAAAAACCGCTGTAAACCTTGCCCCGGCTATCTCCCACGGATGTAAAGGAAGAGGCAGAAGTTTTTCAATATCCGATGAAAAATAAAGTTCGCTGAAAATTACATTTATCCCGAATATCACTGTAAATATTGATATAAAGCAAAGCATAAGAGTTATCATGAAACTCTTATCTCCCTGCTCCATAAGGCTTTTTGTGGCAAGGAAGGTAAAAATGCCACTGACCACCACCACCGGGATAATTACAAAAACCACAGCAAATATGCTCAAAGCGATATTTTTTATCTTTCGCCCTTTATCTTTAGGATCATCCATAGCATTGGATTTCAGTATAGTTTTAGTCAGCAGCCTGTACTTTGAAAAATAATTCATAGCTATCTCCTCCTATACTGTAAGTTCCATAAATATCTCTTCTAAGGTTTCTCCCTTATATTTATCTTTTAATTCATCCAATGTTCCGTAATAAAGCATCTTACCTTTATTGATAATTATAACCTTATCACAAAGCTTCTCTGCTACTTCCAGCACATGGGTTGAAAAAAGCACACTGTTTCCCTTATCTGCATGAGCTCTCATCATCGTCTTAAGCTTAAATGCAGCTTCCGGATCAAGTCCCACCATTGGCTCATCCAAGATCCATACATAAGGATCGTGTACAAGAGCCGCAACCACCATGGTCTTTTGTCTCATACCATGGGAATAACCTGACATTTTTTCATTTAAAACATCCTCAATCCCGAATTCCCTGGCGAAAAATCTGGTCCTTTCCGCCCTCTTTTCTTCATCGACATTATATATGTCAGCCATAAAATTGATGAACTCAAGCCCTGTCAGTTTAAGATACATATCAGGATTATCCGAGATATATCCTATGATCTCCTTTGCTTTAAGGCTTTCTTCTTCCATATCGATGTCATTAATAAGCACCTTACCTGAATCCGGCTTAAGTATTCCGGTAAGCATCTTAATAGTTGTGGTCTTACCGGCTCCATTTTTCCCAATAAAGCCAACAATCTCCCCATCATTCACTGTAAAGGAAATGTCATCCACCGCCTTAATATCTTTTGATTTGTATGTTTTACTTAAGTTTTTAACTTTGATCATAAGAACTCCTTTGAACCTTAAAAGCACGACTTAACATTTCAAATATAACTCCAGTTTA
Organism: uncultured Lachnospiraceae bacterium; assembly: GCA_902789175.1. Classification (GTDB taxonomy): domain Bacteria; phylum Bacillota; class Clostridia; order Lachnospirales; family Lachnospiraceae; genus Eubacterium_Q. Next base: position 6,371 of record CADANF010000029.1, read on the forward strand.
AGTATACAAGGATTATGTGAATATATAAAGAAAAACAGAGCAAACATCACACTAAGTGCAATGCCGCTCTGCAAAATGTAGCCATTATTAGCGGGACCATTTTCTTTCGGAATAAGTTTTTCAATCCTGTCAGGCACATTTGCCGCCAATATCTGAGGTATTACAACAAATGCAAAAAATGCATGGTCATACCCCAGATCACAGATACAGTCCAAATGTCGTATTGTGCATGTTTTCCACCCACCGTAAAACTTGGACATGCATTAGGGCAACCGTCGGGAATTAGTCTGTTACATTTAAGATATATTTTCCTTTACCCTGACCGACAATCAAAATTAATATATTGGCTTTTCTCATCTCAGTTATGATTCTAAGTGCTTTTCTTTCTGAACAATCCAGAATTTTCTGAACATCCTTAGTTCCTATTACTTGGTTCTCACGAATATCAATCCAAGCAAATTTAGCTTTTAACCATGAACCCGTTGTTTCAATCCGCACGTTTTCATCTCCAATCCGCACGTTTTCATCTTCAATCCGCACGTTTTTGTTTCCAATCCGCACGTTTTCATCTTCAATCCGCACGTTTTTGTTTCCAATCCGCGCGTTTTCGTCTCCAATCCGCGCGTTTTTAGCCTGAATCGACGCATTTTCATCTCCAATCCGCACGTTTTGCGTCGATTCATGTTCAAACGACGCACTCAAAACCGTCGTTTTAAGAATAAACGTATTGTTATTATAGACCGGATCAGGAAGACCTATAGCCTCAAGTTCCTTACACATCCTATCAACGCCTTCACCATATTCTTTTACATACCCGTAATCCTTAAGGAATGCTGCAATCTTAGGATTTCTGGAAAAATGAGTATATCTAATATTCTCTTTCTTGACCATTCCGGCAAATGCGCCAGGACTATCAACCTCCAGCCTATCATCGAACATCTTTATCTGAATATCTGTGCCCTTAATACCATAGTCACGATGTGTAGCTGCATTTACCACAATCTCAGTACGTACAAACTCACTATATTCTTCTTCGGTCAAAAATATACCATCATGACCTAGGTAAGTTCTTTCCTTCATCTGTATCTTAATAAAGTCAACAGCCCTCTCTACTTGATCAAGAATACGTCCTTCAAAAATCACATCCTTGATAACATTCATATCTTTACCAACCTTAGCCTCAGTACCGTCATAACGAATGAAGCGTATAAATGCACGCGGGAAGAAAAGCTGCGGATTCTTACCAAAGAGAAGTATTGCCGCCACAGAAACCTGATCTTTACCATCCTTCACTGTGACGAAATTCTTGTTCTCTCTAACGTATTCTTCAGGTGTTTTTGTATAACCAATTCTTTTACAGTAACTACCCACAAAATCCATATCCAGATCCTGAATACTTGCATCCGCTACAGGTTCATCCTCATAGTAACGAACACCTTTTGCATACATCAACGTCATACGATCATTGAAATCTAACTTCTTGCTTTTATCCCCAACACGAATAAATGCTTCATCTGCCTGATTAACATGAAGTAACGGACTCGCTTCTATATGCATCAAAAGAACATGATCCAGTTTACCATCACTATTTGTGCATTCAACCATTTCCGTAGTTACCGGAACTGTCGGATTACAGAAATCTATCGGCGTACGAAGGATTTCATTCAACTGCTCTTCATGATAATCAACACCCTCAATCCTGCGATGCTTATCAGATATTCCAATAGCTATCGTTCCTCCGTCTGCATTAGCAAAGGCACAAATCGTATCAGATAAATCCGCCGGATTAATCCTTATACTCTTTCTGTCAAATATTTGTTTTTCGTTCATTTTTAGAACTTCATCTATTGTCATAAAGTGTATCCTTCCCTTTAATGAGCGTCACTGTAAAATCTACCCCAAGTTGGGGTAAAATTTCATTTTTGATATTTCTATCTAGTTCTGAATCTCCATACCGTTATCAAACACATATTTTTCAAGATTTTCTGATTTAGGAAAAGCTAATCTTATGCAAGCCGCAATTGTCGGATCATCTATCAAAACATATGTCTCTGTACTATCAAACGCTATCAATTCAAAAACTGCTTTAGGTTCTAAATGATGCAACTTATTCCTTAAATAAGGTTGATCAACAGTCAAATCAACAACAGAATTCTTTTTAATATCTTCACATAAAACATCTTTAGGACATGAATAAATACATCATATGGATATGTGACATATCCCTCTTCATTTAAAACAAGACCAACCATAATTTATAATCCTATCATTTATCCTCTATACATTAACAAAATACATTTTATTATGACTTAGCTAATAGATTTTTTAGAGAAAATCGTAATGGCACAAAGACCAAAATCGAATTATTGGCTGCCAGTGCGAAACTTGCTCTAATAAAAGATATAAAGGCTAAGAGCAAGTTCCTTGAAATCAAGTTGTTCAAATTCTTCATTTCCAGTCCCCTATTTCTTTTGAAGTCTTTCTATTTCTTCAAGCAATTTAGGTATATCTTGTCTTGCATTAGCTATAAAATCGTAATCAGCTTCCGTAGCTCCTGTTAGTTCGATATCCTCTCCCTGAGTTTGAATAAAGCTCGAACCACATTGAAAATCCCTATCTTCAATATATGCTTTCCATGGTCCTTTTGTTGCACTTTCTGTTCTTTTTTTTATTTCAGCCAATTCATTATCACTTAACATTGTAAAACTCCTAAATCATTTTATCTTCCTGACATATCTTTAATAAGTGGCAATAGTTTTTGATATATCCCTCCGTGCTTTCGCCTTTCCTCAAGCGATCGGTACCAATGTATGTATGAATTCCTGTCGTAAGATAATTATTTATCAAGTGTGCCAGTCTATATCCTGAAAGACATTTATCTTTATCTGTTACAGTTACCGTCATGGTATCCCCTTAAATTACTATCTAACTAATTCAGAATATTGATAGTCCCCATCAACAACAAATTCGCTCGGGTGCAATTCTATATATTCATCCATCAGCTTTTCAAACAAATCTCCCCCATAAAACTCATCATCAATTTGATCAAAAGCTTTCATTCCATAAATCTCATAAACCTTTTCAAGCGCTTCATGTCTTTCATAATAATCAAAAGGAATATCACCTCCAAAAATCTCAACTGCCTTCTGAAGATTACTAGCTCCCTTTTCATCTCCAATCATTTTCATACCTTCGAGTGCATCTTTCCATACAATCCCCGTCGAGTTATGAAAAAACTGATCATGCCCCCCATTACAAACTTCAGAATCATACCATTGTAATGCAATAAATCTTCTTCCTTGTAATCAAAATGCTTGACAATATATCTAATCATTTTCACTTATTCCTCATTCATAATCACATTCCATAGCTTTTATCATCTTCTTGTTCACCTTGAAGACATGCAGCTCTTCTTGCGATTCTATATAATCCGGATACTCCGTATCTATAACTATACAGTTCCCCATATCCTCTAGTATTTCACATCTTATAACTGCCTCAAAAGGAAACTCGTATTTCTTATTCTCTATTTCAAATTTTACCTTGCGACAGGATTGAATGCAAATATTACCTTTTCCCGATATTGTAGTTGTCTTCTTTAAATACTTATTCCTAATGCAAGCAAATACTGTTTTATATTCTTTACATCACTGGTATTTTTCTTCATACATTCCATAACATACTGAACTGTCATCCTATCACATTTTTCAAATCTTGATACAACCATAGATTTATGAATCTTCTTACCAGAGATTTCTATATAGTCTTTTTTAAGTCCTATTTAATTTTGCGTTGTTTCATTTTTTTTATTGATTTCATTAAGATAACCCGCAGTAATAATACCTGCTGGAAGAGCTACTATTGCTATTCCAAGTATAGACGAAATCATTGTAATTATCCGCCCGGCATTTGTAACCGGATAAATATCTCCATATCCCACTGTTGTTAAGGAAATGGTCGCCCAATAAATCGCATCAAAAAAACTTTCAAATGAATCCGGTTCAACATTAAAAATCACTAAAGCCGAAATAAGTATATAACTAAACGCCAAAGTGCACACAGCAAGCAATGCTTCTTTCGAATTCTTCATCACATTTATAATTATCCTGATGCTTTTGGAATATCTAAATGCCTTAAAAATCCTAAAGATTCTAAAAGTTTTTACAACACGAAATAATCTAAGAAGTTTAAAACCACTATTAAGAACAGTAATGGTTGGTAATATTGAAACCAAATCGATTATTGCCCAAAATGAAAGCTAGCGGTACAATACTTACTATAATAGCAAAAAGCATTGTTATATCATAAATAAAGCTAACCCTATCATTATCCTTAGATACTTCTATGATTTCAAATATTCTTTTTCTCATGACATCCTCTATTCTAATCCACTAGGTGAAAAAACATAAGACACACTAAAAACAGCAGTTTCCCCTTTATTTCTACCACCATTTTCTACAACTTCAACCTCAAAAGTCACTTCAAATCCATTACTTATATCTTCACCTGTTACAACATACGTCGTTGAATTTTCACCTACATCTGGATTTTTATCATCTTCTGTAAATTTTGCGTAAAAAGTAATTTCATCTCCCGCAGTAACTGTCATTGAATTTGAGTATTGTTCCCCATTAATAGATATGACATGGCTCCAGTCACTCCCAATGTTAACATCATCCTTTCTACTATAATTTGTTTTTACATTCATTAACGCCTGTGAAGAATCTACTTCTATCTCAAATGAATTGTTTATATTATTATCTGACATTACACTAATCGTTGCTGTTCCTCCACCAACACCTAAGACATTTCCGTCTGAGTCCACTTTAGCAATATTCTCATCACTTGATTTCCAGCTAAAAGTTGTTTCAACATTCTCAGGTGTATATCTAATTTCTGCCTTAAATTTTTCACCTTTTATTATTTTATTCTTTACTTCTACAAATTCAATTGATTCCACTTTTTTAACTTCTTCTGTTGTAATTTCGGCTTTATTTTCTTCACTTGTAACAACTGTATTATTGTTTATACCTGTGGTATTTTCTTCGCTTGTTGCTACTATATTTTCTGTTGATGTTTCATTTTCACCTTTTTTTTCAGAGTTTACCCCCGCAATAGAAGTTCCTAACAATACTGCTGAAAAACAAATACAAATAACTGGAATAATATATGGATTTTTTGCCTTAGGAGTATTTACACCTTTTCTATTAATTCCTGCCCTAGACCATTCATTTCCGCAATCATTACAATAATAAAAAGAACGTAGTTTTTTCTCATCTGCAGAGATAGAAATATTATTTCCTCCACATTTAGGACACTTATGCATAATTTTCTATCCTCCTTATCACAACACTTTATCATTTTGAGGGATTACATTTATGCTGTCTGTAGTAAATCTCATATTCGTATCATCTATCTCATCACCTAAATTTTTACTTAAGTCATTGATATTATGTACTTCTTCACCTATCTTATCATTACTGTTATTTTTGTCATCAACATCCTTATCATAAGGCGGTTCTATGCCATTATCCGCCATATATTCATATAATACTTTCTTTGCCTCAATCGGCATTAAAAACAAGCTATTATCAAATCTTTCAAAATATTTTTTATACCTATTCTTTTTACCTCTTTCAGTCTTTAATGACATAGCATCAAAATACACAGGATTAAATGTTCTGTTTAAATAATCCTTAATAGCTTTAGAAAAATAAATATCTGTAACAGGCTTTAAAAACTCTGGTTCTGCAAATATTTCATTAATTGCCTGAATCTGATAATACTTATTCTCTCGTTCTTTTAATATTTGACACAGCTCACTTACGTCCTCTCCATCAAATGCATTTGATTTGTCTTCTAATTGTGAAATATCTTGATTTAGAGTTTTTAATAGTCTTTTACTTTTAAGATAAACAGTCCATGCACTGTATTTTTTATTAGGTTCATTTTGATAGATGACCGATGCCAGTCTTTCAACCTGATCAGGATCCAACAATGTATTCGCCTTATAATATGTATATGCGATATAAAGCGGACCTGCTATTATTGCTAGCGAAATCGCTATCGTCCCAATTGCTATTATTAAATAAAATGCTATAGCTAAACCAATTAAACCTAGGCATCCCGTAGCAGAGTTCTTTTGAGATTTGCTATTTTTAGAAATTTTAGTAGAAAATGAATTAGAATATCGTAACCCCTTTATAGGTGTACGAACAGAATTAGTAACTCTTCCATGTCCAAATGTCGTATGTGCATGTTTTCCACCCACCGTAAAACTTGGACCTGATTTAGAAATATTCATACGTATTCCAGGAGCAATTTTTTTGCTCCTTCTATATCTAAATCCCATACTTTATTAACCCCTCCTTAAAACATAATACACTCCCCTGCAAAGAGTATTATATCACATTTATTAACCCACCTTTGTTTTTTCACTTTTTTATAACAAAAAATGTCTACAAATATTTCTACTTATAGACACCTTTTTTCTATTTACTCCTATAATAACAAGTTTTCTTTCCCTTATCCGCTGCTCTTTTCCCTTAAATCTTGTATAATTTTAATGGAAAGGTCAAACATTTAAGGGTATTTGGCTGAAATCTTCATCTTTTGATATACTCAATTTTGAAGTCGCAAAGGTCATCGCCTGCCCCGATCGTCTTTGTTCTGCTAAACTTCAAGCCCGGCAGATTGCCGTAGGAATGCTCGTCGTTTTCACAAAACAGGATATTCAGTTCCGGGCACCCCAATTCAGTCAGATATTTGTGATAAGGGCATTGTATTATATCCATACGGAAACATCCTTTTTCTTTGGGATAAAATACATTTTTAAATCCAGCAGCCTCTCCGAACATCTTGTGGCTTAAGGAATCCCACATTCCAAGAAAGATTTTATTAAACCCCGGAATCTTGCATAGTTTTGCTATAATCTGTCCGGTTTTTGTCGCTTTCTCTGCCATGACCTTCTTCATTACATCGTATGCCATATCCTTATCAACTTCCTTCATGGACAGATAAATGGCTGCTGCGGGAAATATAAAACTGTCTGTATGCATGGCCACGCCCTTGGACAAATCAGAATGCTCCACATACATCTTATATAACCGCTTATGTGCATCACGCCAAATACTATCACATTCTGTCTCGGACATCCTTTCGGCAATCTCATACTTAAATGCTGTTTTGCCTTTCATCGTTTTAATTGTTTTCTTCTTCAGCACCAAATTCATATCTGTTTCTTCCTTCCCAATTCTATTTTACAAGCAGCTTTAGGAACTGACTCTTAATCTGGCTGATATAATCCTTAAATAAACCCATTTTAGATTCTCCCATTTTCGGCTATATACATCAGTTAGTTCTAACTAACCTTTTGGCAAAAAAATATAGAAAAGACGCCCATATGTTATTTTTGTCTATCGTGTGTTAGGCATCGCTAACCTTTCATAAGTATACATACCTAGGTGCCATTTTTCAAGACTTTTTCATAGACATAAAGAAAGCTTTATAATAGTCTTCTTATGAATGTTCTGTATATGGCCACGTATAAACTCCTTAATACTAATCTTCATCTATCTTATACCCCGAACTCTTTAAGTAGCCCAGTGCATTTTTATAATCCTTTTCCTTTACCAGAATATAATCTGTGTTAAATGTAGATATTGCAAATATACCGATTCCATTTGAAGCCATGATTTTTGAAATACGAGCAAGAATTCCGATGAGAGAGAAATCAAGCACTCCTTTGATACGGAAACATCTCCATCCATCATCTCTTTCGGTCGTATTATCTGGAACATTTTTCACCGAACAAACCAGTGAATTTTCTTCATCTGTACATCCTGTAAAACAATACTTTTGTCCTACTTCAACACCAGAGTAATCCTCTACTTTACAAACAGAGAAAACCTCTTCAAGAGGCTGAATGATGATGTTCTCAGTCCGAGCTGACATCAATGATTTGTTTAATCGTTTTCTGAGATTACTTCTGACGCTATTGTAATGCTTCCTAACTTCGTTCTCAGGAATCCATATCTCAGCATCATCAATCTTGCTCATAACAGAAAAGAGTATTTTTTCGTCATCTTTAGTATCAGGAAACTTACCTTTTTCTTTATAACACTCAGCGTATGCCTCATACATCCACTGATATATTTTTATCTTTTGTTTCTGATTCAGATGAGAATACTTCTTATTAGTCTGCAGAAACTTATCTTTCTCCATATCATTTCCTCATGTCAAACTTTCGATTTTGTATACTTCCTCATTAGGAAGCATATCACTGATAGACTCTTATTGCTTTATATGTATAAACAGCACAGATTTCATGTATATTCATATTATTTACCATATTTTTCTAATTCTTCCTGATACTCATTAAAAGTATTATCATCAAACAGAATCCACTTGATAACATCAAGCTTATCGGGATTATCTTTAACAAATTTCTTTGCAGTTCCTATTGCAATCTTAACTGCCTTATCCAAAGGAAATGAATATATTCCAGTTGATATAGATGGGAACGCTATGCTTCTTACTCCATTTTCAACAGCAAGTCAAAAGGTAAGTCACAAGAAGAGATTTTAAATAACCGTAAGGCATCCGTAAAACCTCTTGTGGACTCTTTCTTTGCGTGGATTAAAACAATTTATGAATCAGGAGCACTTGATAAATCAAGCGAAACTTATAAAACCGTTCAATATGCAGTCAATCAGGAATCATATCTAAGAAAGTTCCTTGATAATGCTATTATCCCTCTGGATAACAATGATGCGGAACAGAGCATCAAAGCATTCTGCGTAGAAAAACATAGCTGGCACATCATTGATTCCAATAATGGTGCTGAGGCAAGTGCTATACTCTATAGTATTGCCGAGACAGCAAAGGCAAACGGCTTAAAACCGTATGAGTACTTCAAATATACCTCGAAGAAATCCTGAAGCATCAGGATGATCCATTAGAGGAATATATAAAAGGACTATTGCCATGGTCAGATGCCTTACCAGACAGCTGTCGAAAACAGATAAGTAAGTAAATTAAAGCCATCCCTTCGGAGGTGTGGCTTTAATTTACTGGTACACGAGTGATTTACCACTTACCTTGTATTCAACTGCAGGCCTCCAATAACGTTATTCCCAGATTCCATTTTCGGGATTCCATTTTACTTTCGCTGTTCCTTCAATCACCGGACGGACAAATACTTTTACTCTGTCCATCATATCTGTCATGGATACCTGTATAAGTGCCTTTTTCTTTTTCAGGAATGAGTTCCATCTTGTCTGATGCATTGGATCATTCAGGAATTCAGCCCCGAATGCAGCAGAATCCATTGTCATCTGAGTCTTTCTATTCTCAAAGGTCTCTACGACAGCATTCCGAAGCTCTTCATAAGAGAATTCGTACCTTTGGGATAGAACATAGATGTCATAAAAATCCTTATATCTGCTGTTCAGATAACCGTTATGTATGATGGCTTCCATTTTCTCCGCGATGGATGATTCCAGAGAGTAGGCGTTTACTCTCGGCGGATCCATATCAAGTATGACAGGGAAGTCCATTTTCACTGCATCAGGATAGATCACATCCCCAAATCCGATATCTATACCGACCGGAATCTTTGTCCGATCAAGATATCCAACAGCTGAGATGTGAAGACCGTGATATTCCTTAAACTCTGTTATGTCCTCCACAGTTATGGAGTCCGTTTCAAATACAAGTGCATCATCAATATCAAGAGAGAGTATTTCCCGGAATACGTTCTTCATTTCCTCCCCGCTATTGGATATACGCCTTGCAAGCAAATCCACATCTGTAGTTGCCCGTTCATACCTGCGATCAAATACCGCATACAAGAAGATTCCGCCCTTCAAAACAAATTGTTCCGCATATTTGGACACGGAAATTCGGTAGATTGTCCTTTCCAGCCCATAATATGTAAGAGCTTCCTGAAAAGTGCTGCCGTTTTTTACTGCGAAGTTCTTAAGCCTCGCTTTTACTGAATCAGCATTCATTACACAAGTACCTCCAGATACGTCCTTACGGTTTTCTCACAGCGCAGGCGTTTGGCATAGGCATAAAGTCTGTCAATCTGCCTGTCTCTGCGCTTCAGATAATTCCTAAGCACCTCAGATGTTTCCTCAATCCCGATCTTGTTCCTGTAATAAATGATATCGACCACGGTTTTCTCGATATCGAAGATGTGGAAGCAGTTATCGCCATCCCAGACTTCAGTTACTCCAAGATCCATCCGGGATGCATCAAAATAAAAAATCCTGATCTCCGGCCATTCTGGCAGTGTATTAACCTTTTTCTTCCTTTCAATAGCAACATCCACGGCATCAGGCAGAAAATTGGTAAGTTCGTAATACCGTGCTGCACTCATCAGGCATATAACACCATTCGGTACAAAAGCGTCTGCGCTGAAGAAGTCGTTTTCATCGCCCTTATAGGTTAAGTTCTCATAAGTGCTTCGATTTACCCGTGACAGTATGCCCTGCTCTTCAAGCTTGCCAATCTTGTAATATGAATAGCCCATATCTTTTAGTTCAGCGATTGTGATAAACTTCTTATTTTCAGCGATTGCGTTCACATGAATCACCTCCGCCTATACTATACATTATTCAAAGGAATATTTCAACTAATTTCGGCAGTTATCTTTTTTAGCCGATTTTAGTTTAATTTTATCCATATCATCCTGGCTTGCCAGCTGTTCATGCGGCTCATCATCCCCCTGAAGTTCCGCGTACATATCCAGCACGGTTCCGATCGTCAGCAATTCCAGTTCGCTGATATGGATTCCCAGCTGCACACACCTAAGCATCAGCAGCGGCGTTGTCATTTCCCGGTCAGTCGTTCGAAGTTTTTTTACTCTCCACCGAACTTACCGGCATTTGAAGCATACATAGCAAAAAATGGGCCGTATTTTTAGCGTATATACGGATGCATTTTTCTAACCAATTTTTTGTCAGCCTCATTAATCTTGAACTTTAATCTCTCTAATATATATATCTTTTCAATAGGCTCTTTCTTGAGTTCCATGCATCTATTATAGTGTTTCTGAAACTCCTCATACATATCCGGTATAGACCACTTAACACCTGCGGCAGTTACCAGTTATCTGTATGCCTCAAATCCTAATTCTTTATCTACAGTTGTTATGTCCCAAAGCGTGGCTCTTTCATCCAGCGTTAGATTGAAATATTCTCCAAGCGTTATCTTATATGACTGAATATCACACAGTGCAAATACTGCAATCATTTCAGCTTCATCATTCATATTATTTACCATATTTTTCTAGTTCGTCCTGATACGCATTAAATGTATTATCATCAAACAGAACCCACTTGATAACACCAAGCTTGTCGGGATTATCTTCAACAAATCTCTTTGCAGTTCCAATCGCAATCTTAACTGCCTTATCCAAAGGAAATGAATATATTCCAGTTGATATAGATGGGAACGCTATGCTTCTTACTCCATTTTCAACAGCAAGTTCTAGACATGACCTATAGCAGGATTCAAGCAAAGCCTCCTCATTTGATTTACCACCATTCCATACTGGTCCCGGAGTATGAATAATATACTTACATGGAATGTTATAAGCCTTGGTAATCTTAGCCTGACCAGTCTTGCATCCATTAAGCATTCTACACTCTGCAAGAAGTTCTTTCCCTGCAGCTCTGTGGATGGCACCATCAACACCGCCACCACCTAGAAGACTAGTATTGGCTGCGTTAACAATTGCATCTACATTATGGTTTTTTGTAATATCACCCTTAACCATTATAAAGTCTGTTTTCATAATCCTTATACCCCTCAATATAAAGTAAACCGTATGCTGCCTAGGAGAATGCTCCACATCGCCTACGCCATTGAAAAAAGAGTCCCTAGGCAATTCAGCCGAAGCCAAACTCGTCATGAACACACGGTTATACACAAATTAAATCTATAAAAACTTTTCAGCGATTGCCTTAAGCTCATCATCCGATTTGATACCATTTAACATATATCCCTCGGTGATACTTGCCCCAGGAGCACTTCCCTCAAGATCTTCTACCGAGCTACCAAAGCCGGAGCTGCCAGATGTTGCAAAGAGAACTATCTTTTTACCAGTCATATTATAACTTTCAAGAAATGTATTGATGATGGTTGGGTTGGAATACCACCAAATAGGAAAGCAAACAAATACGGTATCATACTCATCCATATTATCTACTTTAGCTCCACTTATAACAGGCCTGCTAGATTTATCATTCATCTCAACTGAACTTCTTGACTGTTTATCTCTCCAGTCAAGATCAGCATTTGTATATGGAACTTCAGGTGTAATCTCATAAACATCTGCATTGATAGTTTTTGCTAATCTTGAAGCTACAACACCAGTTGTACCAGTTGCTGAAAAATATGCGACTAATGTTTTCATAATCATTAACTCCTATATAAATCTCTTTTTTAATTCTTTAATAGTATTCCTGAAATCATCGCTGAAGTCAGCCAAGTCTTCATCAGTGATAACACCATCCTTAAAGAACCTTATCACATCAAAGAAAACATCCTGCTTATGATATTCAATAATCACACCTGGAGACTTCTGATCCTTCTTGATACGATCAGACAATTGCCAGAAATTATCAGATGCATTTTTGTCCTGACTTAGAATCTTTATATATTCCTTATTCAATTTTGCCATATATCTTTCCTGCCACTCAGGAACGATTTCTCTGAACTTCTTCCAGTCACCTTTTGAAACTTCTGTCATATCAAACCTCCGGCTCTTCCATTACCTTTTCAAATCTATACACCTGCTTTATATCAGGATACTTCTCTTTATCTACCTTTCCGATAAACATATCATAAGGTCTCACATACATTCCGAAATCACCATAAAGAGACTGATAAACAACAACCATCTCTTTGGTCTCTGTATGTTCTGCAATGCCTATTATCTTATAAAGGTAGATATTCTTTTCTCTATCCTTTTTAGATAAAGTCTCTCTTTTAAAGTGCTGAACTATGTCTCCAGCATATAATCTCCGGTCCCCCATCCTGATTTACCTCTATCTTAAAAACTATAATACTGTGATTTAGAATTATTTTAATACACTCCCCTCATAAGATCAGACAGATTCTTAAATGGTCCCGTTTTCTTATCATAATAATGATATAAAAGCATAACTTAATTTACCTCATATAGATCCTCGCTCTGAAGCGCTTTTCCTTTGTTCTAAATAACGTCTATAACTTTCTTTTGCTTCTTCGGGAGCATCTTCTCTCAATACATAACCAAATCCATCCTCTTTTTCCTTTATCCATTCCTCTTTGCTCATCCAAAAATAATCCAACTTTGTCATCTTTTTGATACACCCTCTTTACTTACATTATTTCAGAATATTTATAATCACTTAATAATTTTAGGTACTAAAAATATCTTCATAAATAATTCCATGATCACCCTCTACCTCTTTATTATGCATAACCTTATTCCAAAAGATTTCATCTGGTATCCCCTTAGGAAAAGCTTTACATTTTTTTATTTTTCCTTCTACTATGATAAGATTTTTGCAATCTATGCACTGTGAAAATTGAACCATTATTTTCTATACCCTTTTCTAAAGCTTTTGAAAACATTTTTTGACCTTATCAAGATTTTTAAACAGGCGTTACTGCCAGTAGATTACCTATTTAACCACCTCACATAGCCCCGCGCTCTGTAGCTTTCTCAACCTGTTCTAAAAACCGTTTATAACTCTCTTGCGCTTCTTCGGGGGCATCTTCTTTTAATATATAGCCAAATCCGTCATCAGCTTCTCTAATCCATTCTTCATTACTCATCCAATAAATATCCAATTTTGTCATCTCTTCGCCACCTCCTCTTTTAATAACATTTACTTCTTTCATAAAATACTTTGACAAGTTATCTTTCAAAACCTTATAAAACCGCAACATCCCACCTCTGACATTTCCAAAAAGCCAAGGGATTTATAAAATGCTACAGTTTCAGGCGTGTTGTCAGTGGCCAGCTCAATTTGACGCACATTTTTATAGCGCCGTAGCACATCCTTTAATAGTGCTGTCACAACGCCCTGCCTCTGCTTCTCCGGAAAAACAAGAATATCCTGAATGAAAACAATTGTTGCTCCATCACCAACAGCTCTTAAAATGCCAAGGAGCTCGTCTCCTTCGTAGGCCGCCAGCACTATCATGGAATTTTCAAATCCCGCCTGTAAAGCAGGCATGTTATCAGTATATGTAGTCCACCCAACCGCAGTGTAGAGGCGGTGGATTTCGTCGTAGTTGTAAGAGTGGTAGTGTTTGATTATCATGGTTAATATCCTTATTAGTCTTTTTATCTATTTATTTTTGTGGTATGTTTCTAATTAAATCCGCAGTTACTTCATCACTTGTATCAAATGCTTCAAGTGAATCATCAAATACTTTATCCAGAAAATCCAAAACATATCTACGTTGAATAACATTATGGTAACGCTGATTACTATAATTTCTTAAGCAGCTATAGCATGATGTATCCTTTAGTTCCCCACCACAAGTACACTTATTAACAATTCTATAAGCCTCTTTAAGTACTTGTGTGAAAACATTACCATCATATAATCGTTTTACATGCCCAGCTCCGCCTGGTGTATCATCGTATAATATTATCTTATAGCACCCATGTTTTGTCTCTTTATTAATAAAGTACTGTATTGTTCCTGCAATATCACTTTGTTCTATATTTAAAACAGTGCACACGCCTTTCATCAATGCATATAAAACAGATAATGCCTGATAATAATCATCTAACTCAGGCCAACAGAACTTAATCTGTATTACATCTGTTTGGAAACGATATCCTAATGAAAAACGTCTTAATTTTTTATTATGACACGTACTACCGCTTGCGTTTAAATGTTCCTTTTCTATTACTCTCTTTAAGAAAATAGCATCATCATTAATCTCTGCAAATCCACAACTCTCACAAACCATAAAATTCGACTGATTAAGAATTGCCATTTCATCATTTTGACTAAACTGCATTTCATATTTATGATTTCCATCAATAAATGATTTGCTTTCAATATCATCTTTATATCCAACGTAAGCAATATCACTATTATAGCTTCTCTTAGGTTTAATCAAAGTGGCTTTTTCTACCTTATTGGCTTCAAAACCAAATTCTGGAACAATAAATGTTTTAATTTGATCTTGTCGTAATACTTTTCCGCATGTATGACAAATGCTTAGATGATTAGAATCTTTATACTCGATATGTTGATCGATATTAAGTGTCTTACACTCGCATATTACATAGTCATACATTTTCCAACCTAAGTTTGGTATTTTTCTTATATATCTACTTGTTATAAGCTTTCCATCTGCAACAATTTGTGATCCAGGAGCATACTCAGAGATAGCCATACTTAAATCCCTTGATAAATCAAGATGATAAACCGTATCTTTCTTGTTTTTTCCTGTTTCATATATGGATAATCCAACTGTATCAACTGGAAAACCATACTTAGGTAATACATTTTTTCTAGATAAGAAAGTAAGAATATTTTCCTCTTCAAAATTACGCTTACGCATTCTTATGTAAACTTCATTTCCACCATTTCCATCTTGAGCCTGTTTAAGAGAATATTCTAACTTTTTAATTTCATCCTTATAGTCACTAACTGCTTTTGTTAATGCACCCTCTTCTCCTATCAATCCTTCCGTCCATCCAAAATCATAAACATTAAATCTATTTACAAGAACTTCCGGTAAAAAACTAACAAGATAGTCTTTTAAGTTTTCAGGTTTTTCACCCAAATAATCCTTAAATACATCTACACCAGATTTATTCTTAATTTCATTAAGAGTAATAAAATCTGAAACACTTTTAAAATATTCGCTGTGCATTTTCCAGAAAAAAGCAAATGCAGAAGCATACACATGGCGAATTGCTATCTTCTCATTTTCAACCTTAAAAATAGGAGGATTGATTCTACCTCGAATCATTTCTTCAGGTTCATCAAAATATGTGAAATCATGATTTCCCTTTGTACAGAATGTTAAAGCATATGCTGAAGATTTAATGCTTCGACCTGCACGGCCTGCTCTCTGCGCATAATTAGCTGGTGATGGTGGCATATTACGCATCATTACTGTCTCTAAGCTACCTACATCAACACCCATTTCAAAAGTTGTAGAACAACTCAAAACATCTATCTGTTTATTTTTAAACTTAGACTGATAATCATAAGCCTTTTCTTTATCAAGCTGTGCAGTATGCTCCACAACTCTAAGCTTGCGAATTTCCATATCCTGATACATACGATAATAATGATTATCAGCAAATTTCTTAGAAACATCTATTTCTTCCAATTCACCAGCACATCTATATGTAGGACAAACACCTTTCACATTGTATGGCGTAATCTTATGACACTTTGGGCACAGATAAAACTTTGCTTTTGGTACAATCCTCAATTTTTCAACATTTACCTGATATCCTTTATCATTCTTAATAAGTATTTCTTTTGCTAAAAAAATAGATTTCCAACACAATTCAAGAAAACGTTCAGCGTCTTTCTCTGGTGCTATTTTTGCTAAAATACGTTCAATATAATCTATTCTTCTATTACGCAAATTTTGTTTTGATGGAATGAAGGATTTCATCCTCTTTGACTTAGATGAATCCGAATAATTAAATTCTCCCTCATGCCCATTATGTAAGAAGAATTCTTTATCATCTGCATTTAATGCAACCGGATACTTTATTGCAGCATCTACCATCATCGTCATTAACATAACATTTGATATATTTGCCATCTCTTCTTTGCATAAATTCCAGCTCTTAGCCGCAGGTATTAAATCATTATCCACATCAAACTTTAAAAATCCTAAATTTTGAAGCGAATTACCACTATTTAAGTTTACCAACTCAGCCAAAATAGCCTTCCATGCTTCTTTTTTAGGCTCACGTTGTAAGTCTAAAGAATCAATTATGTGATATTTTTCAATAAAAGCCTGTAAATCATTTACAAAATGATAAAATTTTGTCGTTTCGGATCTATTCTTAAGAGCCTCAACAATAATACGTCTGTATAATATTTCTTCATAAGTTTCACTAAAATATGATGCAAAGTATGCTGCGGCCTGTCTACTATCTGAAAAAGCAATAAACTGTTTTGCAGTCTCTTCCTTTTCTACATTTGTTTCCTCTTCCTCATTAAAGTCAAATGAATCCTCATCATTATTAATCTCAACTGTTTCATGGATAGTCTTATAAGATGGAAGTTCCTCAAATAATGCAGTACCAATTACACTTGTAACAGCTTCTTGTCCTGTAAAAAACTGTCGTGCAACACCACTTACTGAACTAGTGTTACCACATGAAACGCATGTTTTAACGGAATCAATTGGTTTATTTAAATTATAGACAGTAACATACCTTTTACTATCATGCTCACAGCGCTCAATTGCAGACGCATTCTTCTGCATTATTTTTCCACAATGTGGACAAATACACATTTCTTCAATTTTATTCTTTTCATCCTCTAAATCAATTTCATCAGAAATGGTATCACCTAAATATAGCGTCGTACTCATGCCTCTTCCATTTTCAACACCCGTCTGTTTATAATAACCATATTCATCGATCTTCCCCACAAGATAAATATCATGACAGTATTTACAAACAGCAGCCTCAAATACTGCATATTCTTCACCATTTTCAAATATTGTATTACTACGAGTTAAAAACAATTTTTTTGAAGGCTCTAATGTAATAAAAGCACTGTCCGTTGCTTTTAAAAACATATGATACTTCGCGTCAAGTAACTGCCCTCTTTCCTTAATTGCATAAGCAGCTACTGTAACAAGATTAACTATATCTTCTTTTTTACATTTCAGTTGTTTAGCCAAAAAACTTACTGTTCTAGGTTTATCTAATAATTGTTTACGTACATCCCAGTAATTTTTATCTTTTATTAAATAGTTATAAAGATCTCTTTGAACCGTTTCTTCAGTAGTATCTAGTCCACTTAATTTTTTATATTCAGATACTATTAATACAGGATTTTCATCTTTAATAGCTTCTGCTATAGCTGTATATGAGTTCCACTCATTTTTAAACTCTACTTTAGCTTCTTCACCAGGTTTTTGCCTAATGGCACGAATTATTGAATTTTCAGAAAAGCTACTATTACAGAGTCTGCTGGCAAAATCAGCAACTTCTTTATTCTGCTTTTCGTCACCCAGAGTTGCAGATGTTAATATATAATTTAGTTTATTAACAGGTAAAGAGCTTGCAACTCGACGCAGAAGCATTGAAACTTCTATACCCGTTGAGCCTTTGTAAACATGAGCCTCATCTAAAACAATATACTTCCAATAATTTGCATATTTTCCAGAGAAGAATCCCGCTTCTTTAGGTCTCACCATTAAATATTCGAGCATAGCATAATTAGTAATTAAAATATGTGGCGGATTACTTATCATCGCCTCCCTACTTATTAATTCATTTTTTTTAGGCAATCTACCCTTATTTAGATTTTGATAGTCCCTAAGTGCATCTTCCTGCTTCTGCTGAGTTTGACCAGTGTAACTTCCAAATGTGATTTCAGGATATTCTTCTAAAAGATCTCTTAATCTTTCTACCTGATCATTTGCCAAAGCATTCATTGGATAAATCAACAATGCCCTAACACCAGGACATAATGTTCCCTTTTCAAGCTCTTTTGACAAATCAGAGAGAATTGGCAATAAGAAACTCTCTGTTTTACCTGAACCAGTACCTGTAGAAACAACAATATTAGTTTTTTCTTTTACCTTTCGTATTGCCCTTTCCTGATGCAAATAAAGCTTTCTATCTATTGGAAAATTAAGTTTTTCCATATTTCTAGAAACAACGCCTTCATCCATTAATTCAGATAAAGATTTTCCTTTTTTAAAAGTGTCTACTGCATCTAAATATGGACCTTTTGCAAGTATATTTTTTTCAGATAACGCTTTTTTTAAATGTTCCTCATAGTCTACATCTGCAATTTGAAATATTGTACTTAGATATTTTTTATACTTATCTACTATCACATCAGATGTATTTATTGGCGAAAATTTCATCTACTTCCCCCTTATTTTTTCCAAATTGAATTATTATTACTTTTCTTAAAATGCTCTTTTTTCATCCATTTTCTTGCAGCTTTTTCCATTAGTTGATTAACACTTACAAAATCAACATTCCAAAAATATGTTTCTTCTTCGTCAGTCCATAATATTGGATCGAAGCGACGATATTTTTCGTTTTTGCCGTATTGATCACTATATTCAGGTGTAGCAACACATTCCGAATAATTATCATATAAGAGATTATCTATTTCATCATATTCATCTAAAAAATCAACCATCAAATAATTAATCTTATTTAGTTTAGGAATAGTCATCCTCACCTTTTTTACATCCCTTATATCTGTGTTATGAAATGCAACAATAAGTGTCCCTTCATATGTATGCTGATCTAATTTTTTATCAATATGAATATAATTCTGCAGTTTATCACTAACCGATATATTACGTACTACCGTGCCATCATTAATATATGTTAAATATTTTAGTTCAATACATTCGCCAGTTATATCTGCCGGATTACGAAGATTTTTTTTCAATGTACCAACTATATGATAATTTATTTCATCAAATGAATCTTCTTCCTCTTCTCCTTCATATAAAATAACATCATAATAACCAGTTCTTATTTCAGTCTTAACAACAATCTGCCTCTCATTATTTAGCGGCTGTTTATCACATATTAATTTTCCTTGAAATAAAATATCTGCATAGTAACTTCCTTTACCGAGAATATCAAAAATTCCTGTTATTGCACCATCATCTATGTCTGTAATTAACTCAACATTTTTAAATACACTATGATTAACTATTCGAATGAAATCAAAATTATTATTATCATCCAGTAATCTGATGTTATGCACCATTTTCTTTGTATGTGAAGGACCTATGTATGATTTTAGCTTAGTCAGATCACATTCTATAATTCCATCATTACGCTTATCATATGTAAAAATATTTTTTTCTCTATTATCCTCAACAAGTTCAAGCTTAATTGTTTTTGCAGGATATGAAAGATAAATCATACGAGGAATATCGGCATACCAATAATCTTCAGGCCTATAAAAAGTCCATTTCATCCTATCAAAACTAAGAAGGAGCATCGGTATCTTAAAATTAATGTAATACGTATTATTACCAACTAACAAAGGACATTTAAATATATTATTTTCTAAATCAATAAATTCAAAGTCCATGTATTTATTCTCTTCGGCCATTTCAGCAATAATAGTTTTCTTCTCAATTTTATAATTAGTACATAATGTTCCTCTCGTTTTATAAATATATGGGGCATCCTCAAAAGAGAATTGAAAATCTTTTAAATAAAAGAAATCCAATTTTTTTCCCCTATTAGTTCCAGGAATATCCACATCAACTGAATTAATTCCTGATTTAATACCAGAAATATTGCTTAAATCAAAATAATAATACTTCTGCCCCAATAAATGAGCATTTTTTATATCAATTGCCTTTAGATCAGTAACTCTTATTTTATTTCCATTAACAATAAGTGCAGTTCCATTATAACGCTCATCTTCAATATTTATAACGAGTGCCGGTATTCTACTATAAATCGGCAACTTTGATTCACCTATTTCAACAAATACTTCTTTTAGTAATCCATCATTCGAGAATCCTCTTTGAGGCACGTCTCCTATGTAATAGTTTGCTTCCTCTGGAACATATAAAATATCTCCAGCTCTGAAATTGAATTGATAATACGTAAGCCCTTTAATATTATATGAATCTTCAATCGCTTCAGATTTAACATTAATAGAAGGCAAAGAAAAACCTATATATTCTCCATCTGATATACTTTCCACATTTACGTTATTTCCAATTTCATTAAATACACAAATTTTACGATTGTCCCATCTAAATTTTTTAATGACCTCACCATTATCTACTAATTCAAAAGTATGTGCCAAAAATACTTCCTTTTCATCAATGAAAAAGCTAAATCCATTAGTTTTAAGTCCAAAACTGCCTTCTTTAACAATACACCTATATTCCTTTACTGATAGATTGTTTGATACTCTCCAATAAATATTTCTATTCTCTTTAGCTGTATTCTGAAGAAGTTGTTTAGGTAAAACAATTTCAAATTGCAAATCATTAGAAAAATCATTAGAAAATGAACATACTAGTTGTGGACTATTAAAGAATTTTCTGTAAGAATCCTCGTCACGTTCTTTTTTATTCTTTACTCTTCTAAATTCTCCCTTTTCGTTATTCTTCCATAAAATAAATTTATCGTATAATCTAATTGGCATGTCATCCACGTTAACAGACAAATCCCAAAAAGAATTATTAATTGCTGATAAAGAAGCAGCTATCACATTCTTGCAATAGTCATTTGCTGCATATACAGATAGTCCACTATAATCAGATAACATCTGCTGGCGTTTAGAATAAGGATTTTTAATTGCATCACAAATATAACGTGCTTCTTCTTCACATGAATCTGAAATACTTCTTTCTAAATCCAAATTGTAAAATTGGAATAGATATTCAAAAAAATCAAAAGCAAAGTTATCTACAATAAAAGCATGCATTAAAATATTTTTAACATACTCACCTTCTTCAATATATGCCTTTCCATACTTAATAAGTGTTTGCGATACAATTTTTCCAATTTTAGCCTGCTGTGGAACGGTGATACTTTCTACACCAATTTCATCAGCTACTTTTCCCCAATAGTTACTATCATAACTTCTAATTGCAATTTGTACTAATCCAACCGTAAGCATAATATTAGGAGCAATTATTGGATTTTTAATATTTATTATTCTCTTGCATGTATCAATGAAATAATTTTTCATCAGAAGTAAAAATTCTTCATCGGACAGTTCAATTCTTCCTATTAAGTCTACTTCTATAAATTTACGTAATATTCTATTGTGAAGTTTTCCCCAGGTAGATTCTTTAGAAATATATCTATTCGAAATATTAGTTATTAATCTAATATCCGGATTTTGGCGTTGAATACCTTTATCTCCATCCTGAATCTTAGCAAGGGTAGATCTAGCTGCTGTATTATGTTCCAAACTTTTCAAATTATTTTTTATTATTTGAGGGTTAGCTCTATAATATCCATCAATAAAATAATTATTAAATTCTCTGAGTTTAGATTGAATTAATTCTTTACTAGTTCCATATTTTTGTTTATAAATACTTATTAAATAATTTTTTCCAACTGGCTCGTACTTTTCAATCAATTTCAATATTTGACCATTTATCGATGCATTTCCAATACGTATTTCCAAATCATTTAAAAATGCCATATTAGCGCAGTATTTCCCTGCAAATTTTCTTAAATAATCATATACTTCATATTTATTTTGTAAATTTGTAGCATGCATCAGTTCAGGATTATTCTCAATTAAAAGTGATACTGAAAATTCCTGGTTCTCATACTTATTTAAATCAAGATATGGAATTACATTTCCCGCATTTATCCCCTTATTAGAATAAAATCTAAATCGATTATACCCACAATCTATTACGTCTATACGATCATATATTTCTGAATTAATATCAGTAATCATATAATCTACATCATTTGTTAAATCTGCTTCATTAATAAGAGAATTATACTTATTTGTAAACTCTAAAGCTGTAATTGGCTCAACGCAATATGTCTTTAAAATGTATTCAATTAGAGCATCTCTATTATATTTAACTACAGTATTATCAACATAAAGGTGGGCTTTATCAGTTTTACCTAAATCCACCAATACATCATACATATCCTTAGATGGTAAATAAAATAATTCTACCTCTTGCAATACTTTTATAATTGCATTAATTCCCTTCTTACCATTTACAGTATATAGTCTTATACTGCTATCTAATTTAGGAATATTCTTTACTTTTTCTCGCTTAAATGTAATACGTCGTTTATTTTTTTGACATTCTGATAAAAATTCATCTTTACCTTTTCCTTTAACAGCACGTTGTTTCACAGCATTGGAATAGGTATTTTTTGTAAATTGACGTCCAATCTCATAAGCAAGTTTTGCAATATTAGAATTAAGAAAATAAAAATCACTTATATCAGAATTAGGGTTATGTACATATGCATTATATGTTAATAAGGCAGCACTTAACCATGCTGCCTCATTTGCAGAAAGATTCTCTACATAATTATTTTCAGGAATATGTTTTTTAATCCAAGTATAGTATTTTCTTAAAAAACTGCATACTTCTCCCTGATCATAATCAGCTAATGCAGACCAACCCTGCTTTGCAATTTCATATTTCTCCTTATAGGTTTCTACTTCATTTGGATATGCTAATCTAAAAAAACCTATACCTTCCTCATTAAATGCATTTACAATAAATTTAATCTTTTCATTTTTACTGCCATGTCCATAATAATAGTTATTAAGCAAAGATTTCTTAAATCTCTTTCCAAAATGCAATGAATTAAATGACAATTCTAATTCATCCTGAGTAAAAACAAGTGCATTATAATTTAATGTGCCTGCAACAAGATATTTATCATATATAATTTTTATAACTGCACAGAATACTCTATCCCTATTATTCATACATAGTTCCCCTAACTAAACACATTTATTAATTTTTCCAGGTACTAAAACTGGCAACTTACATATACCCCTCAGCAGTTTTTCTAATCACTTAATTTTTCTAGGTACTAAAACTACCATGGTCTCAACTTAATAAATAGTCGAGTTTTCTAATCACTTAATTCTTCCAGGTACTAAAACCGCCGTTCTCTTCCATAGCTTCTTTTATGCGTTTTCTAATCACTTAATTCTTCCAGGTACTAAAACATTATTGTAAACTCTTCAAAAGCTTCATCCAGTTTTCTAATCACTTAATTCTTCCAGGTACTAAAACCAGATATTTGTCGCAAACTTCAGCGGTTTTGTTTTCTAATCACTTAATTCTTCCAGGTACTAAAACTGGGCGGAAGAGGAGCAACATTTGCCGGAGTTTTCTAATCACTTAATTCTTCCAGGTACTAAAACATATCGAACTTCAGAATCCTACTAATAGAGTTTTCTAATCACTTAATTCTTCCAGGTACTAAAACCAAAGAATAATAATAACCGCCAGTAGTAGGTTTTCTAATCACTTAATTCTTCCAGGTACTAAAACAGCTACTAAAAAGTATATGAGGCAGACTTAGTTTTCTAATCACTTAATTCTTCCAGGTACTAAAACGCCTAGTATTCAAGTAGTATCAGCTATATGGTTTTCTAATCACTTAATTCTTCCAGGTACTAAAACTACCATTTGACAGTGGGGTGATAGTTATCAGTTTTCTAATCACTTAATTCTTCCAGGTACTAAAACATCGTCTGTGTTGTTTCAATGTCAAATCCTGTTTTCTAATCACTTAATTCTTCCAGGTACTAAAACATGGTTTTGCGACGGTACCACAACTTGAAGTTTTCTAATCACTTAATTCTTCCAGGTACTAAAACCATTCGTTCTCCTTTCTTTTCACCTTAATTGTTTTCTAATCACTTAATTCTTCCAGGTACTAAAACCTCCATTCAGAGCTGATAACCCTTTGATCGGTTTTCTAATCACTTAATTCTTCCAGGTACTAAAACGGGTTTCTTCTATTATAGGAACAAAAAAAGTTTTCTAATCACTTAATTCTTCCAGGTACTAAAACATAAAAACTCCATTCTTAAGACTTATTTTGTTTTCTAATCACTTAATTCTTCCAGGTACTAAAACCTCGTCCTCTAGCATGGTTCCGCGCCTCAGTTTTCTAATCACTTAATTCTTCCAGGTACTAAAACTATCAACTCCAAACGACTTCGGAAATTCAGGTTTTCTAATCACTTAATTCTTCCAGGTACTAAAACATGGGTTCGCAACGGTTCCGCAGGTTGAATGTTTTCTAATCACTTAATTCTTCCAGGTACTAAAACTCCGTTATTTTGATAGCTTCTGTATTTTCTGTTTTCTAATTACTTAATTCTTCCAGGTACTAAAACCAAGTCTCACAGTAGCACCCGAAGCTGGCGGTTTTCTAATCACTTAATTCTTCCAGGTACTAAAACCATCAGGCTGCTTCATTCTTAATAAATCTCGTTTTCTAATCACTTAATTCTTCCAGGTACTAAAACAGCAGTGTTCTTGAATCTGCTAAACTTGATGTTTTCTAATCACTTAATTCTTCCAGGTACTAAAACAAAAGCATACAAATAAGGAGGATTGTTTCGTTTTCTAATCACTTAATTCTTCCAGGTACTAAAACTGATGCCGACGTGATCCAGTACCGGATCATGTTTTCTAATCACTTAATTCTTCCAGGTACTAAAACTGAAAAAACTGGATGTAAACAGGATATTAAGTTTTCTAATCACTTAATTCTTCCAGGTACTAAAACAAGCGCCATTGTTGACCATTACAACAATGGGTTTTCTAATCACTTAATTCTTCCAGGTACTAAAACTAACGGACATCAGCACGCTAACAAAGGCGGGTTTTCTAATCACTTAATTCTTCCAGGTACTAAAACCTTATGTATGGTTATGTATTGATAACACAGGTTTTCTAATCACTTAATTCTTCCAGGTACTAAAACAGGATCCAAAGACTCGGAGGAAATGCGAGAGTTTTCTAATCACTTAATTCTTCCAGGTACTAAAACAATGGTAAATCAGGCAGAACAGGGGATCGGGTTTTCTAATCACTTAATTCTTCCAGGTACTAAAACAAGTGCATCACAGCCATAACGGTTGCTGAAGTTTTCTAATCACTTAATTCTTCCAGGTACTAAAACATACTTATATATATTATTAATATGTTAATGTTTTCTAATCACTTAATTCTTCCAGGTACTAAAACATATCATTAACATAATCAACCAGCTGATTGGGTTTTCTAATCACTTAATTCTTCCAGGTACTAAAACCTATGCGTACAAATGATAGGAAATCAACGGGTTTTCTAATCACTTAATTCTTCCAGGTACTAAAACCATTCAGATGCCGATAAAGAGTTCAAAGAGTTTTCTAATCACTTAATTCTTCCAGGTACTAAAACGTAGCAAACCAATATTGAGTAGTTAAAGGGTTTTCTAATCACTTAATTCTTCCAGGTACTAAAACAATTTTCCATCTGATAACCATCATATACAGTTTTCTAATCACTTAATTCTTCCAGGTACTAAAACTATTATAAACTACTAATAAAATTGTTTTTGTTTTCTAATCACTTAATTCTTCCAGGTACTAAAACCATTGTCCTTGTATATGTATTCTTCATAAGTTTTCTAATCACTTAATTCTTCCAGGTACTAAAACTAGATAGCTTCGATTATGAAGGCAAATCAGTTTTCTAATCACTTAATTCTTCCAGGTACTAAAACCATCCATCTGGTAACGCCTAACATAAACGGTTTTCTAATCACTTAATTCTTCCAGGTACTAAAACTAGCTGATCCACCATCTGAACCTTCTGAAGGTTTTCTAATCACTTAATTCTTCCAGGTACTAAAACTTTTCTAATCACTTAATTCTTCCAGGTACTAAAACCGGATGTTCTTATATCATTTAAGCTATTTGTTTTCTAATCACTTAATTCTTCCAGGTACTAAAACTAACGGCGGTAGTCTTTACAGTGGTGTATCGTTTTCTAATCACTTAATTCTTCCAGGTACTAAAACAGGTTGCTGTAACTGTGCTGCAAATCTCTCGTTTTCTAATCACTTAATTCTTCCAGGTACTAAAACAAACAGAATAGGGAGGGATATGTATCTTTAGTTTTCTAATCACTTAATTCTTCCAGGTACTAAAACTTGCTTTTATTCCGTCCGCTTCAAGCTCTTGTTTTCTAATCACTTAATTCTTCCAGGTACTAAAACCTAATGGTACTCAAGTTTTTGGAAATGGTGTTTTCTAATCACTTAATTCTTCCAGGTACTAAAACACTTGTCGGGTAGTTCTTCGTTAAACTGCGTTTTCTAATCACTTAATTCTTCCAGGTACTAAAACCTATGATATGTATCAATGTTGATATAAGAGTTTTCTAATCACTTAATTCTTCCAGGTACTAAAACCTCAGATGGTTAACTCAAATGGTTTTTTGGTTTTCTAATCACTTAATTCTTCCAGGTACTAAAACAAGTAGGATCTAATGCAGAAAATGGTTTCGTTTTCTAATCACTTAATTCTTCCAGGTACTAAAACTGTAATTCTCAATAATCCCTTTATTGTATGTTTTCTAATCACTTAATTCTTCCAGGTACTAAAACATATATACATTTCATACATTCCATACATTGTTTTCTAATCACTTAATTCTTCCAGGTACTAAAACATCAAATCTTACTATTTTCTGCAAATCACAAGAACGTCTTCTATTAATTTGAAATAGTAAACTATTTAACATTTTAGTTCCTCCCAGACATACTGTATTATTATATCACTTTTTTACTGAGTAAACACTGGATTTCTGGAATTTTAGGCTCTTTTTTCCAGTATTTTTTTATGTCATTTGTTTCATTTATCAGCTTAATTAATACTAATTCTTCTGGTTGAAAAATCTCTTCTGTAGAACCTATTTTTTGAATAATATTTGAAACACATTTTTTTACATAACTTTTTTCCCATTGTCTTTCAAGAGGATAATAATCTTTTATAAAATCCATAATATGATCAATTGTAGGCATTACAAAAACTTCCTCATTAATTATATTAATATTTTCCATTACGCTATCTGAAAGATATACATAACCATCTAAAGAAGTAGCAAAAACAAACCAAATATTTGATTTATTACAAAGCTCTTCACATCTTAATACAATATTTTTATAATCCTTTATGCCAACAATATGATCCAAATTTTCAAATATATACATTCTTTTTTCAGGTATTAATTCTTGCTGTTTTGAAATAATATTTATAAAAGCTTCAATCAATTCTGTTGTTGTTAATTCATGAATATCCTTATCTTCTAACGTTCTTATTGATGTATGCTGTATCATACCAAGTACATCTTCCGATACAAATGAAAGCTGTAAATTATCATCTTTAAATAATTCTCTATTTAATCTATCAAAAAATCTGACAAGAATTGACTCTATTTGATACAAATCATTTTGGTAATCAAAAACACTTATATATTCTTTTAAATATTTAGTTAAAAGGCTTCCTTTTCCCAGCTGTATAAAATCAATAATATTTTCCTTAGAATTAATTCTATAACATTCCCACTGTTTTCTCCCCGGAATTTCATCATCAATTTCTATGTTGTCAATAAAGCTCTCTTCATATTCCCTATATTTTTCCGTTGAAAAATGTTTACATATTGAATCGATTATATATTTTTTTAAAGGAATATTACTACCACACAACTGAGTAATAGAATTAAATGATAATAAATATTTTTTATTTAAATCCTTTATAGTCAGTTTCATATTATGATCATCCTCTCAACACTAAGCACCTCTTCTGTTAATTTTTTACTTCCCACCAATAATTTCATATCCTCATATTGTTTTTCTGTAATTGTAAGGAGTCTAATATTTCCTTCTTTAGGAATTATTTTTTTTAGTCTCTTTTCCATTTGGTTTGCAAATTGTCTATTAGGACAAGTTCTAACATAAACAGAATATTGAATCATTATAAATCCTTCTGACATAATATCTTTGCGGAATTTTCTATACGCCCTCTGTTGATCAGAAGTATCAACAGGTAAATCAAACATACATAATAGCTTCATATATTTAGTAATCATCCTCTTCCCCTAAATAATCACAAACCTGTGGAAATATTACTTTTTCTCTTCTTCCTGATAAAAAAGCAGAATATTGAATTACATATTCTTCCAGCATATTAGCAAGGAACATTTTTTTATCCATATAGATAATTATATGATTTAAAATATTTACAAGTTGTCTTCTATGTTCACTTTTAAAATACTTTTCATTATCAAGTATTCTATACGCATATAAATCAACAAATGGCCTTATGGGCTCCATTAAATCATCTATGAGATTAAATCTATTAAATTCATTTTTATGATGTATCCCCAGTTGGCTATTAAGTCCATAACCCACACATAGTCGCGCTAAATATGATCTTATTATGGAATACCCGTAATCTAGACCTGAATTTAAAAGGATATCTTCATTGCCCCTTGAAAATGTTGTTCCCATTAACGTATTAAAATATACTTTTGCTGCATGTGCTTCTCTATTGGTCTTATCACCAACAGTTATTTCTTCTAAAAACTGTTGTAATTTGTCATCCGCCCCTACTTTTTTTAAAGATCTTAACACTTGTTTTTGATTAAGGATTTTATAATAAACTATTATTTTCCAAAAACTATCATAAAATACCGTGTCTTTTTCTATTTGAAATCCTATATTTTTTGAAATACGGCTATAATTATCATATGAACTGTAAAATCCTATAGGCAAATGCTCCATATTACAAAAAATCACCCCTATATTATATTCCGCCAATGTACTAAGCAATCTTACTGTTAGATTAATTTTTAGATTATCAAGAACAATCATAGAAATATCTTCCAATGGAATCCATATTTCCCCATCACCTTTATCTATTAATAGATTATTAAGTTTTAAATGAATTGAACATTCATTTTCTATTAATATTACTCTAAATGCCATATTATCCCCTATAAACTAATAGCATTCTTTGTAAAAAGAAAAGGACGCCCGTCGGCGTCCTTTAGTTTCGGCATAAAGCCTTATTTTAGTAGGTCTGAAAAAATTAAGTGATTAGAAACTTTTTCTCTACTAAGAATACTATACCTCAATAAAACACCTTTTTCAACATTTATTTTATTGTTTTCCAACTACAGTTGTAAACTTCATATTATTTACATAATAACGGTTACCCAATATATCTGTAACTACTTTTCTAATACTTTTTGTCTTGGATAAACCAATCAAATTTTGTTTTTTAAATTTTGCTGCTTCAACCGGTTTTGTTTCAATATAGTTTCGAACTTTAGGCATTGTTCTTGATAAAAATCTTTCAATAAAAACTTCTCCTCCCTTTTCATATTCAATAATATCCTCCTTGTAAAAAGACAATTTAAATTCATAACCTAATTTTTCTAAATCACTTCTTTTTTGTCCCGGAGCAATCATCTTTTCATTTATTAACGTTTCTGCATACTTATCCTCATCAATAATAAAAAGATTACCCTCGCATTTAACATCCGACTGTTTAATTCCCACCAGATAATATTGATTATCTTTAAAATAAACATCCATTCTAAACGGATTAAGTGAGTCCAAAATAACCTTTCGACTGTTTTTTTCAAATCCATATTTATGGGAAATATCTATACAACTTCCTACTTCTCCATCTAAATACTTAAGCATGGTTATTTTAGGTCCATTATTTTTCTTTGAATATTTTCTTATTATATCACCAGTTTCCTTTTCATATTGTAAAAAAGGATTTTTTGAATCTGAATATTTTTCATAAATATCCATTATTAATTCAAACGTTTTGTGATTATTTTTATACATCAAAAAATTCTTTTCGTTTCCTTTTTCAATAAAGTTTTTAAACCTCTTAATCCCGTCATCAGTTCTAATATCAAGTTTACTTATTTTATATACCTTATCATCTACATTTCTTGTACAATAAACAGTTTGATTACATAATGCTCTGTTACATTTTTGATTTTTTTGATACCAATATTTATTAGTTTTTGCAGCATTTTCAATATTACTTTTTATTCTTAGCCATTTACTTTCGTACATTGCCATTTTATATTCTAAGTCATTTTTTAACAAAGCTTCAAAACCTTCTTTGTTTTTTATTTCTCCGGTTTCATAGTCAATATACTTTTCAGTTATTTTATGATACGCTTCATAACCCATCTGTGAAAAGGCAATTAGCATAGCATCTACAGCATGATGAGCATATGATTCATCTCGATCTTTCTTTAAGCTAAGATTTACACGCATTTGGTGAGTAAAGCTACCTCTAATTACCTTAACTTTAGTATTAGCATTTTTACTAATAAAATAATCTTGTAGTAAATTCAAAACAACTTTTGATGCATATCTAGTATCATTAATATTTCTATTAATAAATCCTTGTAAAACTTCTACTTTTGTAATATCCTGTTCATTTAAAAAATTATCCCTCTTCTTACGCTGAGTAACTCCTGAATAGTTTTCAAGAATATACTTAATAAAACTGTTATGATTCCATTCTCTATTAACTGTTGTTAAGTATGATAAAGGAGTTCTATTTCCTTTTTTCTGATTTTCTTCAGCATACACAAGGACTTTATTACTTCGGCTATCATCAAAAGAAATTGATAATGGAATTATATGATCTATTTCAAATTTATTTTGATCATCTATTAAATCATCAATTCTTATCATTTTTCCAGAATACGGGCATATTCCTCCCTGCTCATTCCAAAGTTTTAACTTAAGTGGTAATTTCTTATGATTTTTAAAATCTTTTTCAGTGATAAGACGACCATATTCTGATTTAATTTTATCTTTTATATTTTTTAATTCATTTTCATTGTCACGTTGTTCTTTCTTAATTCTTTTTTGCTCTTCATCTGTATTTTTGTCTCTTGGCATTTCAATAACAATTCTGTCAGGATAACCATACTTTTTAATTAAAGCATTAAGAATTTTAACTGTTATTCTAACTGTTTTAGAAACAACAGGATTATATATATCCTCAACCATAACATCAGCTGGAATTATATTGCAGTCCTTAAAACGCTCTTTTCTAGATTTTAAAATGCCCATATCTGAAAGGAGTTCCATCTGATTTTTAGGTTGTAAATACAATTCAGGAATCAACTCATTCATTATGGTTAAACCAAAAGATTGCCATTTGCTAAATAAAGATCCGTTAGCTTTACGAATTTTTATTAAAATATCCTTTACATTTTCTGGTAAAACAATACTATTCCGATCAAAAGCTTTTATAATTGATTCTTTATCCGTATTTAATGTTAATATGTCACCTATTAAATCCAATTCATCTCTTGATAATGATGTAATATCAAACCCAATTTCCTCTAAGGCTCTTCTCATTTTATTGTAAGCTTCAAAAGAATGAAATATTTCTTTATCGTTCTTATCAATTCTTGCGCCTGTTATTACGCAATTTTTATCACCAATCACCTCACCAATTATCTTTTTTACATTTACTGTTTTTGAAATTTTAATTTTCTCTACAATTTTTCTTTTAGCTTCTTCTGTTAATTTTCCTTGTTCAATAAGATCCGAATCTGATGTGATTGTAAGATTATTTAAATCATTAAGTACATTAAATTCTTGAGCAGTGTAAGATGCCCCTGATGCCCTCTTCTCATCAGAATTAATACTACATTTACCAATGAGCTTGTCAAAAATATTATCAACAGTTATGTAATTTCCATCTTCTCCCATTTCTGTTGTATATTTTCCATAATCGGTTCTTGATAATTCATTGCCAGGTCCTTCATAATACTCTCTTTTTCGCCCAAATAATTCTAAATATTTATCTTTGAATTCTTCTGTTAACTTTGAATTATATTTAAACTGACAATTGATAATTTCATTTATTTCTTTTTCATATGCCGATTTAGTATAAACATTTCTTAATGTGATACTTTCACCGTTTTCTTCAATTGTTATATTTCCTCGAAATGCATTATACTCTTGAAATCTTTCCCATTGTATTTCACATGGAAGTTTTTCTTTTAATTCTGCCTCATTTCTTGCGATACTTTTTGAATAATCTGATGAATCATCCCCACTATCAGCATCATCTAAATATGATATTCCTCTATGCTTCAAATAATTGAGCAACACCCAATAAAGTTTCTCGTTAGATATTTCTTCATTAAGTGCCTTTATTTTATATTCTAAAATATTGTTAATTGCCTTGTCTGGAATATTGAACCCACTTGACACCCACAATTGTTTAAAATCTTCAATTCTTGTTTTTCTTCTTCTGGTTAATCTTCTTCCCTGTCTAAAACCACGTCTTTCTACGTTATTTGCCGTTTCTGCAGCTGGAAATATATTAGAACATGACTCTAATATTTCATAATCATCATTTACCACAGCCCAACCAACTGATGCTATTCCTAAATCTAATCCTATTGAAATCCCCATGTTATTCCTCCCTAAAATATTTTTAGATATTATAACTGTATTCCTATAATAATAAGACTACATTAAAATTTTACAACTTTTTCTCTGACTATTACATAATATTTTTTAAATCAAATTTTTTTTTGTTATATAAATTTTCTGCTATCCAGTCTATTTTTCTAAATAATAAAGTAACTGTTCGGTTGCTTTTGATGGTCCTCGCAAAGTCTTCAGGCCATTTTCAAGTAAATCTTTTTTCTTATATTTATCATCTGGGTAAGTCTCAATAAGTTTTAATCTCATATATTTTTTTGCTGGTTTTAGTTGTCCCTTAATATTATATTCCTGATCATTATTACTTCCGTTTGCCATATCTACATCTATAACATTACATTTATACAGAATTGCACCAACTGATTGGCCAACATAAATATATACAATATCTCCTGCTTTTACCTTTGTGCTTTGACGCCAATCAATATAATCGAGATTTGCAAATGCCTCTCTATGTCGATAATACTTTTCATTACACGGAATGATCCAAGCTGTCATATATAAACCTCCTCTATATAAAATAATTACTCATTTTATTAACCTGTTTTTACCTTCTCTCCCCATACATGCTATCCAGCCCTGACATGTTCAATCCTGACAAATTTGTTCCTGCCATGTTTGTCCCTGGCATATTCATCCCTTGTATATTTGTTCCTGGCATGTTCATTCCCGCCATGCGTCTTGTGGCAGTTTCTATAACATCTGTATTTTCTACTATTCTACTATTTTGTCTTACGATAATTACCATTCCATGTAAAACAAATCTATTAAATAGCCCCATGAGAATTATAAAGACTCCGATTAAGATGTATAAGGCTCCTGAATACTGCAGAAAAAAGCCAAAAATTCCTATACCATTTCTGCTTGGACCACTTAATCCTTCTCTTATCGATTCAAATCCTGCAAGTAAACTTAACACTCCATATATAATAGGGACTCCACCAAATATACAGGATATAATAGTTATCCCCTTTGCTGTTGCAAGTGCTCCCTTTTCAAATTTCTCTTTTCCCATTTTTTTATTATCATCCTATTATGAAATCTTTCAATTTTCCTCAATTTTTATTTCAATTAAAGCAATCTATTTTTCACCTTACTTCATCTTCCTCTATAATAACACAAGAGCTGTCCATTAAAAAGGACAGCTCTTGCTAAATTTTAGCCCTTAATTGCAATTCAGCCCTAGCTTATACTGTTCACTACCTGATGTTAGTATATAAATAGTTCAAATTAAAATGAGATTTCTCCTAAAACATAGTATTATATATCCAGATAGGAGGAACTCACTATGGCTCGTAAAAA
>CADANF010000030.1 GCA_902789175.1 uncultured Lachnospiraceae bacterium
ACAGAATGGTGCAGTAAAAACACTTCCAGTAGCAGTACAGGCATTCGTTGGATCATACGTAAAAGAGTGGAACATGATCCTTGCGGCAGCACTTCTTGCTATCGTTCCTATGATAATCTTATTTATCATAGCTCAGAAGCAGATCATGGATGGTATGATCGAGGGAGCTGTAAAGGGTTAATAATTACCTTGATGCGTTATTTTTATATTGCTATAATTGGTTTAGCAATTATTAGCCAAAAAGAGACCAGGCATATTGCAGGGTCTCTTTTTGTATTAAATATGACCGGGGGATAATATGGGCGGACTTTTTGATGTAGATGGACCTATCATGAATGCGCTGCAGGATCTGATGGTTCTAGTAGTGCTTAATCTTTTTACGATACTTTGTTGTATTCCTGTTTTTACAGCAGGGGCTGCACTCACGGCGCTTCATTTTACTATTATGAAGATGAAGAAAGGTAAGTCTGGACTCTACAAAATGTATTTTAGAGAGTTTAAGAATAACCTTAAGACAATGACTCCTACATGGATTGTATTGTTATTATTTGGTATCTTTCTTGCATTTGATTATTGGATCCTTTATAGGATGGCCAGTGCAGGAGAAAGTAATCTGGCAAAAACAAAGGTATTTTTATTTAATAGTGGTACAGATATGATGAAGTTTTTATTTCTGTTGGAATATCTTGGGATATTTATTTGGTTTGCGATATTTGTGTGGGTATTTCCTTACGGAGCAAGATTTGTCAATTCAATCAGAGCAAACCTGCATAATGCACTCCTTTTAGCAACAGGAAAGCTTCCGAGAACACTTGTTATGATGCTCTTTACCATGTTAGTACCATTTTTTATGCTGGTGGCTTTTTTGAAGGTATTTCCTTTGTTTGTAGCTCTTGGTATTTCTCTTCCAGCATATCTTTGTTCCTTTATATATGCAGGGGTTATGGATCCTATGGTGAGAAAGGCAAAACTTGCAGCAGGTATTCCTCTTTTGGATGATGAGGAAGATGATAAAGAAGAAGTAGAAGAGAAGGAAGAAAAGTATAAAAAGGGCGAGAAAACTGATTCATAAATCAACAAGTTTATCTTAAGCAAATTTTAATAATTTATAAGTTTTATATTAATAAGTATAGGGTATAGTATAGTGCGTGAAATGAAGAGAGCTTTATGCTATACTCTTTTTTATGTTTTTAAGGAGAAAAGTCAATGGCATATAATACTAATACATATTTTATATATTTTCTTCCGGCAGTAATGCTTACATACATGCTTACGCCTAAGAAATATAGATACATAACGCTTCTTATTGCGAGTGGAGTGTTTTTTGCACTGATAAGTAAATACCTGATCCTTTGGTGTTTTATAACAACATTGGTAACTTATTTTGGTGGACTTCTGATAGATCATTTCAATGTTAAGGTTAAGGAAATTCCTAAAACAGAGAAGGTCGAGAGAGAAAAATACCAAAAAAAAGCTTTTAGGATCGTGTTCTTAAGTGTATTTATATCAGTTGGAATTCTTGTGTTCCTTAAATATACTCAGTTCACTGTTGAAGAGATAAATAAGTTATTTAAAACAACTTTTTCAATTAGAAAGCTGGCAATACCTATTGGTATTTCTTTTTATACACTGCAGGCTGTGGGCTATCTTCTAGATGTTTACTGGAAGAGGATAAAAGTTGAGAGAAACTTCCTCCATGTCTTCTTATTTATGACGTTTTTCCCAACACTTATGGAAGGCCCTATTATGAGATGGGATGATGTTAAGAGTCAACTCTTTGAAGGTAATCCAATTACAGATAAAACTTTTGCGAGGGGGGCTGTCCGTATAGGATGGGGACTTTTTAAGAGAATGCTTATTGCTGACAGACTTGATATTATGGTCAGAACATTATTCTCAACAAATAAGCATTATGCCGGCGTGATGATTATTTTAACAGCATTTGTGGTAACAATTCAGCTTTATCTGGAATTCTCGGGAACAATCGATATTGTTATTGGAAGCGCTGAGTTATTTGATATTAGGCTTCCAGAGAATTTCCGCCAGCCATTTCTTTCGGAGAATGCAGCTGAATTCTGGAGAAGATGGCACATCTCACTTGGTGTGTGGTTTAAAAATTACATTTTCTATCCGGTATCTACAAGCCAGATGATGAAAAAATGGAATAAGTTTGGTAAAAAACATTGTTCCAAATATTGGACAATGATAGTTACATCTGCTATAGCGCTTTTCCCTGTATGGATGTTAAATGGGCTTTGGCATGGACCTAAAGAAACATATATACTTTATGGTGTGTTTTACTTTATTGTTCTTTTGGTGGGAGAAATGTGGAAGCCTGCAGGATCAGGGATAGCAAATATGCTTCATCTTGATGAAAAAGGTAAGGCTGTCAGATGGTTTAGAATTGCAAGAACCTGGATCATTATTGGTGTAGGAGAAGTATTATTCAGAGCTGAAAGTTTTGCACAGTTTAAGGAAATGATGAGAAATCTCTTTATATCAGATTTCTTTAAAAATATAGAGTTACATAATATGAACCTCGGACTTGATTCAGGAGATTATACAATATGTCTTCTTGGAATCATTGTAGTAGCTATTGTGGATCTTATGTTAGAAAAGAATCCTGATCTGCTTGATTCTGTTCCTGATCTTCCATTAAAAAAGAGATGGACTATATATTATGCACTTATTCTTGCGATTGTTTGGTTTGGTGCCTACGGTGCAGGATATCAGCCAGTGGATCTTATTTATGCAGGTTTCTAGTAAATTGAGGTAATAATGAAAAAATTAAAAAATAACATAAAAAACAATTTCATATTGAGATGCATACTTTTTACAAGCATCCTTCTTATTCTGCTTTATGTTCCAAGTATGATATTATCACCTGAGTTTATGACCAGACATGAATTAAATCTTGGAAGAAATGAAGTTTTTGCCAAGGTGGCAAATGAAAAACCAGATACTATTGATGTGATAGTACTTGGTGACAGTCTTAGTTATACAACGGTATCTCCAATGCAGATCTGGGAAGAGTATGGATATGCAGTATATGATGCTGGTGCTCCAGGACAAAATATCAATGAGACATTTGATGTTTTAGAAATTGCACTTAAGAAGCAGCATCCAAAGATCGCTCTTTTAGAGACAAATGAGTTATACAGAAAGACAAAAGAAGCTGGAAAAGATTCTAAGATATCTGAAGTGGTTTATAAGGCCTGTCCTGTATTTAAATACCATAATGTATGGAAAACTCCATTTGTTTCAAGACTTGGAGATTCATATAAGGGATATATATTTAATACAAAAGTAAAACCTTATAAGGGTGGAGAGTATCTTTTTAGTACAACTGAAAAAAGAAATATATCTGCTGAGAATGAAGAAACCTTTAAAAAGATAAAGAAGCTTTGTGATGATAACGGAGTAAAGCTGGTCCTTTATTCTGCTCCTTCTCCAAAGTGTTATAACATGGAAAAGATAAATGCCATTGAAGAATTTGCTGAAAAGTATGGCGTTGATTATATAGAGCTTAATAAAGAAAAAGAGGCTGTAAATATCAATTGGAGTAAAGACACCAGAGATAAAGGGGATCATCTTAATTCTTATGGTACTAAAAAGACAACAGATTTTATCGCTAAAAAGATAGATTCTTATGGCATATTAAAAGACAGAAGAAATGATGAGAACTTTACTGATTGGCACAAAGTTTATGAAAAATATAAGACTGCAGAGAGGAAAAATGGAATCTAGTCATGGAAATGAATATTAAAAAAGCAAGAGAGATTGCTGAAACAAATAAAAATTCATTTTATTTATTTGATTTTGATATATTTGAGGCAAGGATAAAAATGATAGAGGAAGGGCTTAAGGGCAGTGCTAAAGTATGCTATGCCATGAAAGCAAATCCTTTCCTTACTGGTGTTGCCGTAAATGTTTTAGATAGGATTGAAGTATGCTCATATGGAGAATATGAGATCTGTAGAGATTTAAAGATTCCTGCTGAAAAGCTTCTTATTTCAGGAGTATTAAAGAAAAAAGAAGATTTGGACAAGATAATCAGTGAAACAGATGGAAGATGCATATTTACTGTAGAGTCCTGGAATCAGTTCCTTCAGTTAAAAGAAGCAGCTCGTGTAAGAAGGATAAATATCATCATCAGACTTACAAATAAAAGTCAGTTCGGTGTTAATAAAGAAGATATTTTAGAGATGATAAAGGAATCAATGGATGTAAAAGACCTTAATGTAAAAGGTATCCATTATTTCTCAGGTACTCAGAAAAAACATCCGGATAAGGATAAGAAAGAACTTCTTATGCTGGATGAACTTATCAAAGAGATAAAGGAATCTACAGGACATGATATTGAAGAATTAGAATATGGTCCTGGAATCCCATATTCATATTTTGAAGGTAAGGACGTACTTCCTATGGAAGACTTCCTTGATACTATAAGTAATACCATTAATGAGATGGAATTTGGCGGCAGTGTAACTATTGAACTTGGACGTGCTATTGCAGCTGTCTCGGGTTGTTACTGCACAAGAGTTCTTGATGTAAAGAAAAATATAGATACAGATTATCTTATGACAGATGGTGGAATCCATCAGCTTGCATATGACGGCCAGATTAAGGGAATGTATCATCCATTTATGGAAGTTGTAAGAGATCATGAGGATCTTTATCCAGAAAAAGTGTGGACAGTATGCGGTTCACTTTGTACAATGAATGATGTTTTGACTGCAAATATTAAGCTTGGAGATGTCAGGGTTGGAGACGCTCTGATATTCAAAAATGCAGGAGCTTATTCTTTTGCAGAAGGTATGGCATTATTTCTTTCTCATGAATTACCGGATGTATACGGTTATTCAGTTAAGGAGGGCTTAATGGTAATGAGAAAAGATGTTTTGACATATCCATTTAATACAGTAAAAAGGAGTTAATAAAAATGGAAACAAGAGAACAGATTATTGAGATTTTAAATGAGATTGATGACAGTATTGATTATGAAAATGAAGATAGATTAGTTGATGATCATCTTCTTGATTCATTTGGTATCATCTCACTTGTTGCTGAGTTAGAAGATAACTTTGATATTCAGATAGGTGCAGAAGAAATGATCCCAGAAAATTTCAATTCAGTTGAAGCACTTGCTGCAATGGTAGAGCGCCTCGCTGAATAATCTTTAAATAAAAATCTTATAGTATAGCTATAAGAAAGAAGTGGCGATATGAAAGAGAATTTAATTCAGATATTTGAAAAAACAGTAAATGATTATCCAGAAAATATAGCGGCTATTGATCCTGAAAGAAAGCTTAGCTATCAGGAGTTAAAAGAGCTGGCTGTCAGAATGGGTAAGAATATTAGAAAGAAAGCATGTCTGGATAAAGAAGAAACAGGTTTTCCAGTAGCAATTTTTACAGAAAAAAATATAAATCTTTATGGAGCAGTTCTTGGAACGATGTATGCTGGTGGTTTCTATGTATATATTAATCCTGAACAGACTGTTTCAAGGATAAATAAGATAATAGAAGTACTTGATCCTCGTCTTATCATATATTCAGAGGATTTAAAGGAAAAGTTTGATGAAACAGGATACAAAGGTATGGCTGTTTCAATGGAAGAGATAGCTGATTCATGCAGTACAAATGAATTAGATTCATACTGTGTGAATAGAGAAAACCCTATTTATGGCATATTTACCTCTGGTTCGACAGGTACACCAAAGTGTGTACTTGTAAGTCAGGGTGCAGTTATAGATTTTATTGATCATTTCGTAAAAGCATTTGCTTTTACTCCCTCAGATGTTATCGCAAATCAAGCTCCGTTTGACTTCGATGTATCTATTAAGGATATATTCACAGCTTTAATGACTGGAGCAACCCTTCTCCTGATTCCACGAGATTACTTTACTCAACCCCCTAGACTCGTGGACTATATATGCGATAATCATGCAACAACCTTAACCTGGGCTGTATCGGCATTATGTATAATTTCTGGTATGAAAGGACTCGATTATCGTCTCCCTACTGATTTAAAAAGAGTTCTTTTCAGCGGAGAAGTAATGCCAACTAAGCAGTTGATGATATGGCAGAAGGCCCTCCCTACTGTTACTTATGTCAATCTTTATGGCCCATCAGAAATTACCTGTAACTGCACCTACTATATTATAGATCATAAGGTGGAGGCTGGCGAAAAGCTTCCGCTTGGTAAAGTTTTTGATGGAAGAAAAGTTGTTCTTTTAGATGAAAAAGGACAGGAAATAACAGAGAAAAATGTAAGTGGAGAGATCGCTGTAAGTGGCGAGTCACTTGCAATAGGTTATTATCATAACGAAGAAGAAACAAAGAAACATTTCCAGGAAAGAAATGAAGATGGACATTCTGTAAGAACCTATTTTACAGGCGATGTAGCTTTTATCGCTGATGATGGGGAAATGTACTTTGCAGGTAGAAAAGATTTCCAGATCAAGCATATGGGTCATAGGATCGAGCTTGAGGAGATTGAGAGAACTATAGGAACATATGATGGCGTTGAGAGATGCTGTGCAAGATATGATGAAGAAAAGAGCAGAATCTATCTTTATTATACTGGTGAAAGAGATGGAAGAGAACTTCATGTGGAGGTAAAGAAGAGACTTCCTTTATATATGGTTCCTAACAAATTTATTCATGTTACAGAATTTATTCTGAACAAGAATGGTAAGATTGACCGCAAATTATTGGAAAAACTTCCAGTAGTTTCAAAATAATCTCACGGGGATTTCCCTTTCCCCAAATAAACTGACAGATAGCCAAAGTTTAAGGATTCACCGCTCCTTAAACTGTGTTACAATAGTAAATGGCTGTACTGTCAGTTTTATTTTTTTGAGATGATCATGAAAATAAAAATGTAGTAACAAAAGAAGTAAGCTATAATGAAATATGATAAAACACACCACACAAATATAATTTAAAAGGGGGATTGATCATGAAAAAAATCTTTAAAAAAATAGTGGCGTTATCATTAGCTGCAATGCTTTTTACGGGCTGTGCTAATAATAAGACTGATAGTAAAGCAGGCAGTGATGATACCAATGTGAAAAAAAGTGATACGGTCTCATCAGAGGGGGACAGTACAAAGGGCGAGACTTCTGAATATGCAGGTAAAACTGCATATGAGATATTGAAAAGCCTTACAACGGAGCAAAAGGTTTCTCAAATGCTTCAGCCTGCAGTATATATGGTAAGCGAAGAGATGATGCAGGATCAATGCTATGGAAGTCTTCTTTCAAAATTAGAAACTGTTTCTTATACCGAGTGGCAGGACATAGTTGATAGTTATCAGGAAGCGGCACTTTCTTCTGATGCAGGAATTCCTTATCTTTTTGGACAAGATGATGTACATGGGGTTAATTATGCCACGGGGACAGTCATTTTTCCTCATAATATAGGTATGGGAGCTGCAAATGATCCAGAGCTTATGTATCAGGTGGGGCTTATTACAGCAGATGAAGCAAAAATGTGCCATATGTTATGGAATTTTTCTCCTTGTGTGGCCCAGTCAGCAGATCCTAGATGGGGCAGAACTTATGAAAGTTATGGTGCAGATTTAGATATCATAAAAAGTTTAAGCGGTGAATATGTAAGAGGTCTTAAGGATGGAGGACTTGTTGCCTGTGGAAAACATTTTTTTGCAGATGGAAATGTAAAGTTTGGTACAGGAGAAAACTCAGATGCTGTAAGACTTATAGATAGAGGGGATGCTGTCCTTTCAGATGAAGAAATAAATGAACTCCTTTCTGTATATCAGAATCTTATAGATAACGGGGTTCAGACGATCATGATAAGCCATTCATCACTTAATGGCGTTAAGATGCATGAAAACAAGAAGTATATTGATTATCTTAAGAATGAAATGGGATTTGAAGGATTTATCGTAAGTGACTGGAATTCAGTTCAGAATACTTCAGCAGATACATATAAGCAGCAGCTTGTAAATGCCATTAATTCAGGTATCGATATGCTTATGGAAGTAGAGAGCTTTGATCAGGCAAAGGTTCTTATTCTTGAAGCTATAGATGAAGGAAGTATCAGTGAAGAAAGAATCGATGACGCAGTAAGAAGAATTCTTCAGGTTAAGATAAATGAAGGAATAATGGATGATCCTTTCTGCAAGAATATGAAGACAACTATGAAATCTACAGGGTCACCAGAATACAGAAAAGTTGCTGAAAGGGCTGTAGAAGAAAGCCTTGTTCTACTTAAAAATGAAAATGATATATTGCCATTAAAAAAGGGCAGTAAGGTATTTATCACAGGTCCTGCAGCAAATAATGCGCAGGTTCAGTGTGGTGGATGGACCATTGACTGGAATAAAAGTCCAAACGTTGGGATTGAAGGAGTTACCACTATACAGAATGGTATGAAGCAGGTGTTTCCTGAAAAAGATATCGAAGTTATAACTGAGCCGTCCCGCGCCGGGGAAGCGGATGTGATAATTCTAGTAATAGGCGAAGAATCCTATGCAGAGTGGAATGGTGATACAGAAGATTTAAGTATCACAGGAGACCTTGGCATAAGATCAAATGAAGCGATGATAAATAAGGTAAAAGAGTATAATAAGCCTGTAGTTACCCTTATAGTTGCCGGAAGGCAGGTCCTTATCAAAGATTATATCGATTCCTGGGATGCGGCAGTTATGTGTTATCTTCCCGGTTCTGAAGGACAGGGAGTTGCTAATGTACTTTGTGGCAAAGCTGATTTCAAAGGAAAACTTCCTAGCCCATGGTACGGTAGCGTAGATGAGATAGGAAGCGGAAAAAGCTGGCTTGATATTGGATATGGCCTTTCGTATTCTGATTAAGAGTCCGGTAATTGATATCTAAAATTTGAAATTTGTGTGACAAATGACTGTCTATATGTGGAATCGTTGTCATATTCTTGCTATGATAGTATCATATAATTAACATAGGGAAGAATGTACAAAGTATGAATCTTATTATATTTTTAGATTTCTAAGAGGGTGATGTTATGCTAAGAGGGGGGCTTGATTTTTTAATTCCAAAAGATTATCCGGAATTTAAAGATGAGTTCAACAGAAGAAATTTTAATGCATTGAAACTGCTGACAATTATCGGTATGCCTTTATCGGCTGTTATTTATCTGTCACAGTTATTTATAATAAATAAGTCGAAAGATCTCACTTTACTCAGCGTTTCGATGTTTTTTTATTTTGCGGTTTTATCCATTTTAAGAGTGGTATTTCTTAAAAAGGAAAATAAATATATTACGTATATTTTATATCTGGTAGAAGTAATGCCTCTTGTGATGACTATTCTTATGGGCACAGTTCTGGATCCGGATCATCAGGCGCTAACTTTCCTTTTGTTTCTTTCTTTATTTCCAATTTTTATTTATGACATTCCTTGGAGACTGATCACATTTGAAACTTCATTTGCTATAGCTTTTGCAGTTCTTAGTTTTCTGGTTAAGGAAGAAAGAGTATTTAGGATG
Organism: uncultured Lachnospiraceae bacterium; assembly: GCA_902789175.1. Lineage (GTDB taxonomy): Bacteria > Bacillota > Clostridia > Lachnospirales > Lachnospiraceae > Eubacterium_Q. Next base: position 9,489 of record CADANF010000030.1, read on the forward strand.
GATATGCTGCATCTCATGGAATTCTATACTCTGTCCCTTACAGTGCTTATCATTATATTGGCATCTCGAATAGAAATTGTAAGAGTATTTAATAATACTTTAAAAATGTTAGAAAAGGATGACCTTACAGGACTTTACACGAGAAATGCATTTCTTACCCAGGCAAAGACCATATTAGAGACAGTTGCGTTGTCTGATAGATATCCTGTGGTTGTTTATATAAATTTCAAAGGTCTTAAACATCTTAATAATGATTATGGACTTAAAAAAGGCGATGAAATTATTTGTTTCATGGCAAATGAGTTAAAGAGGCTTTATCCGGAAAGAAATATAGCCAGATTTACTGCAGATAAATATGCATTGCTGATATATAGAGATGAATTAAGCTGCATAAAAGAACTGGTCGATAATGTAGAAAAGTGGTTATATGATCTGGTGGAATCCACAGGTTATAATGAAGCCAGTTACGAAACTTATACCAAAGGAAGGGTTAAGATCGGGTTTTATGAATATAAGAAAGGCGATAATGTAAATAAATGCTATGATCATGCTAAAGTGGCAGGAGATAGTATCATTGAGGATTCAGATAGATATATGGCAGAATATGACATCAACTTCGAAGAGGAAGAAAAAAATAGACATTATGTTCTGAATAATCTTGATAAAGCTATCGAATCCGGCTGGATAAAGGTTTATTATCAGGCAGTAGTAAGATCTCTTACCGGAAGAATATGTAGTGAAGAGGCCCTTGCAAGATGGGATGATCCGGAAAGGGGAATGTTATATCCTGATAAATTTATTCCATATATTGAAAAGAACAGATCTACATGGAAATTAGATCTTGAGATCTTAAGACAGGTATTAAAAGATTTTAGGAAAAGAGAAGAAGCTGGACTTAGGCTTGTACCAGTATCCATCAATTTTTCAAGATTTGATTTTGAAAGTAGAAATCTGGCTGAAGAAATCGGGGATATAGTTGGTACCTCAGGTTATTCTCCGGATCTTATCATTATTGAGATAACAGAAAGCGTTTATTCTGCGGATCCGGATTTTATAAATAAACAGATAGACAGCCTTCATGCTTTAGGATTCAGAGTATGGATGGATGACTTCGGAAGTGGTTATTCATCACTTAATCTTCTTCAGGATACTAACTTCGATCTTATTAAACTGGATATGCAGTTTATGAGAAATTTTGGTAACAGAACTGAATTTATCATGGAAGACATGATAGATATGGCAAGAAAATGCGGAATAGGTACTCTTGCAGAGGGTATTGAAAAAGAAGAACAGTTCGATCTTATGAGAAGACTTGGATGTGAAAGACTTCAAGGGTATTATTTTTCTAAACCGGTATCACTGGAAACCATCTTTGAAAGATATAAGAATGGAATGGGAATAGGATTTGAAGATCCAGTAAAAGACAGATTCTATGATGACCTTGGAAAGTATAACTTAAACGATCCATTTTCACTGGATACAGGAGAAGGGCATATTAAGATTCAAAAAAATCTGCCTTGTGGTATCCTGGAATTCTTTAATGGAGATGGGTCTTATAAATGCATCAGAGCAAATGATGAATATATTGAGTTCCTGAAAAATATCGGATATATAAATGATACGGGATGGTATAAAACGGATAATTATATGAAACTTGATTTCTCAGCCCGTCCTTCAAATGATTTTGTAAAAGGAACTATGGAATGCATAACTTCAAAACGATGGGAGAATCTTAATACTGATGAAAGAGGATTTGCAGTTACATCTTACATGCATTGGCTAAGTAAGGATCCTGTAACAGGAAATGATCTGTTGATAGTTGTTGTACTTATGAGTTGATCCCTTTTTTGATGAGGGTATAGATTTATAAAAAAGGTGGACCTAGTATAACGTTCGCAAAATAACTGGACTAATGCGCTGAATGCTTGCTCGAGAGTGCGTCTCAAAAAACGTAGGCGTAGCGGGCTACGCTGAGGATTCCAGTTATTTAAGTGACGTTATACTAGGGGGCTTTAGTCCTCTAGGTCCATTCTTTGTATCAGGACAAAAAAAATTCTCAATGGCACTGGGGTTATTCCATTTCCATTTTTTCCCTCTTTATAATTATCTTATTATAAAGAATAATGCTAAAAGTATAGCAAGATCTACAAGGTTCAGTATAGTAAATACAGCTATATATCTAAGAGGATGGGCCCCTTTCTTTTTTATATATAACTGGAAAGTGATGACACTTGCCATGGAAGCGATAAGGGTTCCAAGTCCCCCGAGATTTGTTCCGATTATCAGTTCTTTTCCCTTATCTGTAAAACCTGAAAGAAGGATGGCACAAGGAACGTTGCTCATTACCTGAGAGCAGAGAATAGAAGTGATAACTTCTCTTCCTTCGATCATTTTTTTTAAGATTTCATATATAGCATCAATTCTTCCAAGGTTTCCTATAAGTATAAAGAAGAATAAAAATGATAAGAGAAGGCTGTAATTTACTTCTTTTAACAGTTTAAAGTCGTAAACGGTAAAGAATAATAAAATGATACAAAGAAGTATCCAGTAATTTAAGATCCTTAAGATTGAAAGGATAGCTATTATAAATAGTACTGAATATATAATGATAGATTTAAGATCTATATTAATTATATCAGAAAGGCTGCTTTCTTTATCTAAAGATCTTAAAGGTTCATTTTTTATCAGAAACATTTGCAGCATGATGATAATAAAGGAAAGTATCGTATATAAAGCGGTAAGCTTAATAAAATCCACAAAACTTATATCATAAGTAGAAGATAAGAATAAGTTCTGTGGGTTCCCGAATGGGGTAAGCATACTGCCGAGATTAGCGGCAATAGTCTCTTCAACTAAAGATATGATGATCGTACTTTCAGATACAGAGTTAAGTACTATAAGGGTGAGTGGCACCATGGTTACAAGAGCTACATCATTTGTTACAAACATCGAAAGTAAAAATGAAAAAATAGTAAGAAGTGTTACGGCGCGCCTTGCGTGGCTTGCACTGCTTATCAGCTGGTGGCTTACATAATCGAAGGCCCCGGCTTTTTTTAATCCTGCGGTAACTGCCATAAGGCAAAATAAGAGAACGAGAGTTCTGAAATTTATATAATCAATATATTTTTTATCTGGAAAAACGAAAAAGCAGGATATAAATGCTAGTATTCCAGAAATAATAAGAATAGGTTCTTTACTGAATTTGTTTTTTAGTCTGTTCATCTCTTTCCCTCCTGATCACGCCAACACTCCGGATTATAACATGATGAAGGCATCTATAAAAGATAGATTTTCGCTCTTGAAATAAATATTGGATTATGGTATACCAATTTGAGAATTATTATCAAATTTACAAAGGAGTGAAAATTATGAAAAAGAATCTTATCAAGAAAATAACTGTATTGTTATTAGTAGGATTAATGGCTTTCAGTTTTGCTGGATGCGCTGGAAATCAGTCTGAAAATGCAAAAGAAAACAGTAATACATCAAGTGCAAGTTCATCTGTAACAAATGCAGATGGAAAGATTAAAGTTGTATGTACTACTTATCCGCAGTATGATTGGGTAAGACAGATAATCGGTGACAAAAAAGATGATTATGAATTGGTACTGCTTCTTGATAATGGTGTAGATCTTCATAGTTATCAGCCAACAACTGAAGATATTGTGCAGGCTGGCTCTGCAGATCTCTTTATCTATGTTGGTGGAGAATCTGATGGCTGGGTTGATGATGTACTTAAACAGAAAACTAATCCTGATCTAAAGACTGTAAATCTCCTGGATGCTATTGGCGAAGCTGCAAAGGAAGAAGAAGTTAAAGAAGGAATGCAGGCTGAGGAAGAAGGTGAAGAAGAGGAAGTTGAATATGATGAGCATGTCTGGCTTTCTTTAAAAAATGCCTCAGTACTTGTAAATGTTATAGCTTCAGATCTTGAAGAGATAGATCCGAAGAATAAAGAAGCACTTGAAAAGAATGCTGCTGCTTATAAAATGGAAATTGATCAGCTTGATGCAAAATATGAAGATGTAGTAAAGAAAGCATCAAAGAAGGCGGTAGTATTTGGAGATCGTTTCCCATTCAGATATCTTGTAGATGATTATGGTATTGATTATTATGCAGCATTTGTTGGATGCAGTGCTGAATCAGAGGCATCATTTGAAACTGTTGCATTCCTTTCAAAGAAGGTTGATGAATTAGGACTTAAGAGTGTACTTGTTATTGAGTCGTCAAATGAAAAGATTGCAAAATCTGTTATTGCTAATACAAAGGATAAAAATATGAAGATTCTTAAAATGGATTCTCTTCAGTCTGTTACAAAGGATGAATTAAATGGCGAGAAGAGCTATCTTGGGATTATGACTTCAAATCTTTCTGTTTTAGAAGAAGCGCTTAACTAATTTTTTGGAGGATAGTTTATGTCTTATATGATCTGTAAAGATTTAGTGCCGGGCTACAATGGAAAAGGTATCGTGTCGAAACTTAATTTTTCAGTGAATAAAGGAGATTATTTATATGTTGTGGGTGAGAATGGAGTAGGAAAAAGTACTCTTATAAAGACTCTGCTCAGTTTGATTCCGCCGGTCTCTGGAGAGATCATTCTTTCAGGAGGGTTTGAAAGAAGTGATATAGGCTATCTTCCGCAAAGAACAGATGCTCAGAAGGATTTTCCTGCCACTGTACAGGAAGTAGTTTTTTCAGGAATCCTTGCAAAATCTAAAAGCAAATGGTTTATATCAATAGAAGAAAAAAAAGAAGCTTTAGGAATATTAAAGAGGATCGGTATTTATGATCTAAAGAATAAATGCTTTGCTGATCTTTCAGGAGGACAGCAGCAAAAAGTTTTACTTGCAAGAGCACTTACAGCAGCAGGTAAACTGCTTGTGCTGGATGAGCCTGTTACAGGTCTTGATCCTATAGCTCAAAAAGATATGTATGACTTGATAAATACTCTTAATAAAAATGGAGTTACTATCATCATGATCTCTCATGATGTTCATGCAGTTAAGTATGCAACTCATGTTCTTCACATGAGTAATGAAGGCAATTTCTTCGGAACAGCTGATGAATATAAGGAAAGCGAATTTTGGCTTATGTATCATAAAAAGAAGGAGGCAGTAGTAAATGAGCATTAGTGATATATTTCAAAAATTCTCATATTATCTTACATTTCCATTTGTAAGATATGCTATCATAGTTGGAATACTTATAGCTTTTTGCTCTGCTCTTCTTGGAGTAACACTTGTTCTTAAAAGATATTCATTTATAGGAGATGGACTATCTCATGTAGCTTTTGGCTCCATGGCTATTGCAACTGTTATCAAACTTACAAATATTTATTATCTGGTAATGCCTATAACTATTGTGGCTGCGGTGCTTATGCTTTGCGCCAGCAATAATGCAAAGGTTAAGGGAGATGCGGTTATTGCGATACTCTCTTCAGGGGCGCTTGCTTTTGGTTATCTGGTGATGAATGTATTTGGAGCATCTGCAAATGTTTCAGGGGATGTTTGCACCACTCTTTTTGGTTCGATATCTATACTTACACTTTCAAGTGGAAAGGTCTGGTTCTGTCTGGTTGTATGTTTACTTGTATCTGTGATATATTTTCTTATGTACAATAGGATATTTGCGGTTACATTTGATGAGAATTTCATGGCAGCAATGGGAGTAAATGTAAAACTTTATAACCTTGTATATGCTATAATAACAGCAGTGATAATTGTTCTTGCCATGGATCTGGTTGGATCTCTACTTATCACAGCTCTTCTTGTAATTCCATCTCTTACAGCTATGAGAGTGATGAAAAGTTTTAAGGCAGTTGTTTTTTATTCTGCTTTGATTTCGGTAGTAGGTGCCTTTGTGGGAATGTTTATTGCTATTGTTTCTCCGACATTTCCTGTTGGTTCAACAATTGTAATGGTTGATCTCATAATCTTTATCATACATTGTATTATAAAGAGATTTATAAAAAAATGATAAAAGCCTGGGAGGCGTTAGTCTGATGAAAAGAAAAAATAAAAAGTTGATCTCATATTTTATGATTTTTTCTTTAGTATTTTTAAGTGGTTGTGGTGATCCTTCTTCTAATAAGAGAAGTGGAGGGACAGGAGCAAAAACTGTTCAGGATGTGCTAGATGAAAGAACAAAGAGTGAAAGTACCACTGAAATAACAACCGAAACAAAAAACGAAACTGAAACCGAGACTGAAGTTACAACAGAGGCTAGTACAGCAAAAGCTGCAGATGTTACTGAACCAAAAACAACAGATGCTACAGATGGAGTACTTACATATACCGCAGATCAGATTGATTATGACACTACCAATATGAGTAAGGATATGGTTTATGCAACCATATATAATTTCATGATGGATCCTATATCTCATTCTAATGAGATAATTAAGATCAAAGGAAATCTCATTACGTTATATGATGAAAAGACTGGTCAGAATTATCATTACTGCCTTATAAAGGATGCTATGGCCTGCTGTCAGCAGGGCATGGAATTTGTATGGGATGATGGAAGTAAAGTATATCCTGATGACTATCCGCCACAGGATACAGAAATTATAATAACAGGCAGGTTTGAAACTTATAAAGATTCTCCTGATGATAAATATACTTATTGCAGACTCAGTGATGCCGTACTTGAAGTAGTAAACTGATTTGAGACAGTGAACTTACAACACAAAATATTTAGATTTTTTTTCCCACTTTTATTTTAATTAATTACCGTAGTGATGTATAATATTTATATATTATTGCGGTTTTTTGCTATTAATTTGGGGTTTGGGAGGATAATAAATTGCATTCTATAAGATATAGGCTTATTGGAATGGTGACAGGAATGGTACTTGTAGTTTCATTATTCCTTGGTTTGATAAATATAAAAAATATCAATAAATTTGAAACAGATGAAGCATCTATGTCCATGAATGAGATGTGTTACAAAAATGGAGAGCAGGTAAATCTTTTATTGATAAGAGCTGAGGATATTGTTAAATATGTTGGCAGTGCCATGCAAAATTATATCACTGGTCCAAATGACCTGGATAATTATCATTTTAGAAAAAATTTAAAAAAATATCTGTCACAGACATTCCTTAATGCGACTGCAGATATTGATGGAATAGATACATTTTACCTGCATTTTAATGTGGATAATGTCCAAAATGATGGATTCTGGTATATTAAAAATGCAAAGACTGGAAGTTATGATTCAGTTAAGATAGTTGATGTTACTAAATATGATTCAACCAACGAAGGTAGGACCAGATGGTATTATAAGCCTGTGGAAGCAGGGGAAGCAGTATGGCTTAGTCCATATTTAAATGAGAATATAAGCGTATATATGATCTCGTATTGTATGCCAGTTTATTCTTATGGAAAGCTTGTTGGCGTTGTTGGAATAGATATCAACTTTGAGAGTATAAAAGAACTTGTTAAAGGTATGACTATCTATAAAACTGGATATGCATATATTTCTTCGGGAGAGATAGGAAAGGTATATTATCATCCGGAGATTCCATCAGGAATAAGTGGAGCTGGCGGAGATATAGAATTTACAAATAATGAGGAATTATTAAATGAAACTTCTTCGGGAGACAAGTTGGTATCATATACATATGCCGGGGAAAAGAAGGCCATGGCCTTTGAAACTCTAAGAAATGGTATGATACTTGTCCTTACAGCCCCGACGCAGGAGATTTTTTCCGAACGACAAAAATCCATAACAGAAGCTATAGCGGTTATATGTATAGCATATATAATTGCTTTTATTGTAGTAGTTTCATCATCTGAACATATCATAAAACCTTTGATGAAACTTACTGAAGCGGCAAAGCGGATACAGGAAGGTGATTATGATTTTACTATCGAAAAAAGTTTCGATGATGAGGTAGGAGAATTAGCAGATGCTATGAATGCCTCTCTTGTTAAGATCAATGAATCTGTATCTACCATTAAAAAAATGGCTTATCATGATGAATTAACAGGCGTTAAGAATCATACAGCCTATGAAGAAGAGGTAAGAAAATTAGAGCAGTCAATCAAAGATGGTGAGGCAGAATTTGGAATCGTCATGTTAGATATGAATGGTCTTAAGGCTATAAATGATAATTATGGACATTCCAAAGGAGATATTGCCATCAGGCTTATGAGCAGTGTCATCTGTGATACATTTGAACATAGCCCGGTTTTTAGAATTGGCGGTGATGAATTTGTAGCGGTACTTAAAGGCAGAGATTATGATAATAAGAAGGAATTGCTTGAAAAATTAAAACCTTATCAGAAGGCGAAAGATTTAAATGATTCTGAGCCATGGCTTAGTGTCTGCGTTGCTGTAGGTTATTCAGAATTTGTTGCTGGAAAGGATAAAGAATTCCTGGATGTATTTAAAAGAGCAGATGATGCCATGTATCAGAATAAAAAAGATTTAAAAGCAGGCAGATAAGGACCATAAATAAAGAATCATAAATAAAAAAATCCCCTTTGGCTTAACATAAAACCTTAGGGGATTATTTTTACGGATTCAATTCATTACTCATCTTTTGGTAGGCTGCTTTTTCACTGCTGTCTAAAAGAAGTTTTAAATTTTTAGAGATGGTCTTTGGTTCTTCAATCATCCCGCCAAGAACCCATTCAGTTATCATGCCACATACTCCATAGGCGAAGAATCTTGCAAAGAATTTTCTGGTTTTATTATCTACAACATTTCGTTCATCAAGAATATTTATCGCATCTTCAAATAATCCTTCAGCTACTTCAATGAAGAAGGTTATAAGGAAGGCATTGGCATGTTTTATGGTGTTGATACAGAATTCCTTATCTTTCTTTAACTGGGCTAAGATATTCAATATACATAAGTCCCAGTTAAAGAAAGTTACATCCTTCATATAAGGCTCTATATATTCAGTAGTATATATCCATTTTAATAAAGCATATTTATCTTTAAAATGATAATAGAAAGTTTGTCTGTTGATACCACAGCCGTCAGCAATTTCAGAAATAACAATTTTATCAAAAGGTTTTTCTTTTGTAAGTTTTTTTAAGCTTTTTGTGATAGCTTTTTTAGTAAGAGTTGATTCAGGCATTAGAATTAACCTCCCATTGATTTATTATACATATTATTTTAGAAACCATTATGATAAAATTCAAGATAGAAGATGTTTTTTTATAGATAGGGGTGACAAATAAATGAGAATTCTTATTGTAGAAGATGAAACAAGACTTGCAGATACTATAGCAGATATCATTGAAGAATCCGGAGAAACAGTAGATATTGATAATGATGGTGAAGATGGATATTATGATGCTGCTTCCGGAATTTATGATGCCATCGTACTGGATGTAATGCTTCCTCATATGGATGGATTTGAAATCTTAAGGAAGATAAGAAGTGAAGGAATCACAACTCCGGTGCTTATGCTGACAGCCAGAACGAAACTTAGTGACAGAGTTACCGGACTTGAAAGTGGAGCTGATTATTATCTTACAAAGCCCTTTGAAAATGAGGAACTGATAGCTGCACTTCATGCTATTATGAGAAGAAAAGCATCAGATATGATACCTGATGAACTTTCCTTTGGTGATATAAAGCTTTCTCCTTCAACAGCAGAGCTATCCTGTAAAGGAAAGAGTATAAAGCTTAATGCGAAAGAATTTGAACTGATGCGTTATCTGATGATAAATGGCACTAATATTATTTCAAAGGAGACTATCATAAATAAGATCTGGGGATATGACTCAGATGCAGGAGATAATAATGTTGAGGCTTATATTTCATTTTTAAGAAGAAAGTTAGATAGTCTTAAAACGAAGGTTTCAATTTCGGTAGTAAGAAAAATGGGTTATCATCTAGAGGAGAAATGATGAAGAAATCAAAAAATCCGGTTATCAATAAATTAAAATGGAAATTTATTCTGATCATGATGATCATCGTGGTCTTATTTCTTGCGGGTATTTTTATATTTCAATATCTTATCCAGAAAAAAGCTTTAGAAGCAGAAAACTGGGCAGCTCTGACAAAGTCTATTGAAGATTTTGAGAATCCTTTTAATAGAAATATGGGTGATGGAGAAAGAAAAGGAAGAGATGGCATTATAGGTCCTTTTGAAGAAAAAAAGGGTATGGGACGAAGAGTTGCTACCATAGTTGTTTCTGTTGATTCTTCAGGTGTTATAACCAAGGAAAGAAATGATATTTTCTATGTATCAAATAGTGACATAACGGAACTTGTGGCGAATTATCTATCTGATGGAAAAGAATTTCAACAGCTTTCGGATTATGATTTTATCTGTATGAAAAAGGAACTGGATAATGGAGAGACCATATTATCATTTGCGGATATTTCAAATGATATGAAGGCTCTTAATAGTATTCTTATCAATGCGCTAAAGATTGGTTTTGGAGTATTTACTGTAATGTTTATTGTGGCAATATTTCTTTCAAAATGGGTTACTAGTCCGGTTGAAAAGGCATGGAATGATCAAAAGAGATTTATTGCAGACGCATCTCATGAATTAAAGACACCTCTTACAGTAATAATGTCAGGAACTGATATGGTAAGGCGTTCTTTAAAGAAGGATGAAGAAAAGAACAGGAGAGATTTAAAAAGACTTGATAATATCCATTTTGAATCAGAGAGAATGAAGGAACTCATAGGAGAATTAATAGAAGTTGCAAGAGGAGATATGGACCAAAAGACTGTATTTGAAGAAGTAAGTCTTAGTGAGGTGGCAGAAGATTCAGTTCTCTCCTGGGAAGCTATATATTTTGAAGATGATAAAAAGCTTACTGCAGAAATTGATGAGGGTCTTATTATCAAGGGAGACAGGACAAAGATAAGACGTCTTATGGATATTCTGATTGATAATGCAAAAAAATATAGTTTTGAGAAAAGTGAAGTGATATTAAGTCTGAAGAAGGGTAAATATAAAGGAAGAAAAGAGGGTATTATATTTTCTGTAACGGATCATGGCACACCTTTAAGTGAAGAAGAGATTTCTCATTTATTTGAAAGATTCTACAGGGCCGATAAGACCAGAGAAGTAACAAATGGTTATGGTCTTGGACTTACTATAGCAGAAAGCATTGCAAAGGAGCATAAAGCGCGTATATGGGCGGAATCGGATGGAAAAGAAGTGAACAGGTTTTCAGTGCTTTTTTCGACGTAGTGTTTACATAATTCATTGTTTGGTTTATAATTAACATTTGTTATGAAAATGTTACATTGAATTTTGGAGGCTTAAATGACTAAGAAGAGGATATTAAAGGCAGCTATGTCATGTATGCTTGCTGCATCATTTGTCTTACCATTAGGAATTAACAACATAAATGCACTTTCTATCGTTAAGGCGGATGACCTTGATGATGCAAGAAAGGAAAAAGAAGAAGCAGAAGAAAAAAAGAAAGAAGCAGAGGAGAAATTATCTGTTCTTAATAAAGAAGCTGAGGATACCAATGCTGCAATAGAACAGCTTGATATAGAGATTAGTGAATATAATTCAAAGATCGCTGAATTAAAAGAGCAGAGAAATAAATTGCAGGCTCAGCTTTCTGTCACTGAGATAAAGCTTCAGAATGCTCATATAATGGAGACAAATCAGTATTCATCAATGAAAAAACGTATGCAATATGCATATGAAAATGGTGATATCGATTATATATCAGCGCTTATATCTATTGAGGATTTTGATAGTATCCTGAATCAGTCTGAATATATAGAACAGGTATCAACTTTTGACCAGGAGCAGCTTAATAAACTTATTGCAATTAAAAAAGAGATTGCTGAAGGCGAAGAAGAGATGCGTGAAAAGTTAAAAGAGATAGAAGATGTAAAAGCGCAGAATGAAATTGAACAGGGAGCGCTGCAGGTTCTTCAGGATGGAAAGAAAGAAAAACTTGGAGAATATAACCTTCAGATTTCAGAAACAAATGATCTTATTACAGAACTTGATGAAGATATTGAAACAAAGGCAAGTGAGATCGCAAGTTTGGAAGCAGAAGTAGAAAGAAAGAGACAGGAAGCAGCAGAAGCTGCTGCAGCGGCTCCTTCATCTGGTGGTGGAGACAGTGATTACGTGCCTGTGATCAGTGGTGATGGAACAATATGCTGCTGGCCTTGTCCTTCAAGTTATTATATTTCATCATATTATGGTCCTAGAGACACAGGTATTTCAGGTGCTTCAACATATCATAGAGGAATAGATATTGGTGCAGATTACGGAGTATCAATCGTTGCTGCAGGTGATGGTTATGTAGCATCAACTGGTTACAGCTATATAAGAGGTAATTATGTAATAATAAGCCATGGTAATGGTTTATGTACCTTATATCAGCATATGTCTGGCTTTGCTGTTTCTTCTGGTGACAATGTATCAGCAGGACAAACAGTAGGATATGTTGGTGAAACAGGAGTTGCATCGGGGGCACATCTTCATTTTGAAGTATGGGTAAATGATGAGCCTGTTAATCCGCTTGGTTATTTTTAAAATTAGCAACTTTAGATAATCCCGTTTCATTTAATATGAGACGGGATTTTTTTTATATGTGAGTTTTTTTGGGTACAAAAAATTCTCTGTGTTCCTTTTCTTTACAAAACTCCAATTTTGTCTAATTACAAAGAAATATTAAAGTTTTATTATACCTAATGAAAATAAAGATTGGAGGTAATAGCATGAAGAATTTTGGGAAAACTGTCGTACGTTTCAGGATGCTCATTATAATAGTTGGCATTTTACTTTTAATACCTTGTGCGATCGGATATCTCAAAACGAGAACCAATTATGATGTCCTTACTTATCTTCCAAAGGATATTGAAACTATGAAAGGGCAGGATATCCTTGTAAAGGATTTCGGAACTGGAGCGTTCTCGGTTGTAGTAGTAGAAGGAATGCCTGATAAAGATATAGAAAAATTGCAGGCTAAGTTAGAAGATGTTGATCATGTAAAAAAAGTTGTCTGGTATGGGGCATTAGCAGATATATCAATACCAGAAGAGCTTCTCCCTTCAAAGATCGAGTCAAGGATAGAAAATGGCGACTGTAAACTGATGATGGTAATTTATGATTCTACCATGTCATCCGATGAGACAATGAATGCGGTTGAAGAAATAAGAAAGACAGCTGGGGAGCAGGTATTTCTTAGTGGAATGTCAGCAGTAGTTGTAGATACCAAGAATCTTTGCGATAAAGAAGTTCCTGTTTATGTAGGAATAGCAGTACTTATAACATTTATAGTACTTTCACTTACAATGGATTCATTCCTTATACCGGTATTTTTCTTATTAAGTATAGGAATGGCAGTTGTATATAACCTTGGTACTAATTTTATATCAGGAGAGATCTCTTATATTACAAAGGCCTTGGCTGCAGTACTCCAGCTTGCTGTTACAATGGATTACTCAATCTTCTTATGGCACAGTTATTGTCAGGAAAAGGCAAAATATAGAGACGATAATGAAAGAGCAATGGCTGATGCCATTAACAGTACTCTTTCATCAGTAATTGGAAGTTCAGTAACTACCGTTGCTGGTTTCGTAGCACTTATGTTTATGAGCTTTACATTAGGACTTGATCTTGGTGTTGTAATGGCTAAGGGTGTAATACTTGGTGTTATTGCATGTGTAACAATACTTCCTTCTCTTATCTTAGTATTTGATAAGGCAATTTCAAAGACAACTCATAGATCACTTATACCTGAGTTTAAAAAGCTTCCAAAGGTAATAGTTAAGTATTCATGGATTGCTATTGTTTTATTTGCAATCCTTATAATTCCTGCACTGCATGGATATAAGAATACAAAGGTTTATTATAATCTGGATACTTCTCTTCCAAAGGATTTAAAGAGTATCACTGCAAATGAAAAATTAAAAGAAGAGTTCAATATGAATTCAACTCATATGGTACTTTTTGATTCAAACATGAGTGAAAAAGATATCAATAAACTTATTGCTGATATTAAAGAAGTTGATGGAGTTAAAGCAGTACTTGGACTTGAATCTATTGTGGGACCAACATTCCCTAAGGAAATGATCCCTGACAGCATTATGGAAGTATTTGATAATGGTGAATACAGAATGATGCTTATCATGTCAGAATATGCTGTTGCTTCAGATGAAGTTAATGCACAATGTTCATCTATCAATAAGATCATTAAGTCTTACGATTCAAAGGCAATGCTTGTAGGAGAAGCTCCTTGTACAAAGGATCTTATCGATATAACAAATACAGACTTCAGCAAGGTAAATACAGTTTCAATCGGACTTGTATTCCTTATCATATTCTTTGTATTTGGCTCAGCAACACTTCCGATCATTCTTATATGTGTAATTGAGTTTGCAATATTTATCAATATGGGTATTCCATATTACGCAGGAACGGTTCTTCCATTTGTAGCTTCAATAGTAATCGGTACTATTCAGCTTGGATCAACAGTTGACTATGCGATTCTTATGACAAACAAATATAAGAATGCAAGATTAAGCGGATTAGAGAAGAAAGAAGCTATACAGCAGGCACTTGCAACTTCTATGACATCTATAATAGTCAGTGCCCTTACTTTCTTCGGCGCAACATTTGGTGTAGGTGTTTATTCAGAAATAGATATGATCAGTGCTCTTTGTAAATTAATGGCGCGTGGTGCCCTTATCAGTATGATAGTTGTAATCACTCTCCTTCCTGCAGCATTAAGAGTACTTGATGGACTTATAATTCATACAACAAAAGGTCTTAGAGGCCTTAAAAAAGATAAAAAATCTGATACTGATGCAGTTGCTTCAGTATAAAAAGGAGTAGAAAGGATTGATAATATGAGAAAAGTAAGCAGTAAAAAAATAATTGCAGCTGGTCTTTGTTGTTCACTTGTTATTACAACAGTTGGATGTTCTGCATTAAATAATGCAAACAGAGAAGTTCCTCAGGTAGAGACTTTAGCTTCAGATACTGATGCATCAAACCTTACAGATGTGATATCAGATTCTCTTAGCTTAAATGCACCTCAGAATGCTGATAAGGATGAGACAGTATATGTCCTTGCAGATGCTAATGGTAATGTAAATAAGACTATTGTTAGTGACTGGTTAAAGAATAGTGATAGATCAGAATATCTCTCAGATGTTTCAGAATTAAAGGATATAAATAATGTGAAGGGTGATGAAACATTTGAACAGAAAGGTAACAGCATCAAATGGCATGCAAATGGCAATGATATTTATTATCAGGGAACAACAGATAAAGAAATCCCTGTAGCTGTAAAGGTTACATATTATCTTAATGATAAAGAGATAAAGCCAGAAGAACTTGCTGGAAAGAAAGGTACTGTAAAGATCAGATTTGATTATATCAATAAAGCAAAAGAAAAGGATTGCTATGTTCCTTTTATTATGGCAACAGGATTTATGCTGGATGCAGATAAGTTTACTAATGTAAATGTAGCAAATGGTAAGCTTATTTCAGATGGAGGCCGTTTTATCATAATTGGTATGGGTATGCCGGGATTAAAGGACAGTCTTGGAATTGAGGCTGAGGAATTCAGCATTCCTGATTACTTAGAAGTTACAGCGGATACATCATCATTTAGTATGGCAATGGCTGTAACTGTTGCAACTACAACAGCACTTACAGATAAGGATCTTGATGTAAAGACTCTTGAAGAAAAGATTGGCTCTCTTTCAGGTGAATATAATAAAGGAATGGGAGAACTTGTTAAGGGAATTAAAGATTATACAGATGGTGCAGCTAAGGTAAATGATGGCGTTTCTCAGGTTTTTGATGGAACAACAGCAGTTAAGGATGGCGCACTTCAGGTAAGAGATGGTGCCAGTACACTTTCAGATGGGGTCAATCAGATCAATGATCAGGTTCAGAATATCAGCCTTCCAAGCGTTAAGTCAGTAGCAGGAAACATGTCTGAAGAGGAAAAACAAAAGACTAAGGAAGCTGTAATGAAAGAGGCTGAAAGACTTGGCGCTCCATCAGAGGATAATCTTACAGCATCTATGACAAAGGGTGTTACTGATGCAGTATATGGAAGTATTGATGATTCAGCACCTGAATTAAAGGCAGTTACAGAGGCTGCTGCAGCAGATCCTGATTATGGAGCAGCAAAAGTAATAGGCCAGACAGGAGCAACAAAGGGGGCAGCTCTTGGTGAAGGTGCTTCTTATCTTGGGTCAGATGGAAAAGCACATACATTAAAAGAAGACGCTTATGCAGCGGCTAACTCAGTTGATGCAGAGACAGCTCTTGCAGCAATCAATTCTTTAACAACAGATGAGCAGAAAGCAAGCATTGCTGCTCTTGAGTCACAGCTTGTAGAAGCAAATGTAACAGTACAGTTACAGCAGATCGCAGATTCAAAGGGAATCACTGTAGAACAGTTACTGCAGGCTGCTCCAGAGACAAAGGATCAGGTTACAGCAGCAGTAAAAAGTTCAGTAGAAAGCCAGATGTCAAATCTTTATGTTTCACTTTATAAGGCAGGTTATGGATCAGGTTATGGAACAGGATTTGCAACAGGTTACGGCACAGGTTATGCAAATGAATATGCAAATCTTGCAGGTGAATTCAGCAATGTAATGGGTAACGTTAAGACAAATCTTTCAGCTGTTCTTACTGGCACAGGAAGTACTATTAAGTCAATGTGTGAAGCTTATGCTGAGGCAGGGGCAAATGTAACTCTTAGCAGTGTTGATGAAAAGATAAATGCTTTCGGGGGAAAGATTGATACACTTAAGGCTGCAATGAACCAGGCAGCAGCTGGATCTGACAAACTAAAGGCTGGTACATATACACTTTATGATGGAACAGTAGATCTTAACAACGGAGCAGAAACACTTTATACTGGTTCTAAAGAACTTACAGATAATAATGCCAAGTTAAATGATGGAGCTGACAAATTAGGAGATGCAACATCTAAGATAGTAGATGCCATTAATAGTGGAGAGGCTGATATGGATGAGGTGCTTGGTAAGCTCAATACTTTAAGAGATTTATCAGATGAATACCAGAGTTTCACTGGCCTTTTGGATGGTAAATCAGGAAATGTCAAGTTCATTATTAAAACAGATGGGGTAAGTGAAAAATAATCACTTTAAACAAATAAAACAAAAATGAGCCCTAGGGGACTTAACTTAAGTTCCCTAGGGCTCATTTTTAATTAAAGCCGATCAGTTTTTGAGAAATTTTATATCCAATCTTTATTATGAATATTCCGAATTTTGATCTCATCTGCATGGATAGGCCTAGTATATGACGGTTGACGTATTTGTATTGACCCTGTTTTTGATCTTTTAAGAATTGCCAAAGTTCATCTCGTTTAGCTAAAGCTTCAGGTGAGCCGTCCTTAAGAAGGAAGGAAGTTGATACAGCCATCATTACAGCAAGATACTGACTTAAATAACGTCTCAGTTTTTTATTCTCAATAGTACGAAGAGGATGATCTTTAATAAGAATCTTCGTTACTAAAAGCTGCTGATCGATTCGGTTCAACATGTTTTTTTCATTTACGGACTGGTCATCTCTACCTATGAAATAATGATAAAGATCCACATCTATATAGTAAAGCTTTTTCATATATGGAAGAGGATGATATACATAAATGTTATCTACATAGAATGTATGCTTTGGAAGGGTGAGGCCTGTATGTCGAAGGAGATCTGTGCGGTAGATCACTGAATGCATAAGGATATTCTTCCAGGGCTTAAATTTTCCTATCTCATCCCAGGTAAATGAAGTGCGGCTTGGCATGATACCGCGGTAAGTAATGCGTTTTTTCTTCTTCTTGCCAAGTTTTTCATAAACATAATCAGAAATCAGCATATCAAATTCTGTATCAAGTTTTTCATTTTCTTCAAGGAAAGTAAGGATAACTTTTAATGCTTTTTTTCCAAGCCAGTCGTCGCTGTCTAAAACTTTGAAATATCGTCCGGTAGCATTTTTAAGACCGGTCATTACAGCGTCTCCGTGGCCTCCGTTTTCTTTATGGATGACCTTTATGATATCAGGATAATCAGCAGCGTATTTATCGGCTTTTTCGGCTGTTTTATCTTTTGAACCGTCATCTACTATGATGATCTCGATACAATCTTCATTTATAAGACAGGATTTAATAGCTCTGTCCATATAATCCTCTGAATTATAACAGGGAATTGCGATCGTAAGGATCTTATCTTTCTTTTCCATTTAAAAAACCCCTTTTTCTCATGTTTTAATCTGTTGTGTCATTCATCTTTTTTTCTATGCTTAAGTATTGTGGAAGAACATAAATAAGCACAAAGAAAACAACTGCCATAAAAAAGGCTGATATAACGTCTATAACTGAATGTTGTTTTAAAAACATTGTTGATAAAATTATAAGTACTGAAAGAATGATGATAAGTATACGGCGTAAGGTACTCTTAGCAAATCTTTCATTAAGTAAGAGTGCTGTAGTGACGCAAAGAGTATTATATACGTGGATGCTGGGCAATACATTTGTTGGAGTGTCTGTGG
The DNA here is from genome assembly GCA_902789175.1 of uncultured Lachnospiraceae bacterium. Taxonomy (GTDB): domain Bacteria; phylum Bacillota; class Clostridia; order Lachnospirales; family Lachnospiraceae; genus Eubacterium_Q. The sequence goes on from CADANF010000030.1 coordinate 27,979, forward strand.
ATTGCAGATTCTTGACCAGATCAGTAAAAATATTATTTCTTGGATAAACATCAGGTCTTAAATCTAAAGCATTTGGATATATATAAGATATTATCAGAAACATTGTCATTCCGCTGGCAAGATACCATGCAAGACGGTTGAATTCTTTTTGTTCAAATAATACAAAGTATGCCACAGTTACAAAGATATATGCAAACCATAAAAGATAAGGAACTATAAAAGCTTCCATAAATGGGATTTTATCATCTATCATGCAGTGGATATAATTAAAGTTTACATCAGTTCTTTTTTCAAGATAGATGAAACAAATGAAGTATACTGGGATATAAAGTACCCATAAAGCAAATGAGTATTTCTTAAAAAATGTTTTCATAATTCCTCTTTTAGTTTCTAAAATATGCATTTACTATGATAATTTATACAGGGGTTCATGTCAAAATAAATTATATTAAAAATGGCTTAATTTTTCTGTAAATCTGTATTACTTCATTGAATGAAAGCATTATTTTTACTATAATATAAGGGTATTGTTGGTTTTAATGGGTTTTTGGTGATCTGGAGGTTTTTTATGGGTGAACAGTTATATGAAAACAGGGAACTCTCATGGCTTAGATTTAATGAGAGAGTTCTAGAGGAGTCGGAGGACGAACGTACTCCTTTATGTGAAAGACTCAGTTTCGTATCTATATATCAGACTAATCTTGATGAATTCTTTATGGTAAGAGTTGGATCTCTTCATGATGAAATGCTTCTTGATGATGAAAAAGATAATAAGACTAATATGAAGGCTAGCAAACAATTAGAAGCTATAAGGGAAAAAGTTAAAGGCCTTAATATACGTAAGGATGCTTCATATGCAAATCTTATGAATAAGCTTCAGGATCAGGGAATACATCTTATTGATTTTGCCAGGCTGAATCAAAAGGAAGGGGATTTTTTAAAGCAATATTTTGAATCTGAGATCCTTCCACTTCTTTCACCTATCACAGTAAGCAAGAAACAGCCATTTCCGTTTATAAAAAATAATGAAATCTGTGCCGTTGCAGTGCTTGAAACAAAAGCCAGCAAGCAGAGGCTCGGAATAGTTCCTTGTAATAATGGAATGTTTAGAAGACTTATACAGATCCCTGGAAATAAGGGATACTATATGCTGGCTGAAGAGTTGATATTACATTTCCTGCCAAGCGTATTTCAGGGATATGATATCATCAGTAAATCTCTTATCAGAGTTACTAGAAATGCTGATATTGATGCAGATAAAGTATATGATGAAGAATTGAATTATAGAGATCATATGGCAGAAGTTATCAAGATGAGAAAAAAACTTACACCTGTAAGGATGGAATATACAAGGGATCTTGATAAGAAAGTTCTTAACCGTATGAAGAAATATCTGAATATTGATAAGGATATGTTATTTAAGCTGAACTCGCCTCTCGATCTTTCTTTTGTATTTGATATTCAGGACATTTTAAGAAAGAAGGAGGAACTCTATTTTAAAAAGCGTGTTCCTCAGAAATCGCCTTCATTTGATGAAACTAAGGCTCTTATACCTCAGATAATTAAAAAAGATAAAATGCTGTTCTATCCATATGAAAGTATTAGACCATTTCTTAATATGCTTCATGAGGCTGCAAATGATCCAGAAGTTGTATCTATTAAAATGACTCTTTACAGATTGGCTAAGCATAGTAAAGTTGTTGAATATCTTGTTGAAGCGGCAGAAAATGGAAAACAGGTAGATGTTTTAGTTGAGCTTAAAGCAAGGTTTGATGAAGAGAATAATATCGAATGGTCAAGACAGCTTGAACAGGCAGGATGCCATGTTATATACGGCCTTGATGGCCTTAAGGTACATTCAAAACTTTGTCTTATCACGAAAAAGGATGGTAATGAAGGTGTAAGGTATATAACTCAGATCGGGACTGGAAACTATAATGAGAAGACGGCGAGACTCTATACTGACATTTGTATAATGACTGCAGATGAGCGAATTGGTAAAGAGGCAGATCTCATTTTTAAAAAGCTTAGTCTTGGAGAGGTAATGGAGTCTGTGGATCAACTTATGGTTGCTCCAAAGAATTTGCAGAATAAGATAATTGAAAAGATCGATAGAGAAATAGAGGTTGCAAAAAACGGTGGAGAAGCTTATCTTGGAATTAAGATAAATTCACTTACTGATAAGAAAATCATAGACAGGTTGATCGAAGCCTCACGCGCTGGGGTAAAGATTGATATGGTCATCCGTGGCATTAACTGCCTTCGTTCTGGCATTCCTGAAAAGACTGATAACATAAGGATAATCAGCATCGTAGGAAGATTTTTGGAACACTCGCGTATCTATATTTTTGGAAAGGAAGAAAGAGAGGAGATATTTATTTCTTCTGCTGACTTTATGACCAGAAATACTGTGAGAAGAGTGGAAGTTGCTATGCCTGTTAAAGATGAGGACATAAAAACAAGGATCAGAAATATTTTTAATACCATGCTTCAGGATAATTATAAGGCGAGAATCCAAAAGCCAGATGGAAGTTATCCATATGTTGCTCATGAAGCGCCGCTGATCAATTGCCAGGAAATATTCTATGCTGAGGCTTATCAGGCAGTAGGAAGCGAAGTTAAAGATTTAGATGAAAAAGAAAACAGATAAAAAATTTTATGTTAGTATGCGTGGCTTTATCAGGGCATCTATCATAATACTTATACTTGCAGTTATAACATTTATTATCGCTCTTATGATAAACCTTATTGGAAGGAGCGAATCTCGAAATCTTATAGACACTACCATGGAAAATGCAATGAAGTTGTCAGAAGAGGTTGGAGAGATAGGAATAAGTAATATCACAGGGAACGAAAGGATCCAGTATGAGACTGGAGCTATAGCTTCTCTTTATAACGGAAGAGTTATAATCGTATCAAGAGATTATAGGATAATCAGAGATACATTTTCTAATAAGACAGAAAAAGGTGATAAGAATTATGGGACTTATATCATCAGTGGCGATGTGATGGATGTAATGACCCAAAAAAAGGAAAGCAAAAATTTTATTGCCGGAAGCGTGGCGCAGGTAATGTATCCCGTAAAGGATCAGAATGGGGATGTAACCGGAGTAGTTATCCTTACATCTTCAATCAAGAGAATAGAAAAGGTTTATAAAGACATTGCAGAAAAGCTTATTGCAGTCGCGGCTGTGCTTGTCATACTTTCAATTCTTGCAGCTATATGGATCTCAAAGGTGTCAGTCAGGGATATTGATAACATAGCCAAACAGATCAGGCAGGCCTCGGATGGAAATCTGGATACTCAGATAAAAGAAAGAGGATTTAGAGAAACCAGATATTTGGTGCGAAATTACAATGCGGTGCTTAGTAAACTGGCATCGGCAGATTCTTCGAGACAGGAATTTGTTTCAAATGTGTCTCATGAGTTGAAAACACCGATAGCATCTATGAAGGTACTGGCGGAATCCATTTTAGGAAATGAAAATACTTCAGTTGATGATTATAGAGAATTCATGACAGATATTGTTGCAGAGATCGATAGAGAGACTACTACTATAAATGACCTTCTTATTCTGGTTAAAACTGATAAGCAGAATACAGTCATGAATTTTAAACCAGCTAATATAAATGAACTTATTGATGTTATCCTAAAGAGGGTAACTCCTCTTGCTGAAAATAGAGGAATACGTCTTACCTATGAAAGCTATAAAGATGTTGTAGCTGATGTGGATAGCGTTAAATTTTCAATAGCAATATCGAATCTGGTAGAAAACGCTGTTAAATACAATGTGGATAATGGTTGGATCAAAATTTCCCTTAATGCTGACCATAAATATTTTTATGTTAAGGTTGCAGATTCAGGTGTCGGCATCCCTGATGATGCAAAGGATAAGGTGTTTGACAAGTTCTACAGAGTTGATAAAGCTAGAAGCCGTGACACAGGTGGAACAGGTCTTGGACTATCAATATCAAGAAATGTAGTTAATGCTCATGGCGGAACTATAAGACTTTATAGTGAATCTGGAAAGGGAACTACATTTACCGTGAGAATTCCAATTAAACACGAAACTCCTGTTGATCAGGGCAGACCAAAGAATAAAAAAAATGACGATCAGGAGAAATCCGGATCAAAGAATAAACATGGCAAAACAGATGATCAGGAGAAATCTGGATCAAAGAATAAACATGGTAAAACAGATGATCAGGAGAAATCTGGTTCAAAGAATAAACAGAGCATCACTACCGCACTGATGATGCTCGTTATGGCATTTTCTCTTATGGGCTGTTCCATGGGAGGACGTGTTAAGGATACTGTTTCAGTAGGGCTTGAAGAAGAGATAAGGTCTTCTGATGGTAATAAGATAAAGATTTATTATTCGGACGGGGAGAGTCTTGTTTCAAAGGAAGATAAGTACCAGTTAAAACAGCCGGATAATGTTTCTGTATCAATAGAGGAAGTTATGTCCCAGATAGAGTTTCCGCAGACGATGTCTTATAGTGGATATATCATGACTAGTAAGAATACAGTATCATTAAGCTTTACTGCTGACGAATCTTTATCAAAGGAAGAGCTGCTTCTTAATAAAGCAGCAGTTGTAAACAGTCTTTCTCAGATAAGGAATATTGGAGATATTGTTATTACCGTTAATACTATGAATGGCGGGGATATAGAGACGGCAACTTATACCGACGCATCATTTTATTATTACGGTAATTAAAGTGTTAATTGCGGAGGATTATGTTAAAAAGACCATTGGCACTATTTCTCTTCCTCTTTGTTTTAGGGGAGATAATAGTTAGGTTACTAATAAGTAATATACTATGGATAATACCTGTCACGTTAACGGCAGGTTTGATAATCAGAAGAGGCAGAAAATATATGACCGGAGAAATCCGTGTCATATATTTCCTGCTTTTTTTTGGCTTGCTTTTAGGAATAGGCCACGGAGTATTGTATTCCTGCCTTAGGTATAGGGAAGTAAGCTGCTTTAAAAGAATGGGAGATACGGAGGTTGTATGTTCTGGCGAAATAATAAGTTTAAAGGAAGGGGATGGGTATAAGAGTTATGTGATAAAAACAAAAGAAGGAAAGGTGATCTTTTATTTAAAAGATGACGATGCGTATATTAGCAGCGAGGGATGTTCAAATGGCGAGGATTGTTATATAAATGGCGAGGGAAAAGATGGCTCTAAAGTTTATAAGATACTGCCAGGGGACCAAATAACTTTAATGGGACAGTTGGAGGAGATAAAGAAAGCATCTAATCCGGGAGGTTTTGACAGAAATTCCTATTATAAGTCAAAAGGTATTGATTTTTTGATCAAGGGAAAAGTTATTGAAATTAAAAGAAGAAACAGTTTAAGAAAAATTCTGTATGGGATAAAAATGGATATGAAAGAAGCGCTGTACTTAATTTTACCTAAAAAGAAGGCGGGGCTTTTATCTTCTATGTTGCTGGGAGATAAAGAAGATATTGATAGAGAAGAATATATCATTTATCAGATGAATGGTATGGCCCATATGCTGGCAATTTCTGGACTTCATGTGAGTCTTGTTGCGGAAGCCTTTTTCTTTTTTTTCATGCTTTTATGCAGGAGGAGGAGAGCTGCAGCGGGATTGACTATCATTTTTATTATTTTATATGGTTCGATAACGGGATTTGCAGAAGCAACAAGTCGCGCTGTGATCATGATGACAGTTATAATGGGTGGAAGGTTTTTTTCTTCTGTGGCTGATTCGGTTACTAGCTTATTTCTTGCTCTTTTTATAAATATCATCATTAATCCATATGCTATATATTCCCCGGGATTTATTATGAGTTATCTTGCGGTAGCAGGGGTTCTTGTCAGCCAGGTTTTTTACAAACTGATCTTTAATAATGAAAGATTTCTTATGGTTCCTCTTAGACTTAGAAAATATATAAAATATCTGATAAAGGCAGGCTTGATGGGTATTATTTTAAATGCTGTCATGCTTCCTGTTATGTTAAACAATTATTATGGTATTCCTGTTTTTTCACTTTTGATAAATATGCTTCTTGTGCCGCTTTTAAGCATTGCCCTTGTTTCGGGTTTTACTGGAGTTGGGATATATCTGTTGATCATCAGGTTGATAAGTGTGTTAGGGGGAGGAGCTAATGTAATAAGTGTATTAGGAGCAAATGCAGGAAGTGTGTCAGGAGCAGGAGCAAATGCAGGATGTGTATTAGAAGCAGGAGCAAATGCAGGATGGCTGAGATTTATTTGTTCTATAATAGTTCTTCCTGCCAAGTGGGTGCTTAATATCTACGAAGCAGTTGGAAGATTTATAATAAAGCTTCCAGGTTCTTATATAACCACAGGTCATATCGGGACAGCAGGAGTTGTTATCATATGTGTTATCTTTTTTATCATAACAGTGTTTATTTATCATGCACTTAAGCATCATACATTTTATCATCATTCACTTAGGAAACAGGTGTTTCGTCATCATTTACTTTGGAATCAAGTGTTTCATCATCATTTACTTTGGAAAAACGTGTTTCATCATCATTCACTTTGGAAAAACGTGTTTCGTCAGCAGGTATTTCGACATCGCAGACATAAGCATAGATCAGAAAAAATAGGAAATGATAAAAGAAGAGAATATGTGATAACTTTATCCATTTATATCCTTATGATGATCATTTCCGTAGGAACAGTAAAAATTATAAATCAATGTCGGGAATGTGTTTTATTTCTTGATGTTGGTCAGGGAGACTGCTGTATCGTCCATACAAGAAGCAGTGGCAATTATATATTTGATGCAGGATCTTCTTCGGTTAAGGATGTAGGTTACAGGACACTTATCCCGGCATTGAAATATTATGGGATTGATAAGATAGATGTGATCTTTGTGTCCCATACAGATGAGGATCATATAAATGGGATAATCGAATTTATCAATCTTTCAGATATAGAAAAAATAAAAATTAAGAATATCGCTTTTGCTAAAGGAACTGCAGAAGATAAAAATATGAAGGCAGTTCTCTCGTGGCTGGATACAAAAGAATCTAAAGAAGATCATAGTACTAAGATTATATATCTTAATGCAGGGGATGTGATCAGTAAGGGAGAGCTGAGTATAAATATCCTGTATCCTTTTAAAGATAAGAAATCTATTGAAGATGAAAAAATAATGAAAACAGGTGAATATGGTAGAAATATGGTGAAAAAGGATAAATATGAAAAACATGATCAAAGACAGCTTTTTAATGGCTTGGTTGAAAACAGCGGTAATGACTATTCTTTGGTGGCAGAGCTTAGATATAAAAAACTGGAAGCTATTTTTACAGGTGACATCAGCTCCGATGTTGAAGAAAAAATTGTAAAACAGTCTTTTGGAAAAAAAGAAGAATCATATGTGGAAGATAGAAAGGGAAAAGAAGATTTTGATGTGAAAGATAAAAAGGGAAAAGAAGATTTTGATGTGAAAGATAGAAAGGGAAAAGAAGATGTTCTCAGAATTTTAAAAGTACCTCATCATGGTTCAAAATATTCTTCCTCGGAAGCTTTTCTTAAAAGTGTGGACTGCGACATAGCGATAATATCTGTAGGTGAGAATAACCTTTATGGTCACCCTCATAAGGAAACTCTAGAGAGGCTGGAGGAGGCAGGCTGTAAGGTTTATAGAACGGATAAAGATGGGGCGATAATTATAGAAGAGTAAATCTTGCCAGAAAGGGGGTGGAGAGCCGGAAATAACCGTGAATTAATGTGGAGCTTGAGTGAGGCGAATGGCTATAAAAAGACAGGAAAATAAGGAGATTATAGCCGTTGACGTTTGGATGTGGAGCTTGAGTGAGGCGAATGGCTATAAAACGACTGGAAAATAAGGAAATTATAGCCGCAGCCGCCGAGATACTGATTTTGAGAGCTGCGATTGGCTATAAAAAGACAGGAAAATAAGGAAATTATAGCCGTTGACGTTTGGATGTGGAGCTTGAGTGAGGTGATTGGCTATAAAACGACTGGAAAATAAGGAAATTATAGCCGTTGACGTTTGGATGTAATGCTTTAGGGAGGTGATTGGCTATAAAACGATAAGAAAATGTGGAAATTATAGCCGCAGCCACCGAGATGCTGATTTTGAGAGCTGCGAATGGCTATAAAACGACTGGAAAATAAGGAAATTATAGCCGCAGCCGCCGAGATACTGATTTTGAGAGCTGCGATTGGCTATAAAACGATAAGAAAATATGGAAATTATAGCCGCAGCTACTTTGATCCTGGTTTTGATAGTGGTGAAATGAAAGGCTATATTACAAGGAAAACAGGAGTTTATATTTTGGAAAAGGGGATGGAATATTTGATGAACAATCATGAAATGGTAAAAGAGATTAATGTGTTAGAGAACAGTATTAAACAAGTGTTATGTGAATTGGAAAAGCTAAAAAATACAGCGCCGCAAAAGGTTAAACTTCGCGCAGTAAAGCATGGAAATGTGTACCAGTATTTCATACGTAGAGAAAAATCTGACACCAATGGTGAATACATATCAAAAAAAGAACTATCAAAAGCTTTTACGCTAGCTCAGATAGAGTATGATGAAAGGCTTTTAGCATTGTTGAAGGATGCAAAGAATACATTAGAGAAATATATAGCATCAGAAATAAGCAATCCTTATGAGACTGCACTTAAAGAGATGTCGCTAGGTAAAAGAGAGCTGATTCAATCACATTATATATCGGATGGAGATTATACTAAAAAATGGATAGAACAGAAATATATAGGATTGCCATTCAAAGAAGATTATCCTGAGTATTATACAAGACAAGGACTTAGGGTTCGTTCAAAATCTGAAGTGATAATAGCTGATATCCTAGAGGAAAAGGGTATTCCTTTTTTATATGAGAAACCTCTGCGGTTGAAGAAAAGAATAGTTCATCCTGACTTTACGCTGTTGAATATCAAAGAAAGAAAAGAAGTGTTTTGGGAACATTTTGGGATGATGGATGACAGGGAATATAGGGATGAAGCTTTGCTAAAAATAAGGGAATATGAGGCAAACGGGTTTTACCAATATGATTCTGTGATCTGGACTTTTGAAAGTACAAAACATCCTGTGAATACAAGGGAAATCCGGAATATGGTCAGGGTATTACGTGAGGCTCTGGGATATTAACAACTCGAAGAACTATTATAATAATAAGACTTAGCAAAAAAAGTATAGAGGGAACTTATTTTTTAAGTATAAAAGCTTATATGTCATTTCAACAAAAAAGTCCCGATTAGGGTCCTTGTGTGTTTTAGAATTATTTTTTGTAGCAACTGTTTTATTTTGGAGGATATTTGTTGTGTTTTATTTTGGAGGATATTTGTTGTTGGACCAATATGGTTTAAATGATATAGTTTTAAGTTTGTCAGAAATTGACGATGATAAGAGCATTATATGATTTATAGCCGAAAATGCACATTTTTTATTGAAATATGCACTTCTTTGTAATGTGATAATCACAATTGATTCAATATAAATATATTAAAGAAAAATATAAATAAAATAATTTATTAATATATCACAGTTGAAATAACTGTGTATATATATAAAGGACTTTGGCTTAAATTCGCGAATAACCAAAGTCCCAAACACCTAGCACTCAAAAAAAGTACTAGTATAACGTCACTTAAATAACTGGACCGAATGCTTGCCTGCTTACATCGATAGCACGCCTCAAAAATCCTCAGCGTAGCCCGCTACGCCTACGTCCGCTACGCCTACGTTTTTTGAGACGCACTCTCGAGCAAGCATTCAGCGCATTAGTCCAGTTATTTTGCGAACGTTATACTAGTGAGGTTTCAAAACAGTTTAGAATTATTGTAATAATAATTCTAATATTTGCTGCTGCAGCGAATATTATAGCATTATGTAGCATGCTTATGGAAAACTTTCAGACTTTTGGAGTTGAAATGATTTGTGGTGTATCGCGTAAAAGTATTAATAATAAAGAGAGCTTTATAGCATTAGGGTTAATAATGGCTATTGGAGATGTATTTGCTTCAATGGGACTTTTGATCTTTGGATATACACTTAAATCTGTTTTGGTGGTTCAATATGCGATGATAAGTATATTGATCATAACGAGTGTGGCATGCGCAGTATATATTAAAGAAATGCAACTGGATACCTATATTGGAGGAAAGGAATAAATGATAGAATTAAATAATGTTTCGGTAAGCTATGGAAAAAAAGAAGCAAAAATAGAAGCTTTAAAAAATATTAATATAACAATTAAAAAAGCTGAATTTGTTACCATTTCCGGGAAAAGTGGTTGTGGGAAGACTACGCTGCTTAATGTTCTTGGAGGAATCATAAAGCCAGATTCTGGGAAATACTTATTTGAAGGTGAAGATGTAAGTGGATTCTCCGATAAAAAAATGGCTGCATTTAGAAATAAAAGCATAGGTTTCGTGGTGCAACATTTTGCATTGATAAATGATAGAACAGTATATGAAAATGTTGTTCTTCCATTAAGATATAGACATAAAAAAGCTTTAAATGATTTAAAAAACGTAGATCAGATATTGGAAGAACTAGATATTATCTCAAAGAAAAATAAGTATCCATATCAGATTTCTGGTGGGGAAAGACAAAGAACAGCTATAGCTCGTTCTATAATAGCAGATACTACAGTTATACTTGCTGATGAACCAACTGGTTCATTGGATGAAGAAAATGGTAAGAAAATTTTGGGGATTTTAAAGAAACTTAATGAAAAAAATAATTCTAGTCACTCATGATCCTGGTATTGCGAAGGAAGGGACAAAAAGAATAGTAATGAAAGATGGAGAAATATTCACTTGACTATCATTATTGGCTGTTGTATTATATGTTTTGCGTGTAAATTTTTACGCAGATAGTGGTTTCACATGCCCGGCTTTTTTAGAAAGCTGACCGTGTCTTGGCTAAATGGAATCATTCATAATAAATTATTTTTTTTTAATCTTTTATGGAGGTAAAGAACATTGGCTAACATTAAATCAGCTAAGAAGAGAATTCTTGTAAGCAAGAAGAAGGAAATGAGAAATAAGGCAGTTAAGACAGAGCTTAAGACTCTTGTTAAGAAGGTAGATGCTGCTATCGCTGAGGGTAACAAGGAAGCTGCTGCTACAGCACTTCTCGCTGCTACATCAAAGATTGATAAGGCTGCTAAGAAGGGCATCCTTCACAAGAACACAGCTGCTAGAAAGATTTCAAGACTTAACAAAGCTGTTAATAAGATTGCTTAGTTTATATAAAAAAAACGCCGTAAGGCGTTTTTTTTATTTGCATTGCAAGTAATGGACGGGGTCTAACGGGTGGGATTACCCCGTGACATTAGACCAATGAAATGATAAGTTTTTCCAATGCGTCTTTATCACTTAGAGCTCCGGTCTTTATGGCATAATCTGTGTCCTGACAGAGAGTAACTGCTTTAAGTAAATCTTTATATTTATACTGTTTTACGATGGTCATATATTTCTTGATAAAATAAGGATTTATCCCTGCTACTTTAGACATTCTTGTATGATCATACTTCTCATTATCCATAAGAGAAAGCTGACTTAAGATATTATAATGTCTTGTGATAAGAGTGAGAATCTTCATAGGAGCTTCTCTTAAGATCATCAGATCATTATAAAGAAGTATAGCTGTCTTTTTATCGTGTTTTGATATAGCATCGACCATTTCAAATACTTTGTCTTCAGTTTTAGAAATGGATATTTCATCGACTGTATCAGCTGTGATCTTATCTTTTTCCAGGGAATAGCAGATCAGTTTTTCCACTTCATTTGAAAGGTTGGTCATGTCTGGGCCGGCAACTTCATAAAGTCTATATATTGCCTGATCCTCCACATTAAGTCCTTCATCAGTTATTTTCTTTTTTAACCATGTAAGAAGAGTTCGTTCATCCATGGTATCAAAAGTATATACAGCATTTTTCTCGTCGAAAAGCTTATATAGTTTGCCTCTTTTATCAACAGCCTTTGTGAGCTGTCCCTGCTTTTCCATATCATGCTCGCAGAAGATTAAGATGTTCTCATCGGCCATTTTTTCAAGACCTTCAAGTAGATCTTCATTTGCTTTTAAGAAAAATCCGCTATCTTCAACTAAAATGACTCTATGCTCAGCAAAAAATGGAAGAGTGACGATGTCATTTGCAATGGCCTTTCCATCAGCAGATGAGGTGTCATAATGAGAAAAATTCATAGTATCGTCTTCTGGAACAAGGACTGAAATAAGCTGGTCCCTGAACTGATTAATGAGATAGTGCTCGGATCCTGTAAGAAGATATAGGTTATGAAAGGACTTTTCTTTAATTTCCCGGGTTAACTCGGTCATTCCTTTTGTTGATTCAGATTTTTTTGCCATTTACCATCAGATCCTTTTTTCATAATGTAAGAATGTCACATGCCACAATGTAAGAATGTCACATGCTACAATGTAAAAATGTCACATGCCACAATGTAAAAATGTCACATGCCACAATGTAAAAATGTCACATGCTACAATGTAAGGATGTCACATGCTACAATGTAAGAATGTCACATATCACGTTTTCATGTGTAAAGTATAGCTTAACCGGTAAGCTTAAGGCAAGAAAAATAGATTAAATTATTTGATGCACGATGGGGTCCTTCGTGGTAAAATATGAATAATGACGTTGAAACGTTTGTTAGGGTTATGTTAAAAAGTGTATGTTAATGGCAGGAGGAATTTTTTACATGAATGAGAGACTTAATAACTGGGTGAATTGGGTTCTTTATGATGAGCTTATGGCAGGCAAGATCAATGCTCCAAGACAGCTCCTGGGTATTCATGATTATGGTGATGGACAGGTTATAACTTGTTACAGACCACATTCAGACAAGGTTTCTGTAAGAACAGCCACGGGGAAGACTTATTATCCATTAGAGAAAATAAGTGAAGAAGGGTTCTATGGGATTTATTTTCCAACAACAAAAATCCAAGGTAATAAATATAGGTTAAAAACAGAATATTATGATGGAAGCGTGGTTGAATCAGCAGATGCATATGCATATGAGGGTAAGATCACTGATTTTGATGCTTATCTTTTTGCGGAAGGAAAGCATTATGATATATATGAAAAGATGGGGGCTCACCCATGTGAGATAGATGGTGTTAAAGGAACATATTTTGCGGTATGGGCACCAGATGCACGTCGTGTGTCAGTTGTAGGTGACTTTAATATGTGGGATGGAAGGCTGAATCCTATGCAGATCCATTCGGCATCGGGTATATATGAACTTTTTATTCCGGACGTTCTTCCGGGAGCAGTATATAAATTCCAGATCCTTACAAGATATGGTGAGATTCTTTATAAGGATGATCCATACGGAAATTATAATCAGGTAAGACCCGACAATGCTAACATTGTATATGATATCAATCAGTATAAATGGAATGATAGAGCCTGGATGAATAACAGGGCAAAGAAGGACAGGGTTACTAGACTTAAAGAGCCAATGTCTATCTATGAGTGTCATTTGGGTTCATGGCAAAAGAAGGATGAGGATTCAGATTTTGGATTCTATAATTATAGAGAATTAGCAGATAAATTAGGTGCTTACCTTCAGGAAATGGGATATACCCATGTGGAACTTATGGGCGTCGCAGAATATCCATTTGATGGTTCATGGGGGTATCAGGTTACAAATTATTATGCACCTACATCAAGATATGGAACACCAGATGATTTTATGTATTTTATCGATGAGATGCATAAGAGACATATTGGGGTTATCCTTGACTGGGTTCCAGCACATTTTCCTAAGGATGCTCATGGCCTTGGAAGATTTGATGGCATGCCGCTTTATGAAAATGCAGATCCTAGAAAGGGAGAACATCCTGACTGGGGAACTTATATATTTGATTACGGGCGCAATGAAGTTGCTAACTTTCTTGCTGCAAATGCGCTTTTCTGGGTTGAGAAATTCCATATTGATGGACTCAGAGTTGATGCTGTAGCATCAATGCTTTACCTTGACTATGGAAAGAGAGATGGAACATGGGTTCCAAATAAAAATGGCGGAAAAGAGAATCTTGAGGCAATAGATCTTTTAAGAACTATCAACAGTGTTATGGAAGAAAGAAATCCGGGAGCATATCTTATTGCAGAGGAATCTACTGCATGGCCTGGAGTTACAGCACCTTCTTCTATGGATGGACTGGGATTCTTATTTAAATGGAATATGGGATGGATGAATGACTTCCTTGAATATATGAAGTCAGACCCATATTTTAGAAGCTTTAATCATAATAAGCTTACTTTCTCCATCAGCTATACATATTCAGAGAACTATATCCTTGTTATATCTCATGATGAGGTAGTGCATCTTAAATGTTCCATGTTAAATAAGATGCCTGGTGATGAAGCCGATAAATTTGCAAATTTAAGAACTGCATATGGATTTATGTTAGGTCATCCAGGTAAGAAGCTTCTCTTTATGGGACAGGAATTTGCTCAGAGCCGTGAATGGAGTGAGGCTAGAAGCCTTGACTGGTTCCTTCTTGATAATCCTCTTCATAAAGGAATGCAGGAATGGGTTAAGGAACTGAATCATATTTATACAAAGTACGATGCGCTTTACTATAATGATAATGAGCAGATTGGATTTGAATGGACAAAGGTTGATGATGCAAAGAGTGGTATTTATGCATTTGTAAGAAGAGGTTCTTCGGCTAAGGATCAGTTGATGTTTATATGTAACTTTGTTCCTGTTGAAAGAAAAGATTATAAGATCGGGGTTCCATGTCTTACAAAATATGAAGAGATACTTTCATCAGATGAGGAAAGATTTGGGGGACTTGGAAGAAATAATAAGAAGAAGTTCGAGGCAGTAAAAGAGCCATGTGACAGAGAGCAGTATTCAATTGTTATGGATGTGCCTCCTCTTTCGGTTACGGTTTTAAAATATGCTTATGAAGATGAAACTACTAAAGAATTAAAGAAGAAATCAGTAACCCAAAAGACATCAAAGAAAATAGCAAAGGATACGACGGTTAAAAAGACATCAAAGAAAGTAGCAAAGGATACGACGGTTAAAAAGTTAGCAAAGAAATCTGCAGCTAAAACAGGTAAAAAAGAAAAATAAAATAAGATGTAACGAAGCCGGAAAGAGATTTCCGGCTTTACTTTTTTTATCATATATTGTATTGTTTTTTGAGTGAAATAAAGACAAGATTTGGGTGTTAAGATGAAAAAGGAAATCAGAAATGGAATTATAAAATGGGCGATAATATTTGCTCTTGTTTATCTGGCTTATATATGGCAGAAAGAAACCTTTGACAAAGCTGCGGATATAATCATAAATTTGCCGGTTTGGGTAAATGTATTAGTTGCAGTGTCTTCTCTTTGCTATTTCTTTTTTGAAGGAGCCATAATTTATAGAATGACATACTTTGATAAAGAGAGGATAAGTCTCTGGGATGGCATAAAATGCGGGCTTTACTGTGCGTTTTATAAGGCAGCTACACTTGGATCCGCTTCAGGTTTTGCAGAGATTTATTATCTTAATTCCTGTGGAGTTCCGGTTTCAAAGGGAACAGGTATGACTCTTACCCAGTATACTTTTCAAAAGATAGCCATAGGTATAATGGGAACTGCATCATTTATAGTACTTCTATTTACAAAAGAAAAAGGTATTGCAAATTATGAAGGTTATGTGGCCTTAGGTGTCCTTGTTATAGCTGTTATCGTTGCTTTTCTTATGTTCCTTGCGGCTTCAAAATGGCTTGCGGATCTGATACTTAAGATTGCGAGAAAAGTTTTAAAAGAAGGAAGACGTTTCCATGACAAGCTCGAACTTATAGAAACAAATGTTACAGCATTTAATAAAGAAGGACGAAATATCCTTTCACGAAAGAAAGAAGCTCTCCTCCTTCTTGGCCTTAATATGTTAAAGCTTTGCTGTTGGTATATAATGCCCTGGATAGTGCTTTTACCTCATTATAAGCTGAACCCTGTAAGAGTATTGCTGCTTCTTGCGGTTGTCAATATGATCAGCTGCGTAATGGTATCGCCTGCAGGACTTGGAACATTTGAGTTTGTATTTATCACAGTTTTTAGTCTTATAATAGCTAAAGAATCTGCAGCGGCAGCAGCTATCCTTTATAGATTTTACAGCCTTATTTTCCCTTTCATTGTGGGAGCTTTCTTTGTTGCGCTGCATAAAAGAAAGAAAAAATTAACCGAAGAAGGCTGATTCATTTTTTACAGAATATTTTCCATCTTTATACTCTATGATTATTATATTGCAATTAACTTGTAATGCACCGTCCCAGAATTTTGAAAGGTCGGTGCATTTTTTTATATACATCATAAGGGCTTTATTCATGGCACCGTGGCCGGAAATGAATATTCGCTCTATTGGATGACCGGGATGAAATGGGTTTTCTTTGGGAGAAAGAAGAGATAGGGGTTCGATCACATTCTTCATAAAATCCTCGGTCCTTTTAAGGAGTTCCTCAAATGTTTCTCCGCCTTCGCCTGGAATAAATTTTTCAGGAGACTTAAAAAAGTTGGAGAAAGTGTTGTGGGATAAGGCATCTCTTTCTTCAGAGGTCTTTCCTTCGTATATTCCGAAATTCATTTCTATCAATCGGTTGTCTTTAATGATAGGAATTTCAGTACGGTTTCCTCTTATTCCCTCGGCTGTTCTATAAGCTCTTTTAAGAGGACTTGTATAGATAACATCAAAGTAAGTATTTTTAAGATTTTCACCACTTCTATCTGCGAGATTTTTTCCTTCTTCGTTTAATGGAATATCAGTATTTCCCTGAATTTTCTTAAGAACATTCCAGTCGGTGGTACCATGTCTCATTATATATATTTCCATAGTTGCTCCTTTTATGAAGTTAGTTTTTATGCTAGTATAACGTCACTTAAATAACTGGACCGAATGCTTGCCTGCTTACATCGATAGCACGCCTCAAAAATCCTCAGCGTAGCCCGCTACGCCTACGTTTTCAATCTGCCAATCGATGGCTGAAAGACCGTTTTTTTTAAGAAATTCATTGGCTTTTGAAAAATGTTTGCAGCCAAAAAATCCTCTATAAGCTGAGAGAGGACTTGGATGAGGAGCTTCTAATATCAGATGATTAGGGTTGGTGAGCATTTTCTTTTTGCTTCTGGCAAAGCTTCCCCAAAGTAAGAAGACGATAGGTCGATCTTCTTCATTTATTATCCTTATAACGGAGTCAGTGAATTCCTCCCAGCCTTTATTCTGATGGCTGGCTGCTTCGTGAGCCCTCACGGTAAGAACTGCATTAAGTAAAAGAACTCCCTGGTTGGCCCATTTTACCAGATAACCATTATCAGGAATGTAGCAGCCCAGGTCTTCATGCAATTCTTTATAAATATTTAAAAGTGAAGGTGGGATATCTACTCCTGGTTTTACTGAAAATGAAAGGCCGTGAGCCTGGCCTACGTCATGATAAGGATCCTGTCCAATTATCACTACTTTTACATTTTTAAGAGGCGTAAGATGAAAGGCATTAAAGATATCATCCCCAGGTGGAAAAACAGTATGAGTTGCATATTCATTTCCAACGAAATCAAATAACTTTCTATAATAAGGTTTACTATATTCAGGCTTTAATTTTTCAGCCCAGTCATTGGTAATTTCTGGCATATTTATCTTCCTTTCGCTTGTCCTTATATTTCCTATAAGATCTAAGTAATTGTATCACTTATTTAGTTGGAGTGAAATAATAATTCTTTTTATAAAAATGGTATTAGCCAGAAATATTTAGGTAAAAATGGATTTTTTATGGTTGACTTTAACGCATCTGTGTGCTAAAGTCCCAATATAAAGATTTATAATCTAAATGCCATGAAGAGGAATAGTAGAGATAGGGATTCCAAAGAGAGAGCTGTCGGTTGCTGCGAGACAGTGGAGGAAATATTTTCGAACTCGCCTCGGAGCAGCCGGGTGAATTATTGATCATTATATAGTAGCCTTAGGACGGAACCCAACCGTTATATCTGGGAGGATATAAAATGCATCAGGGCATTCGTATCTGATAATGAGGTATCTTCAAGTATTTTGAGGATATGAAGCAGAGTGGTACCGCGTATTATTCGCCTCTGCAACAGCGTGCTGTTGCAGAGGCTTTTTTTATTGAAAAATGATAAAATAAGTTTTAGGGCAGCATAGGAAAAAAGACATGTACTAACAATCACTAAAAATGGAGGAAAAAGCAAATGAAGAATTACGATCATTACAAAAGAGGCTATTTTATGCCACCAGTTAATTGTACTGAATGGGTTAATAAAGAGTATATAGATCATGCGCCTGCATGGTGCTCGGTTGACTTAAGAGATGGCAACCAGGCTCTTGTAACACCAATGAATCTTGAACAAAAGATCGAATTCTACAAAGAACTTATTAAGATCGGTTTTAAAGAGATTGAAATTGGTTTCCCTGCTGCCAGTGATACAGAATATGAATTCTGCCGTAGACTTATAGAAGATAATTTAATACCTGATGATGTTACAATACAGGTTCTTACTCAGGCAAGAGAACATATTATAAAGAAGACTTTTGAAGCTGTACAGGGAGCAGATCCAAAGAATGTTATCGTTCATGTTTATAACTCAACTTCTCTTGCACAGCGTGAGCAGGTATTTAAAAAATCTAAGGAAGAAGTGAAGCGTATTGCTATAGATGGTGCTGCACTTTTAAAAAAGCTGGCCGATGAAGCTGGGGCTCCATATAGATTCGAATATTCTCCTGAAAGCTTTACAGGTACTGAAGTTGATTATGCTCTTGAGGTTTGTAATGCAGTTCTTGATGTATGGCAGCCAACTGGTGATAGAAAAGCAATTATCAATCTTCCTGCAACAGTGGAAATGTCACTTCCTCATGTTTATGCAAGTCAGATTGAATATATGAATAAAAACTTAAAGTATAGAGAAAATGTTGTCCTTTCTCTTCACCCACATAATGACAGAGGATGTGGTGTGGCAGATGCGGAGCTTGGACTTCTTGCAGGAGCTGACAGGATTGAAGGAACACTTTTTGGAAATGGTGAGAGAACAGGAAATGTAGATATTATCACTATTGCCATGAACATGTTTACACATGGTGTTGATCCAGAACTTGATTTTTCAGATATGCCTCGTATTCAGGAAGTATATGAAAAATTTACAGAGATGGTAGTTCCTCCAAGACAGCCATATTGTGGAAAACTGGTATTTGCAGCTTTTTCCGGATCTCATCAGGATGCTATTGCCAAAGGCATGAAATGTAGAGAAGATGATTCTGATCAGATGTGGACAGTTCCATATCTTCCTCTTAATCCAGAAGATATCGGACGTACTTATGATGGAGATGTAATAAGGATCAACAGTCAGTCAGGTAAGGGTGGAATCGGATTTATACTTGAGACTAAATATGGTATGGAACTTCCTAAGAAGATGAAGGAAGATGTTGGATACTATATTAAAGGTGTATCAGACAGAGAACATAAGGAACTTAAACCAGAAGAAGTTTACAAGATGTTCGTTCAGGAATATGTTAATCTTAAAGCGCCTATTGAATTTAAGGCCTGCAGCTTTATTCAGGAAAAGGGAGGCATAACTTGCGAGATCTCAATTCAAAGAGATGGAGTTGCAAAGGTTTATCATGGACATGGTAATGGACGTCTTGATGCTGTAAGCAATGCAATCATGAGACATTTTAAGATACAGTTTTCACTGGTTACTTATGAAGAGCATGCTCTTAACAGAGGCTCTGATTCCAAGGCTTGTGCTTATGTGGGTATTCAGACAGAGGAAGAAGAAAAGTTCTTCTGGGGATGCGGAATTGAGGATGATATTGTAATTGCTTCTGTACAAGCTTTAATAAGTGCAGTTGATAAAGCGATGAATTAGCGTTAAAATAGACTTTGTGTATGGCCTGTGCCTTGGCACAGGCCATTATTTTTGTTTGGGATAAGTCCCGGACTACTGGCTAAGGAGAACTAGTAATGGCGGAAAATGTATTCAGGGAAGATGGGGACTTTCTTGTCAGAGTAAAGGAAGCTGTAGTTGAAAGAGATGAGCTTAATCAGAGGATTCAGACTATAAAAGATGAACTTAAGAAAGCTAAAAAATCAGCTGCGGATGAAGACAAATCTATAAGAGATGAGATCGATTCAACCATCAAGAAGAGACGTTTGGAATTAAGCAGCGAATACAACAGGCATATAAATGAGAATCAGGCTAAAGTTAAAAAAGCTGAAGCTGCAAGAGATAGAGGCAAGAGTGCCCAGATAAATGAACGGATCAAAGAAGAGACTAAAGATTTAAGGCTTGATAATAAAAATAAAGAAAAGCAGATTAAAAAGTTATTTAAGGAAAATAAGGTTCCTTTATTCTGCAGGACTAAATTTTATTATTATATGTTTATGCCTAAGGGATTCCTTGATATCTTAAAAATGGCAGGTTCATTTATCCTTATTTATCTATGTTTTCCTACGGTCCTCACCTGGCTGTTAAGGATCACAGCCTTTGCCGGGATGAATGAAAAAAAGAGAGATATATTATCAGTTATTGTTTTAGCTGGTGTAGTGATAATCCTTATTCTTATATACTTTTTTATCTATATAAAGACCAAGGTTAAATATCTTGAAGAGATAAAAGAAGGAAGAGAGATAAGAAATGATATTGCTTTTAATGATAAGAAGATAAAAGCTATCAAAAGGAAAATATTAAAGGATAAAGATGAAAGCTTTTATGAACTGTCAGATTATGATGACAGGATCAGTGAACTTAATAAAGAAGCAGAAGACATCAGCGATGAGAAGAGAGAAGCTTTAAAAAATTTTGACGAATTCGTAAAAAACGATATAATGAATGAGATAAACAACAGAAGAAAGCCGTTGTTAGATGAAATCCTTAACAATAAGGAAAGACTTACAGAAGAGCTTTCGGATACAGAGAAGGCATATAAAGAAAAATGTCTTTTCATCTCAAATAATTATGCTTCATATATAGGAGAAGAATTCTGTACTCAGGATAAGCTTAACGATCTTATACAGATCATGGCAGACGGTGCTGCCGAAAATGTGTCAGATGCAATAGCTTATTATAAGAATCCGACTCCTAAAGATTGAGGGAAGGCTTAAGTAAATATGGCATTTAGAAAGAATGATACAGGATATGACAATGTAATAAATATTGGCGGCTCTGAGGAAATGGCAGCCGAGAATAGTAAAAGATTACGAAACAGCAGTAGATTAAAAGCTAGACTACTGATGATTCTTGTTACAGCGGTGATACTATTCGGAGCATGTTTTTATGTATATACAAGACTCAGAAGATTCCGCGGATATAAGGTGGTACACTCATCAGATGTAGTATTTGATACCAATTCTAAATTTATACGATTTGGGGATAATATCTTAAAATACTCACAGGATGGAGTATCCTATATTGATTCTAATGGTAACAATGTATGGACAGCCGGAATAAATACAACAAATCCTATTGCTTCCGAAAGAGGGAATTATGCTGTGGTTGCAGATAAGGGAGGCAATAACGTTTATGTATTTAATCTTGATGGACTTGTAAGTGAAGTTACCATGCCGTATAAGGTTGTGGATATTGATGTGGCAAAGCAGGGAGCATTTACATGTGTTCTTGAAAGCAGCGAGACAAATTACATCAATATGTACAGTTCAGCAGGTCAGCCTATTTATGAAATGCAGACCTCTATCAATAAGAGTGGATATCCTATTGATATAAGCATATCCCATGATGGTGAGAAGCTTTTCTCTAGTTTTTTTTATATGAATGGTATTAATACCAATGTTAAACTTACTGCATATAATTTCGGTGAGGTTGGACAGAATGCAAATGCAGACAGAATGGTGGGAGGATTTACATTTGAATCAGAGATGATCCCAAAGGTTGAATTCCTTACAAATGACATAGTTGCTGCATTTTCTGATAAGGAGATCATCATTTATGACATGAAGGAAAAACCTTCCGAAAGAGCAAGGATAAAGTATGATAATGAGATACAGAGCATATTTTATTCCGAAAAATATGTAGGGACAGTTGAAAGAAATAATACAGCTACATCAACTTCGGCTGCGTATTTTACCATGAAATTATATGATCTGAATGGAAAAGAGAAATTCGAATTTCCATTTGATCTAAATTATAAGCAGATTTATGCTTCAGAAGATGAGATTATTTTTACCGGAGGCAATCAGTGCCTCATTGTAACTACTAAGGGGCGTACTAAATTCAGATATTCTTTTGATTCTCAGGTTATGAATATGATACCTGCATCAAAGAGTAATGAATATATAGTAACATTTGAAGATAAAACAGAGACCATCAAGCTTACTGCATATGATGGACACTGATTAAAAGGAGATTTATATGGCACTTACGATTATCGTACTTTTAGTGATAATTATTTCTGCTCTTATAGGTCTAAGGAGAGGGCTTTTCCGTGCGGTGATAGGAACGCTTGCTACGGTTATAGCCCTTGTTCTTTGTTATTTATTAACACCCTATACGAGCCAGTTTCTGATTGAAAATACTAAGATAGATGATTCTATCGAAGAAAAAATCTATAAAAGATTTGAAGAAAATGTAGAAAAAAGGATAAGAGATGAATATAGGAAGCTTGCTGAAGAAGAAATTGATCCAGACACTCTTCATACTTATACAAAAGAGTATATGGATCATGAAACTGACAGAAGTAAAAAGGTAAGTCTTATAAAAGAGATAGATATACCTCAGTTTATGTCGAATGCTCTTATTGCCAATGATAATAAGGATACCTATGTAAAGATGGGGGTGGATAATATTTATCGTTACATTGCAAAGAGCGTAGCCTATATGGGTGTAAATGTTATCGCATGTCTTATTACATTTATAGTTATAAGGATACTTCTTATCATTTTAACAGTGGTCCTTAATTCTATATTTGGATCTATAAAACTGGTGAAATTTGTAGATAAGCTGGGTGGATTTGCGGCAGGTTTAGTATTTGGTTTTTTGATCGCATGGTTAGTTATGGCGGCAGCATCTATTTATATGGGAAATGACTTTGATAAAGCAGTAGAAGGAAGCAAGGTACTTACCTATATCAATGATAAGAATATGCTTCTGCATGTTTTTACAAATGTTACAGATGTTATCTTTAAATAAAAAGATACAGAAAATGCCGGAAATCTTTGCTTTGTTGACGAAATGATACTAAGAGAGTAAAATCTTTTCGGTTACCGATGATTAAATGGAGGAAATTTAAAGTGAGATTTTATATAGCACTCTTTGTTGCGAAATGTGCCCGTTTGGGAATTAGAATATTTGGAAAAGCGCTTCATCTTAATGGGAGTCATTTTCCAGGAAATCTTGCTAGACGCATAGATCCAGAATTCTATAATAAAGTTGCAAAACCTGAGACTATCATTGCAGTTACAGGGACAAATGGGAAGACTACTACCTGTAATATGATAATTGATGTTCTTGAAAGAACAGGACATAAGGTACTTAGTAACAAAGCTGGTTCCAATACTATAGGAGGAATATCTACTACATTTCTTAGTGGGGTAACTCTCTTTAATAAGCCAAAATATAAGATCTGTGTTCTTGAAGTAGATGAAAGAAGTTCTCTTAGGATATATCCATATATAAAGCCAAATTATCTTGTGGTTACAAATTTATTCCGTGATTCGTTAAAGCGTAATGCCCATTCTGAATTTATTTTTAATATAATCAATAGTTCTCTTTCAGAAGATACTGTTCTTATCCTTAATTCGGATGATCTTATCAGCAATCGCATGAAGGCTGAAGGAAAGAATAAGAAGATATTCTTTGGTATCGATAAGTTAGAAACAGATAAGAAAGAATCAGTTAATATTGTAAATGATGCTCGTATCTGCCCTAATTGTTATACAAAGTTAAAATACGAATTCGTTCGTTACCATCATATTGGTAAGGCTTATTGCCCTAACTGCGGTTACAAGTCACCTGAGGCTGATTATCTTGTGACTAAGGTGGATAAGGCTGCAGAGAAGATTGAGATAAGAACAAAAGATGGAAAAGTATCCGCTTATAAGATGGCATCGGATAGTATTTTTAATGTATATAATGAAGTTGCATGTATCACTCTTTTAAGAGAGATAGGGATCAAGGATGAGGTTATAAAGAAGGCTTTTGATGAGCTGGAGATCGCTAAATCCAGATATATGAAGGAAACAGTAAATGGAGTTCATATCGTTAATAATCTGGCTAAAGGTCAGAATCCGGTTGCCTGCTCCATAGTATTTGATTATGTAAAAAATGAGCCAGGGGAGAAAGAAGTTTGTCTCCTTATAGAAGATTTCCATGATAATCTGGAATCATCAGAAAATATTGCCTGGTTCTATGACTGCGATTTCGAATTCTTAAATGATCCATCAATAAAGAAAGTAGCTGTAGGTGGACATAGAGCGATGGATGTTAAGTTCAGACTCCTTTTAGCAGGGGTGCCAGAAGAAAAAATCGTTGCCTATGAAGAAATTGAAAAGATTCCAGATGAATTAAATAAGACTAAGGGTGAAACTATATACATTTTATATGATATGTATGAACAGGCCAATACTGACAAACTTAATGACCTTTTAAAGAAGAGTCTTAGGAATGGAGGTAATAACTAATGAAAAAAATTGTCATTGAATATTTATATCCTGAAGTATGTAACCTCTATGGAGATACATTTAACGTAAGATATCTTGAAGAATCAGTCGCTCTCACAAATGAAGTAGAGGTGGTAGAAACTGCTCTTACAGATGAACCAAGATTCGTAAATGAAGAAGTTGATTTTATCTATATGGGATCGATGTCGGAAAGAACTCAGGAGATAGTTATAAAGAAATTAAAACCATATAAGGACAGGATAATTGAACTTATTGATAAGGGCTGTCCTATGCTTTTTACAGGTAATGCTATAGAAATCTTCGGAGATAAGATAGAAGGTAAGAACAGGGGGGTATCAGGCCTTGGAATAACCGGACTTACTGCAAAAAGAGATATGATGAAGCGTTATAATACCCTTTACTTAGGTAAGATGGAAGGGCTGGATTCTCTTATTATGGGACATAAAGCAGTTTTTAGCTTTAGTTTTGGTGATAATAAGAAGAACTATGCTTTTCATTCAATACATGGATGTGGAATTAATAAAGAATCAGAATATGAAGGATATAGAAAGAATAACTTTTTAGCTACATATCTGATAGGACCACTGTTTATCCTTAATCCGGATCTTTTAAGAAAATATATGAAAGATATGGGAGTAGAAGAACCACGTCTTAAATTTGAAAAAGAAATGGATGAAACATATAAGATAAGACTTAGAGAATTCGAAAGTGAGAAGACAAATTTTCTCCAATAACAAATGATTGAAAGGACATAATGTAAAATGGGTAAAGAAGTTTTTATGCAGTATGAATCTGAAGTAAGATCATATTGCAGGATTTTTGATCAGGAACTTGCTACAGCAAAGGGAGCTAAGATCACTGATGTAAACGGAAAAGAATATATTGATTTTTTCTGTGGAGCCGGTGCGCTTAATTATGGACATAATAATCCATATATCAAAGAAAAGATCATTGATTATATTGAGAAAGATGGCATAATGCATGCCATGGATATGCATACAGAGGCCAAGGAGGCATTCATCTCATATTTCCAGGAAAATATCCTTAAACCAAGAAATATGGATTATAAGATCATGTTTCCGGGGCCAACTGGAACTAATGGTGTTGAAGCTGCATTAAAACTGGCAAGAAAAGTAAAGAAGAGATCAGAAATCTGGTGCCTTATGGGATGTTTCCATGGTATGACCTTAGGAACACTCTCTCTTACGGCGGAAAGAGGAGCAAGACACGGAGCAGGTGTACCACTTACAAATGTTACACATATTCCAGCTCCATATATGTTTGATGGACTTGATACAGTTAAATATATGCAGACTTTAGTAGACGATGATCATTCAGGTGTTGAAAAGCCGGCTGCTCTTATACTTGAAACAGTTCAGGCGGAAGGCGGTATTCAGGTATTTGGTGTAGATTATCTTAAAGCAGTAAGAGAATTCTGCGATAAAAATGATATTTTGCTTATCATTGATGATGTTCAGGTTGGCTGTGGAAGAACTGGATCATTTTTCTCATTTGAAAGAGCAGGCATTCAGCCGGATATATTTGTATTATCAAAATCAGTAGGTGGATATGGATTTCCATTTGCACTTACATTATTCAGACCAGAATTAGATATTTGGAGTCCGGGGGAGCATAATGGAACTTTCCGAGGTAACCAGCTTGCTATGGTTGCTGCGCGTGCTGCTTTAGAACTCTTTAATAATAATCATATGGAAGAAGAGACTAAGAGAAAGTCCAAGATAATAGAGGAATTTTTAAATAATGAGATCAAGCCGCTTGATGACAGGTTTGAAGTAAGAGGTATTGGATTCATCTGGGGAATCGATACCCATGACAGTGATCTTAGCAAGCGTGTATCAGTCCGTGCTTTTAGCAATGGCCTCATTATGGAAAGAGCTGGAAGAAGAGATGAAGTGGATAAAGTTATGCCACCTCTTATCATTGACGATGAAACTCTAATAAAGGGTCTTAATATTTTGAAAAAAAGTTTTGTAGAAGAACTGGGAAAATAATACTTATATCCCTTAAAACTTGGGAACTTTGAAATTTTTTTACACCCTAAAACGACGCAAATAAGCCATTCTTTTTAGAAACGAAAAAAAACTTTAAAAATATTTCAAAAAAGTGGTTGACGTATCCGTTTTAGGGTGTTATTATAAACAAGCTGTCAGCGATGAGGGCAAACAACGAAAGCCTTCAAAGCCCAGTAAAATC